>PQAI01000279.1 GCA_003105245.1 Betaproteobacteria bacterium | reverse complement strand
AGGGGCGGCACGTTGATGCGGCGCACGTCGCCGTGCACGCGGATCATGGGCGGCAAGCCCGCGGACAGGTGCAGGTCCGATGCCTTGTTCTTCACGGAGAATGCGAGGAGCTCGGCAATGTCCATTGTGTTCTCGCGGCAGTGGAAGGAAGGGGCGCGGGGAAGGACCGGCTTTCAGCCAGAGTAAAATGCGCCTGTATACCGGGTCGATTATGTCTCCAATCGCGGAAAACCTGCAAGAAGTCAGAGGGCGCATTTCCGAGGCGTTACAAGGGGATAGCCGCGCGGTCACGCTCGTGGCGGTCTCCAAGACGCATCCGCCGGGGATGGTGCGGGAGGCCTTCGCCGCCGGCCAGCGCGACTTCGGCGAAAACTACGTGCAGGAGGCGGTGGCCAAGATCGCCGCGCTCTCCGACCTGCCGGCCACCTGGCACTTCATCGGCACCCTGCAGGGCAACAAGGCGCGCGACGTGGCCGAGCGCTTCGACTGGGTGCACGCCGTGGACCGCGCGCGCATCGCCGAGCTCCTGTCGCGCCACCGCCCCGCCGGGCGCCGCCCGCTCAACGTGTGCATCGAGGTGAACATCAGCGAGGAGGCCACGAAGGCGGGGGTGAAGCCGGGCGAGGCCCTGGCGCTCGCCCGCCTCGTTTCCACCCTGCCGGGGCTGCGTTTCCGCGGGCTCATGGGCATGGCGAGCCCCTCGGGCGACGAGGCGAGGCAGCGCGCGGAGTTCGCCGTGCTGCGCCGCGAGCTGGAGGCCCTCCGCGCCGCCGGCATCGAGGGCGACACGCTCTCCATGGGCATGAGCCAGGACTGGCGGGCCGCCCTCGCCGAGGGCGCCACGATGCTTCGCATCGGCACCGCGATATTCGGCGAGCGCGAGGCGCACGCCTGGAGGCAGAGCGCATGAAGGTGACCTTCCTGGGCGGCGGCAACATGGGCGCGGCCATCGTCGGCGGCCTGGTGGCCCGCGGCTTCCCCGCGGCCGACATCACGGTGATCGAGCCGGGCGCGGCCGCGCGCGAGTCCCTCGCCGCGCGCTTCGGCGTGGCGGTGCGCGAGGCCGCCGGGCCTGGCTTGCCATTGGCCGATGCCCTCGTGCTCGCGGTGAAGCCCCAGCAGATGCGCCAGGCCGTGGCCCCGCTCGTCCCGCTGCCGGCCTCCACCCTCGTGGTCACCATCGCGGCGGGCATCCGCATCGCCGACCTCTCGCGCTGGCTGGGGGGGCACGCGGCGATCGTGCGGGCCATGCCCAACACGCCCGCCCTGGTGCACGCCGGCATGACGGGCCTCCACGCGCCCCCTGCGGTGGACGCCGCGGGACGCGGCCGCGCCGAGACGCTCCTGGGCGCGGTGGGCGAGACGGTGTGGCTGCCGCGGGAGGAGGACCTGGACGCGGTCACGGCGGTGTCGGGAAGCGGGCCGGCCTACGTCTTCTACTTCATCGAGGCCCTGGAGCGCGCCGGCGTCGAGATGGGACTCGCGCCGCAGGCGGCCCGGGCGCTCGCGCTGGGCACCTTCGCCGGGGCGGCGAAGCTCGCGCGCGAGCGCGGCGAGGATCCCGCGGTGCTGCGCGCGCAGGTCACCTCGAAGGGCGGCACCACCGAGCGCGCCCTCGGCGAGATGGAGGCGGCCGCGCTCAAGGCGCGCTTCGTCGAGGCGGTGAAGGCCGCGTGCGCCCGCTCGCGCGAGCTGGGCGACGAGTTCGGAAAGGACTGAAGCACATGCTCGCCCAGGCCATCGCCTTCGTCGTCGAGACGGTCTTCAACATCTTCATCCTCACGGCGCTGGTGCGCTTCTGGATGCAGGCCCTGCGCGCGCCGGCCCGCAATCCGCTCGCGCAGTTCACGATGGCGCTCACCGACTTCGCCGTGAAGCCGATGCGCCGGCTGCTGCCGGGACTCTTCAAGCTCGACATCGCCTCGCTCGCCGTGGCCTGGATCGGCGAGGTGATCCTGCTCGCGATCCTGTCCCTGCTCCAGGGCGTCGAGATCGTGAACGGCGCAGCCCTCTCCGTGATCCTCTTCCTCGCCCTGGTGAAGCTCGTGCGGCTCACGGTCTACATCGTCATGGGCGCGGTGCTCCTCCAGGCCCTGCTTTCCTGGGTGAACCCCTACCACCCCGTGGCGCCGTTCTTCGACGCCCTGGCGCGGCCCTTCCTCAAGCCGTTCCAGAAGGCGATTCCTGCCATCGGTGGCGTGGACATCACGCCGGTGCTCGTCCTCATCGCCTGCCAGCTGGTGCTCATGCTCCCGGTGGCCTGGCTGGAAGGCGAGGCGCTGCGCATGATCGGCCGCTTCATCCTCTAGCCCCCGACCCCGGCCGCCCGGCGGTGTGGAGTTTTCCACACCCGGCGGGGCGACATTTCATCCGTAACACCCCGCATTAGTCCGGCGAATCCGCGGCCGCGGGTGCGTAGTCTGGGCACCAACGCGAAGAACGAGTCGCGCCGCCCGAGACCGGCAGGGGCCTGCCGGGGGGCTGCAAGGGATAAAGGAAACGCCATGGAACTCATCGCCGCCGCCGTCGCCTTCTACGCCATCGTCCTGCCGGTCTTCCTGGTCCTCGAAATGGGCGGGAATCACCCCGGCGCCCCCCGCTGGCCGGCCCGGATGCCCACGGCCGAGGAAGCCGCCGCCGCCTGGCTCGCGGCCCACCCGCTGAAGGCGATCCCCGCCCCCGCGGCCGCCAACGACGCCTTCGAGCGCATCGCGGCCTGAGGCCGGAGGAAGGCGGAAATGGACCTGTCACCTTTCGTCATTACGCTCCTGGCCGTGACCGTTCCCCTGCTCGCGCTGCTGGCCGTCGCCGCCTGGCTGGCCGGGCGCCAGGTGGAGCGCGTCCGGGTCGTCGACCGCGACGGCCGCACCCTCGCGGAAGTGGTCCTGGGGGGGCGCCCGAAGCAGGGCTGACGGCCCGAATCCCCGGCCGGGGAAGCGTTTCATCCCCGGTTTTCGCCAGTTCGTCGCATGGGGCTGGCGGGGGGTGGGAGGCGGCCCTAGATTGCGTCCAACACCAACGACTGACCGGAGACCGAACATGAACCTCTTCATCGAAAACGCGCAGCTGATCGCCATCGCCGCCCCCGTCCTCACGCTGGCCGTCCTGAACCTGCTGCTCGCCCTCGGCGGCGAGCGCGGCACCCTGCTCCTGCCGAGCGCCGGCCCCTTCGAGGCCGTCCGCCGCGCCGCCAGCCGGGTGCCCGCCGCAGCTGCCTCCGGTAGCGCCGAGGCCCCCGCCAACGACCCGGATTTCCGCCGCGCCGCCTGAGGGCGTCGCCGCACCGGCCGGCGGGGCACCCCCCGCGGCCAGGTCTACCGGGCCAGAACGCTTCCTCCCTCCATGGCCGGACCCCAGGGTCCGGCCATTTTTTTGGTGTCGGGCACCGCGGCCTGACACCGCGCGACGGCGCGGTTACACTGTCCCTCCCCAAGAGAGCGACCCGTGAGCCCCGCTTCCCCCGTCGACGCCCGCTTCGAAGGCGAGATCGCCCGCTACAACCGCTGGCGCGAGGACCTCACGCGCTCGGTGACGGCGTACCACGACTGGCTGGAATCCAACGGCCAGCTCGACGTCCAGCAGTCCATCCGCTTCTACGACCTGCTGGAGAACCTCAACAAGGGCCGCCTCATGCTCGCCTTCCTCGCGGAGTTCTCGCGTGGCAAGTCCGAGCTCATCAACGCGCTCTTCTTCTCGAGCTTCAAGGAGCGGCTCCTCCCCTCGGACGTGGGCCGCACCACGATGTGCCCGACGGAGATCTTCCACGATCCCAGCGAGGAGCCCTACCTGAAGCTGCTGTCGGTGGAGACGCGCTACCGCGACGAGTCCATCTCGCAGCTCAAGAACAACCCCGTCGAGTGGAGCAAGATCCGGCTGAACACGGGCTCCGCGGCGGAGATGAAGAAGACGCTCGCCGCGCTCGCCGACACGAAGAAGGTCTACGCGCTGGAGGCCCGCATGCTGGGCCTCGCGCCCATGGTGAACGAGAACGGCGAGGTTCCCGGCGAGGAGGAGCTGGTCGAGGTGCCGGCGTGGCGCTACGCCATGATCAACTACCCGCACCCGCTGCTCTCCAACGGGCTCTCCATCCTGGACACCCCGGGCCTGAACGCCCTGGGGATGGAGCCCGAGCTCACCGTCTCGACGCTGCCCAGCGCCCACGCGATCCTGTTCCTGCTGTCCATCGACACCGGCGTCACCAAGAGCGACCTGGAGATCTGGGACCGCTACGTGAAGCCGGGGCTGCCGCAGAAGATCGCGGTGCTCAACAAGATCGACCTCATGTGGGACGAGCTCAAGACGCCGGAGGAGATCCAGCGGGCCGTCCAGCGCATGGTGGACACCACGGCCAAGGCGCTCTCGATCGACGTCTCGCGCGTCTTCCCGCTGTCGGCGCAGAAGGCGCTGCTGGGCAAGATCCGCGAGGACGCGGGCCTGGTGAGGAAGAGCGGCATCGAGGCCCTGGAGGCCTACCTCGCCCGCGAGATCGTGCCGATGCGCCGGCAGATCCTGTGCAAGGCGGTGATGAACGAGATAGGCGCGATGATGGTCGCCTCGCGCGCCTCCATCGCCAACAAGCAGCAGGCCAACCAGGCCTCCGTCGTGGAGCTGCAGGGCCTGGTGGGCAAGAGCCGCGAGGTCGTCACCAAGCTCTGGCAGAAGATCACCGCGGAGAAGAGCGCCTACAACGCCGCGCTCGCCGAGTACAAGGTCAACCACTCGACGTTCTCCGCGAAGCGCTCGGCGCTGATGGACATGCTCAACCCCGCCAAGCTCGACGCGATGCTCGCCCAGAGCGCCCAGGCGATGGAGGACTCCTGGACCACGGTGGGCCTGCAGCGCGCCATGCGCGAGCTCTCGAAGCTCATGAGCGCGGACTTCGAGCGCGTCTACGCCGCGAGCGAGGACATCAAGAAGCTCATGCAGGGCGTCTACAACACCTTCGTGGAGAAGTTCGGCTTCCACCGGATGACCTTCCCGTCGCTGGACCTGGAGCTGCACGCCACCAAGTTGAAGCTCCTGGTCGCGGAGACCGACGAGTTCAGCCGCGACCCGATCAACGTCGCCAACTACAAGAGCTTCTTCGTGAAGAAGTTCCACGCCTCGCTCATCGCGCAGGCGCGCGGGCTCTTCACCGAAGCGCGCTCGCAGACCGAGCGCTGGGTGCAGTCGGTCACGCTGCCGCTGGAAACCCAGATGAAGGACCACAAGCAGCAGCTGCAGGCGCGGCTGGACAACCTCTCCAAGATCAACGAGAAGTCGACGAACATCAACGAGCAGCTGGCCGAGCTCAAGGCGGTGGGCGACGCGCTCATGAAGCAGCGCGAGATGATCGAGGGCCTGCTGCAGCGCGTCTCGCGCGAGGAGGCGGTGGCCACCGCGGCGCCGGCCACGGGCCCCGTGGAGAAGACCGCCCCGATGATGCCGCCGGAGCTCATGGAGACCACCAAGCTCTCGGTCTTCGAGGCGCCGCTCACGATCACGCGCCGGGCCGCGCGCGCGCAGGAGGTCTTCCGCGAGGTGGCGCACGTGAAGGAGGAGCCGCCCAAGCCCGCCGCGCCGCGACCTGCGGCGCCGGCCGCGCCGGCGGCCGCGCCCATGATCTCCGACGACATGCTCTCGGCGCTCTCCCGGCACCCGGGCGACGTCACCATCAACGAGCGCGGAGCCGACGGCGAGAAGACGCAGCGCCTGCCTGCCTTCGACCCGCGCCTCTACAACCCCGACGGCACGCGCAAGACCGCCCCGGCCCAGCCGCCGGGCGCGGACCGCACGCAGAAGCTCGACCCGGGCAGCACCCAGAAGCTGGACTTCGGGAGCACGCAGAAGCTCGACCCGAACGCCACCCAGTCGCTCGAGCAGTCCATCGAGAAGCTGAAGGAGGCGCGGCGCCTCCTGCAGGAATCCACGCCGAAGCCCTGAGGCCTCAGACGAGGATCACGTCGTACTGCTCCTGGGTGTAGGCCGTCTCCACCTGCATCGAGATGGGCTTGGCGATGAAGTCGCCGAGCATCGTGAGGGCGTTGGATTCCTCGTCCAGGAACATGTCGATCACCACCTGGGAGGCGAGGATGCGGTACTCCTTCGCGCCGAACTGGCGCTCCGTGCGCAGGATCTCGCGCAGGATCTCGTAGCACACCGTCTGCGCGGTCTTGAGCTCGCCCCTGCCCTCGCACACCGGGCAGGGCTGGCACAGCACGTGCGCGAGCGACTCGCGCGTCCTCTTGCGCGTCATCTCCACGAGCCCGAGCTGCGAGAAGCCGTTCACGGTGACGCGGGTGCGGTCGCGGGCGAGCGCCTTGCGGAACTCCGCCAGGACCGCGTCGCGGTGCTCCTGCGTGTCCATGTCGATGAAGTCGACGATGATGATGCCGCCCAGGTTGCGCAGGCGCAGCTGGCGCGCGATCGACTGCGCGGCCTCCAGGTTGGTCTTGAAGATGGTGTCGTCGAAGGAGCGCCCGGAGACGAAGCCGCCGGTGTTCACGTCCACCGTCGTGAGGGCCTCGGTCTGGTCGATGATGAGGTAGCCGCCGCTCTTCAGGTCCACGCGGCGCGCGAGCGCCTTCTCGATCTCCTCCTCCACCGCGAACAGGTCGAAGAGGGGGCGCTCGCCGGAATAGTGCTCGAGGACGGGCAGGGCCTTCGGGGTGTACTTCTCGGCGAAGTCCTTCAGGCGGTGGAAGGTCTCGCGCGAGTCGACGATCACGCGCTCGGTCGTGTCGGTCACCAGGTCGCGCAGCACCCGGGTGGCGAGCGCCAGGTCCTGGTAGAGGAGCGCCTGCGGCGGCGCCGTCGAGGCGGCTTCCTGGATCTGCTTCCAGAGCGTGACGAGGTAGTCGATGTCGGCCTTGAGCTCGGCCTCCGACGCGGTCTCCGCCACGGTGCGCACGATGAACCCGCCGGACTCCCCGGGGGGGATGAGGGCGTGGACCTTCTCGCGCAGGTTCTCGCGCTCGGCCACGTCCTCGATGCGCTGCGAGATGCCGATGTGGGGGTCCTGCGGCAGGTAGACGAGCAGGCGCCCGGCGATGGAGACCTGCGTGGACAGGCGCGCGCCCTTGGAGCCGATGGGGTCCTTCACCACCTGGACGAGGAGCGCCTGGCCCTCGGAGAGGATCTTCTCGATGGGCTTCACCTGCCCGTCGCCGTTCCTCGCCATCCAGATGTCGGCCACGTGCAGGAAGGCGGCGCGCGCGAGCCCGATCTCGACGAAGGCCGACTGCATGCCGGGCAGCACCCGGCAGACGCGGCCCAGGTAGACGTTGCCGACGATGCCGCGCGAGGAGTCGCGCTCGACGTGCAGCTCCTGCACCGAGCCCTGCTCGGTGACGGCGACCCGCGTTTCCTGCGGGGTGACGTTGATGAGGATCTGCTCGTTCAACTCTTGCGCTTCGCGGGTGGGTAGGGCAGGGAACGCCGATTATCGCCGATGCCCCGCCGATTGCCGCAGATGATTTCAGATGGGTCGTCTAGAGTTGATTCCGCGTCGAAACGGCGGCCTATGCCACGGCGCGACTCAGCGTTATGACGATTTATCGGCGGCAATCGGCGGGGCATCGGCGGAAATCGGCGATCCCCGGGGTACCGCTCGTCAGGGCACGGATACGCCGAATTCTCGCAGGAGTTCCGCCGTCTCGAACAGGGGCAGGCCCATGACCCCCGAATAGCTGCCCTCGACGCGGCTCACGAAGGCGCCGGCGCGGCCCTGGATGCCGTAGCCGCCGGCCTTGTCGAAGGGCTCGCCGGAGGCGACGTAGGCCTCCATGCGGTCCTCGTCCAGCGGGGCGATGGTGACGAACGACTCGTTCACGCGCATCTCGATGCGCCCCTCGTAGGCGACGGCCACGGCGGTGAGCACGCGGTGGCGGGTGCCGGCGAGCAGCCGCAGCATGCGGGCGGCGTCGGCGGCGTCCACGGGCTTGGCGAGCATCTCGTTGGCGAGCGCCACCGTGGTGTCGGCCGCGAGCACCGGCATGCGCCGCAGCCCCCGCCGCATCACCACGCGCTGCCAGGCCGCCTCGGCCTTCAGCCGCGCCACCCGGCGCACGTAGTCGTCGGCGTGCTCGCCGGGAAAGGCGTCCTCGCTGGTCTCCGCGTCCTGGCGCGAGCCTTCGCGGAAAAGCAGCATCTCGAACTTCACGCCGATCTGGGCGAGGAGCTCGCGGCGGCGCGGGCTGCGGGAGGCGAGGTAGATGACGGTCATGGCGCTATTCGCGATGGTAAGGGTGGCCGGCGAGGATTGTCCAAGCGCGGTAGAGCTGCTCGGCGAGCAGCACCCGCACGAGACCGTGCGGGAGCGTGAGGGCGGAGAGGGAGACCAGCTTGTCCGCGCGGTTCCTCACCGCCTCCGACAGGCCGTCGGCGCCTCCGATGACGAAGGCCGGGTGCGTGGCGTCGCGCATCCAGCCGGCGAGCAGGACCGACAGCCCCTGCGTGGTGACCGGCCGCCCCTTCTCGTCGAGGGCGTAGACCGTGGCTCCCCCGGGAATGGCGGCGAGGATGCGCTCGCCCTCCAGCGCGCGGGCCTTCTCGACCGTCTTGCCGGACGTCTTCTCCTCGGGCTTGAGCTCGACCACCTCGAGGCGGATCTCCGGCGGCAGGCGCTTGGCGTACTCGCCGAAGCCGGCCTGGATCCAGGCGGGCATCTTGTGGCCGACGCAGACGACCGAGACGCGCATTCAGGCGGCGGGCTTGCGGCGCCGCGGCTTGGCCGCCCCGGCGGCCGTCTTGCGCGCGCGCGGGGCGGGCCGGGCGCGGGGCCCGGGCTTTCCGTGCGGGAGCGCCGGCTCGGCGTCCTCGGAGGCGTGGGCCAGGCGCGAGCCCGAGGGGGAGGTGGGATTGGCGGGCCGGTCGAACTTGCCCTCGCCCCAGAGCTCCTCGAGGTTGTAGTAGCTCCTCACCGCCGGCTGCATGATGTGGGCGACGATGTCGCCGGAGTCGACCAGCACCCACTCGGCGCCCTCCTCGCCCTCGGTGCCGACGATCGCGCAGCCGGCCTCCTTGAGCTTGTCGCGCACGTGGCGGGCCAGGGCCTTGGTCTGGCGGGCCGAGTCGGCGCTCGCCACGACGATCCAGTCGAACATCGAGGTGATCCTGCGCACGTCGATGGCCAGGATGTCGCGGGCCTTGATGTCCTCGAGGGCGGCGACGACGAGCTTCTTCTTGGCGAGGGTCGTGAGTTGTCTTGTCATATGTCGTTTATCCCAGCTTCGCCGGGAACCCTCGAGTTCCGTAGAGCTGGTGCTGGTGGATGAAGTCGACCACGGGGTCGGGGGTGAGGTAGCGGATGGAGGCGGAGGCCTGCAGCAGGGCGCGGATCGCGGTCGACGAGATGGCGATGGGCGTCATCGCGAAGGTCATGATGCGCCCGGCCGGCGCGTCCAGGATGTCCCGCAGGCTCATGGTCACGCGCGGCCACAGGGCCTTGGGGATGGCCCCGGGCCCCTTCGACTGCCAGCCGGGGTCGTCGGCGCGAACCGCCACGGCGAAGTGCGCGAGCTCGAAGAGCGACTCCCAGCGGTGCCAGGTCTCCACCCGGGCGAAGGCGTCGGTGCCGCAGAGGAAGACGAGCGGCGCCTGCGGGCCCGCCTCGCGGCGGTATTCCTCGAGCGTGTCCACGGTGTAGCTGGGGCCCCCGCGGCGCACCTCGCGGTCGTCGACGCGGAAGGCGGGCTCGCCCGCGATGGCGAGCTCGAGCATGCGCACGCGCTCGGCGCCGCCGGCGTAGGTGTCGCGGCTCCTCTGCCAGGGGTGCCCCGCGGGGAGGAAGACGACGCGATCGAGCCGGAAGGCCTCGCGCAGCTCGGCGGCGAGCCGCAGGTGGCCGAAGTGGACCGGATCGAACGTTCCTCCGAAAAGACCGATGGGAGAGGCCAATGGGTCAGCTTCGCACGTGCCCGTCGCCGAGCACGATCCATTTCCGGGAGGTGAGCCCCTCGAGCCCGACGGGGCCGCGCGCGTGCAGCTTGTTGGTCGAGATGCCGATCTCGGCGCCCAGCCCGTACTCGAAGCCGTCGGCGAAGCGCGTGGAGGCGTTCACCATGACGGAGGCGGAATCCACCTCGCGCAGGAAGCGCTGGGCGCGCGCCCAGTCCTGCGTGACGATGGCGTCGGTGTGCTGCGAGCCGTACTTCGCGATGTGCGCGATGGCCTCGTCGAGGCCCGGCACGATGGCGATGGCCACGATGGGCGCGAGGTACTCGGCGTACCAGTCGTCCTCGCTCGCCTCGCCCACGCCATTCACGCCGGCGGCGGCGAGGAGCGCCCTCGACTCGGCGCAGGCGCGCATCTCCACGCCCTTGGCGGCGAACATCCTCCCGATGGCCGGCAGCACGGCGGGCGCCGCGGCCCGCGCCACCAGGAGCGTCTCCATGGTGTTGCAGGTGCCGTAGCGCTGGGTCTTGGCGTTCTCCACGATGGCGAGCGCCTTGGCGGGGTCCGCGCCCTCGTCGACGTAGACGTGGCAGACGCCGTCCAGGTGCTTGATGACGGGCACGCGCGCCTCCTTCGAGATGCGCTCGACGAGGCTCTTGCCCCCGCGCGGCACGATCACGTCGACGAACTTCTCGGCGGCGATGAGCTCGCCCACCGCGGCCCGGTCGGTCGTGCCCACGAGCTGGATCGCGGCCTCCGGCAGGCCCGCGGCCTTGAGCCCCAGGTGCAGGCAGGCGGCGATGGCCTGGTTGGAGTGGATCGCCTCGCTGCCGCCGCGCAGGATGGCCGCGTTGCCGCTCTTCAGGCACAGCCCGCCCGCGTCCGCCGTCACGTCGGGGCGCGACTCGTAGATGATGCCCACCACGCCCAGGGGCACGCTCATGCGCCCGACCTGGATGCCCGAGGGCCGGTAGCGCAGGTCCGTGATCTCGCCGACGGGATCGGGCAGGCGCGCGATCTGGCGCAGCCCCTCGGCCATCTCCTCGACGACCTTGGCGGTGAGCTTGAGGCGGTCGATGAAGGCGTCGTCCGCKCCCTCGGCGCGMGCGCCCTTCACGTCCTTSGCGTTGGCGGCGAGGATCGTCTTCTCGCGGTCGACCAGGGCCTCGGCCGCGGCCTCCAGSGCCCGGTCCTTGGCSGCGGTGCCGGCGCGCGCGAGCACGCGGCTCGCCTCGCGGGCCGATTGCCCGAGGGCGGCGATGAGGGCGGCGACGTCGTTCGCGGTGTTCAGGTCGTTCATGGATGTCCGGCGTTGCGGGGCGGGCTCAGGCGGCGGGCCGCAGGGCGGGCCGGCCGGCGAGCGCGAGGCTCATCTCGAGGATCTCTTCCCAGGCGTCGCCCGTCTCGACGCCTTTGATCATGCGGTCAATCCGGTGTGCCCGCAAGAGTTGGCGGTCGAAGGAGGCCGCGTCGTGCTTGCGCGCGGTGCGCTGCACGCGCTGCAGGCGGTCGGGATCGAGGAAGCGGCGGGGGCGCTCGCCCGCGGTGAGCTGGATCATGAGGCGCAGCTCCTCCGTGAGCGCCCACAGCAGCAGCGGCAGGGGCTCGCCCTCGGCCTCGAGGGAATCGACGGCGCGCGCGATGCGGCCGGGGTCGGCGTCGTGGATCGCGTCCAGGAGGGCGTCGCGCTCGAATCGCGAGACGTCGGTCACCGCCTCGCGGATGGACGCGAGCGAGATCTCCCCCTCGGGCAGGAGGAGGGCGAGCTTCTCGACCTCCTGCTTCGCCGCGAGCAGGTTGCCTTCCACCCGGTCGGACATCCACTCCAGGGTCTCGACGTTGGCGTGCTGCTTCTGCGCGGCCAGGCGATCGGCCAGCCACTGCGGCAGCTCCTCGCGCGAGACGGCCTTCGCCTCGACCACGGTGCCCGCGCCTTCGAGGGCGGCGAACCAGGCGGTCTTGAGGCCCTGCCATTCCAGCTCGGGAAGCATCACCAGCACCACGGTGTCCTGCGGCAGGCTGGCGCACAGCGCCTCCAGGGCCTTGCCGCCCTCGGCCCCGGGCTTGCCGGTCGGGATGCGGATCTCCAGGAGCTTCTTCGAGGCGAAGAGCGACAGGTTGGCCGCCGAGGCGCCGAGCTTCGCCCAGTCGGCGCCGGGCTCCGCCGTGAAGACCTCGCGCTCCGTGCAGCCGTCCTTGCGCGCCGCGGCGCGGATGGCGTCCCCCGCCTCCAGGGCGAGGAGGGTCTCCGCGCCGTGCACGGCGTAGAGGGGCGAGAGGCCCTTCTTCAGGTGCTGGGCCAGCTGGCGGGTGGCGATCTTCATCGGGCCGGGGCGTTGGCGCGGACGACGGCGATGCGCCGCAGGATCCGGGTGGCGGCCTCGCTTCGCATCTCCGCGAAGAGCAGCTGCTCCTCGGCCTCCTTGGCGAGCGGGGCCGTCTCCGAGTACGAGATGATGCGCCACAGCTCGATCTCGGTGGAATCGGCGAGGGACTTTCCGGCCGCGTCGCTCACCTGGTAGCGCACCTTGAGGCTCAGGCGGTAGTCGAACACGCGGCCGGCGCCGGTGAGCGACTGGATCGTCTTGTCGGTGCTCTCGGCCAGGATGCGAAGCTGCGCCTCGGCGTCCTTGGCGTTGGCCGCGAGCTTCGTGGGCCCCCCCGAGAGCTGGCGGCGCACTTCGATCGCCACCTGCGAGGGCACGTCGTTCGAGACGGCCAGCGTCTTCAGGCCCGTGCCGACGTCGCCGCGCAGCTGGAAGCCGCAGGCGGAGAGGACGAGGCTCGMGGSCGCTAKSGCGRCCCTCASCCCGACCCTCTCCCAAGGGAGAGGGAGAGTTTTCCTAGACAACGATGTTCACCAGCCGGCCCGGCACCACGACGACCTTCTTCGCGGGACGGCCTTCCATGAATTTCACCGCGCCCTCGGCTGCCAGGGCGATGCGCTCGATCTCCTCCTTCGAGGCCGCGGCCGGCACGGCGATGTGGCCGCGCAGCTTGCCGTTCACCTGGAGGACGAGCTCCACCGAGTCCTGCACGAGGGCCGACTTGTCCACCTCGGGCCAGGGCTGGTCGATGAGGCGCGTGCCGGGGCGAAGCTCGGCCCACAGCGCGGTCGTGACGTGCGGCACGACCGGCGAGAGCAGGAGCACCGCGCCCTCGAGAACCTCCTGGGCCACCGCGCGCGCGGCGGGAGTGGTCTCCTTTACGTCACCCAGCGCGTTGAGCAGCTCCATGACCGCTGCGATGGCGGTGTTGAACTGCAGTCGCCGGCCGTAGTCGTCGCCGACCTTGTCGATGGTCCGGTGCAGCTTGAAGCGCAGGTCCTTGAGCTCCTTGGGGAGCTCGCCCTGCGCGCGGCCCGCCACGGGGCCTCCCGCGGCGAGGTGGTCGTGCACGAGCTTCCACAGGCGCCTGAGGAACCGGAAGGAGCCTTCGACGGAGGAGTCCGACCACAGGATGGTGTCCGTGGGCGGGCTCGCGAACATCACGTAGAGCCGCGCCGTGTCGGCGCCGTAGCGGTCGATGAGGTCCTGCGGGTCGACGCCGTTCCTCTTCGACTTCGACATCGTGCCGATGCCGCCGTAGTCCACCGGCTTGCCGTCGGCCTTGAGGGTGACCGTCGAGATCTTTCCCTCGGCGTCGGCCTTCACGTCCACCTCGTCCGGGGCGTAGTAMGCGATGCCGCCCTTGTCGGTGCGCCGGCTGAAGATGTGGTTGAGCACCATGCCCTGCGTGAGCAGGTTCTTGAAAGGCTCGTCCACCTTCACGAGCCCCATGTCGCGCATCACCTTCGTCCAGAAGCGCGCGTAGAGCAGGTGCAGGATCGCGTGCTCGATGCCGCCGATGTACTGGTCCATCGGCATCCAGTAGTCGGCGCGGGCGTCGACCATCGTCTTGGCGCCGGGGCAGGCGTAGCGGAAGAAGTACCAGGACGAGTCGGCGAAGGTGTCCATGGTGTCGGTCTCGCGCTTCGCGTCGCCGCCGCACTTCGGGCACTTGCACTCGTAGAACGCCGGCGACTTCGCCAGCGGGCTGCCGGAGCCGTCGGGAACGAGGTCCTCCGGGAGCACCACCGGCAGCTGGTCGTCGGGGACGGCCACGTCGGCGCACCGGGGGCARTGGATGATGGGAATCGGCGTGCCCCAGTAGCGCTGGCGCGAGAAGCCCCAGTCGCGCAGCCGGAACTGCTTGCGCTTCTCTCCCAGGCCCATCGCGCCCAGGTCCGCGGCCACCGCGTCGATGGCCTCCTGCTGCGCGAGGCCATCGTACTTGCCGGAGTGAACGCAAACGCCCGGCGCCTCGTACCACTCCTGCCAGGCGTCGGTGGAGTAGGGCTGGCCACCCACGTCGATGACCTGCGTGATCTCGAGCCCGTACTTCTTCGCGAAGGCGAAGTCGCGCTCGTCGTGACCGGGCACCGCCATCACCGCGCCCTCGCCGTAGCCCATGAGCACGTAGTTGCCGACCCAGACCTCCACCGGCCGCTTCGTGAAGGGGTGCAGCACGAAGAGCCCCGTGGGCATCCCCTTCTTCTCCATCGTGGCGAGGTCGGCCTCCATCACGCCGCCCTTCTTGCACTCCTCGATGAAGGCGGCGAGCTTCGCGTTGCCCTTCGCGGCCTCGGCGGCGAGCGGGTGCTCCGCGGCGACCGCCGCGAAGGTGATGCCCATGATCGTGTCGGCGCGCGTGGTGTAGACCTTGAGGCCTCTTTTCCCGTCGTTCATCCGGCGGGCGGTCTCGTCGGCGTAGGGCAGGGTGAACTCGACGCCGTAGGAGCGGCCGATCCAGTTCCTCTGCATCTGCTTCACCTGCTCGGGCCAGGCCAGCCCTTCGAGCGCGTCCACCAGCTCGTCGGCGTACTGCGTGATGCGCAGGTACCACATGGGGATCTCGCGCTTCTCGACGGTCGCCCCGGTGCGCCAGCCCTTGCCGTCGATCACCTGCTCGTTGGCGAGGACGGTCTGGTCGACGGGGTCCCAGTTGACGGTGCCCGTCTTCTTGTAGGCGATGCCTTTCTCGCGCATGCGCAGGAAGAGCCACTGGTTCCAGCGGTAGTAGTCCGGCGAGCAGGTGGCCAGCTCGCGCGCCCAGTCGATCGCGAAGCCCAGCGACTGGAGCTGCCTCTTCATGTAGGCGATGTTGTCCCAGGTCCACTTCGCGGGCGGCACGCCGTTGGCCATGGCGGCGTTCTCGGCGGGCAGGCCGAAGGCGTCCCAGCCCATGGGCTGCAGGACGTTGAATCCCTTCATGCGCAGGAAGTGGGCGAGCGCGTCGTTGATCGAGTAATTGCGCACGTGCCCCATGTGGAGCTTGCCCGACGGGTACGGGAACATGCCGACGTTGTAGTACTTGGGCCGGCTGGAGGCGTCGGGGGCGGCGAAGGCCTTCGTGTCGGCCCACTCCTTCTGGACCGCGGGCTCGAGGCTCTTCGGCTGGTATTGGGGATCCATTGCTTTTCTCGATCGGACGGTGCGTTGTGCGTTGCGCAAATTATAGCAGCGGGGTCCCCCAAGCCCTTGATTTGCCGCGCGCTATCGGCGCCGGGAACTTGTGCGCCGCGCAGGCTGTCATTTCCTTCGGATGCCGCCCTCCTTGCGGTCATCTTTAGAGTAGTGGGGCGAAACACTTGGGGGCGCCTGCGGGCGCCCCGATTTTTTTGCGCGCGCCGGCTGCCGCCCCCCGCTCCTTCAGGGGCGAGTGGCCCCTTTCCGGACGGCCCGCGCGAAAAGCACGGTCGCGACCAGGAAGAACGACGCGGACAGGACGAGAGCGAAGCGGGCGCCGATCATCGTCGCGAGCGCGCCGCCGGCCAGCGCACCGGCCAGCGTCGCCATCTGCTCGAGAGTGCGGACGCCCGCATCGGCCCGTGCCAGCTCGGCCGGCTCGACGGAAGTCTGGCGCCACGTCCGGTCGTGGATGTCGTAAAGGGTGCGTCCGCCATCGCCGATGACCTGGTGGGCGACGAGCAGGACGGCGCCTGCGAGGGTGGGTCCGGGCGCCAGGGGGATGAGGAAGGCACCCAGCGTGAACAACGCCAGCCCCGCCGCCATCGCTCCCGCCGAACCGACGCGCCGCCCCCAGCCCGGCGACAGGTACGCCCCGGCGAGCGAGCCGAGCCCGCCCGCGGCGAAGATCACGCCCAGCGAGCCGGTCCCGAACCCGAGGTCCCGGGCGACGAAGATCATGTAGCTCGTCCCCGCCAGGCTTCCGCCCAGCGCGATGAATACGCCCGTCGTGGCCACGAGCCTGAGAGCCGGCGTGTCGCGCACGAGCGAAAGCCCGCGCCTCGCCTCGTCGGCGACCTGCCGGAACCGGCTGCCGCGACCTCTCGCGCCGCCGGGCGTTCCGGGGGCGTCGCGAACCCCCCGCAGGCAAAGGGCGGAGACCACGTAGCTCAGCCCGTCGAGGGCGAGCGACATCACCGCGCCGAGCCCCTGGTACAGGAACCCGCCCGCGGCGAACGCGAGGGATTCGGAAGCGCTCGTGCATGCCGACACCTGGGCGTTGCGGCGCGCAAGCTCGTTGGCCGGGATCGCCTGCGCCATCCACGCCGAACGGGCCAGCTCGAACGCGACGGTGAACAGGCCGGTGAGCGCGGCGGAGACGACGAGCATCCAGAAGGCGAGATTTCCGGCCGCCGTGAGCGCGGCGAGGCCGAGGAGGATCGCGGCGCGGGCGGCATCCGCGAGCAGCATCGTCGCGCGCTTTCGCGCCCGGTCGACGAGCGCGCCGAGGAAGAGCGTTCCCGCGGCCGCCGCGGCCACGTCGGCCACCAGCAGCAGGCCCATCTGCCAGGGCTCGACGGCGAGCGCCAGCGTGGCGAGCCACGGAATCGCGACGCGGCTCAGCATCGAGCCGAAGTTCGACACCGTCTCCGCGGCGAGGACGCGACGGAAGCCGCTCACGCCCGCCCGCCCATCGTGCGAGAAAAATGCAGTTCTCTCATGAGGGAGCGGGCTCCGGCCGTGAAATAATTGCAGCCTAGCAAAGTCCGACTCCCATGCCCGACCTCCTTTCCGGCCTCAATCCCGAGCAGCTTCGGGCCGTCACCCTTCCCCGCGAATCCGCCCTCATCCTCGCCGGGGCCGGCAGCGGCAAGACGCGCGTGCTCACCACGCGCATCGCGCACCTCATCCAGACGGGGCAGGCGAGCCCGGCGGGCATCCTCGCGGTCACCTTCACCAACAAGGCGGCGCGCGAGATGCTCACGCGGCTCTCGGCGATGCTGCCCATCAACACCCGCGGCATGTGGGTGGGCACCTTCCACGGCCTGTGCAACCGGCTGCTGCGGGCCCACCACCGCGACGCGAGCCTCCCGCAGCTCTTCCAGATCCTCGACTCCGGCGACCAGCTCTCGCTGGTCAAGCGCCTGGCCAAGGCGCAGAGCCTCGACGAGGAGAAGTTCGCCCCGCGGCAGCTGCAGGCCTTCATCAACAACTGCAAGGAGTCGGGGCTGCGCGCCAACGCCGTGGAGGCGGGCGACGACTTCACGCGCCGGATGGTGGCCTTCTACGCCGACTACGACGCGCAGTGCAACCGCGAGGGCGTGGTGGACTTCGCGGAGCTGCTGCTTCGCACCTTCGAGCTGCTCTCGCGCAACCTGAACCTGCTGACGCACTACCAGGAGCGCTTCCGCTACATCCTGGTCGACGAGTTCCAGGACACGAACAAGCTGCAGTACAAGTGGATCAGGCTGATGGCCGGGACCAACGGCTGCGTTTTCGCGGTAGGCGACGACGACCAATGCCTGACGGGGGATACGCGGATCGCGCTCGAAGGCGGCCGGGCAAAGGCGCTGTCGGCGGTTCGCCCGGGCGACGAGGTCCTGTCCTGCCACGGCAACGGTGACTTCCGGCCCGCCGTTGTCGATCGCGTTCACTGCCGGAAGGCCCGGCGCGATCTCGTGGAGATCCGCACCCGGGATGGCCGGCGGCTGGCGAGCACCCCGGAGCACACCCATTTCGCGGGATACCTGCTCGGCGAGACGCCGCAGACGTACTTCACCTACCTCATGTTCAAGACCGGCATCGGCTACCGCCTGGGAACCTCCCGGGTGTATACGCGCGGCCAGGTGAAGCCGATGGTGGGGTATCGCCAGCGAGCCATCCAGGAGCATGCGGATGCCCTCTGGATCGTCGGAACCCACGCGTCGGAAAACGAGGCGCGTTTCGATGAGATCACGCTATCGCTCCGTTACGGTCTGCCGACCCTGCCGTTCGTCGCCCGCAAGGGCAAGACCGTGAACGGCCTGGTGCACGACCCCGCCTGGATCTCGCGCGTGTATCAGGAGATTGACACGGCTGCCGCAGCCCGGAAGCTCCTCGCCGATCGCGGACTGTCCCACGACGAACCGCACCACGTGCCCATGGCGCGCGACTCGAACCGCCGCAATATCGTGGTGACGCTCTGCAGCGGCCGCCGTGGACAAGGCGCGGTGCACCGCGTCACGGTGTACGGCAATGATGCCGCCGGACGCCGGGCACTCGAGAAGGCGGGCCTGTCGGTCCGCCCGGCCAAGAAGGGCTCGCGCAGCTGGCGTTTCGACACGGTGCGTTCGGCGTACGGCGAGGCGATGGTGCTCGCCGAAACGGCCCGAAAAGCGCTCGACGGACGCATCGTGCAGAGGGCCAACCTCCACGGCAAGTCGCTGCCATTCGTGAGCGCGGCGCACGTCCGCCCCGGCATGGCGATGGTCACGGAAGACGGGAAGCTCGACGTGGTGGCTGCAGTCCGGCGCATCCCCGGTAGGTCGCGCGAGGTCTTCGATCTCGACGTGCGGGGAACGCACAACTACGTAGCCAACGGAATCGTCACCCACAACTCGATCTACCGCTTCCGCGGCGCCGACGTCGGCAACATGAACGAGTTCCTGCGCGACTTCGGCGTGAGGGACGTCGTGAAGCTGGAGCAGAACTACCGCTCGCAGGGCTCGATCCTCGACGCGGCCAACGCCGTCATCGCGCAGAACAAGGCCCGCCTGGGCAAGAACCTCTGGACCGCGGAGGGGCGCGGCGAGCCGCTTCGCATATTCGCCGCGGCGAACGACGAGGAGGAGGCGCGCTTCGTCGTCGACGAGGTGAAGCAGCTGCACCGCGAGGGCACGGCGCTCGCGGACATGGCGCTGCTCTACCGGTCGAACGCCCAGTCGCGCATCCTCGAGCATGCGCTTTTCCGGGCGGGCATCGCCTACAAGGTCTACGGGGGGCTTCGCTTCTTCGAGCGCCAGGAGATCAAGCACGCGCTCGCCTACCTGCGCGTGGCCGCCAACCCGGACGACGATACGGCCTTCTCGCGCGTGGTCAACTTCCCCCCGCGCGGCATCGGCGCGAGGAGCGTGGAGCAGCTCCAGGAAGCCGCGGCCTCGGGCCTGGGCAGCCTCGCGCGCGCGGCGAAGGCGGGCGCGGTCGCGGGACGCGGCGGCACGGCCATCGCGGGCTTCCTCGCGATCGCGGAACGGCTTCGCAAGGCATCCGAATCCCTCACGCTCCCGGAGCTCGTCGAGGAGATGCTCTCGGCCAGCGGACTCAAGGACCACTACGCCGCCGAGCGCGACGGGCAGGACCGCGTCGAGAACCTGAACGAGCTGGTGAACGCCGCGACCCTCTTCAACGAGGAGTTCGAGGTGGGCGTGGAGCCCGCGGGCGAGTCCCAGGAGGACGTGGCCCCGGTGCCGGGCACGCACCAGCAGCAGGTGCTCGCGGCCTTCCTCGCGCACGCGAGCCTGGAGGCCGGGGAGCACGAGGCGGCCGCCGGCCAGGACGCTCTCCAGCTCATGACCGTGCACTCGGCCAAGGGCCTGGAGTTCGACGCGGTCTTCCTGGGCGGGCTCGAGGAGGGCCTCTTCCCGCACGACAACAGCTTGAACGAGGACGGCGGCATCGAGGAGGAGCGCCGCCTCATGTACGTGGCCATCACCCGGGCGAGGAAGCGCCTGTACCTCACCTACGCCGGAAGCCGCATGCTGCACGGCCAGCCGCGCTACGGGATCGTCTCGCGCTTCGTGGAGGAGATCCCGGCGGAGCTGTGCAAGTGGATCGTGCTGCCGGAGAAGCAGGCCTGGGCGTCGCCACAGAAATCGGCTTGGGACAAGCCGGCCTGGGGAGGCCGCTCGGGCGGCGGCGATTCGTGGTCGTCGGGCGGAGGCAGGGCGCCGCGCGCGGACGCCAACCAGTACGCCACCGCCCCGCGCGCGAGCTTCGAGACTTCCCGCCCCGACGAGCACCCCTTCGCCATCGGCGCCAACGTGCGGCACGCGAAATTCGGCGAGGGCGTGGTGATCAACTTCGAGGGCCGCGGGCTGGACGCCCGGGTGCAGGTGCGCTTCCGCACCGAGGGCACCAAGTGGCTGGCCCTCCAGTACGCCAAGCTCACGCCGGCGTAGCGTCTTCCTCCGCCGGGGCCGTCTCCTCGAAGACGTCCGCGTAGCCCGTGTAGGTGCTCGCCACCATCACGGGGATGGCCACCATGAGGCCGAGCCCCCAGGGCAGCGCGCCCGCCACGAACACCACGGTGAGCGCGATCCCGTAGGCGAGCATCGCGCCCACGTTGGACAGCGCCGCGTAGAGGCTCCAGCGGATGGCGTGCGCGGTCGAGAGCTCGTGGAAGGCGAGCAGCGCCGGCGCGAACCACAGCGCGCCCTTCACGATCGCGGTGAGCACGACCCCGGCCACGAGGATCCACTCCTTGCCCTGCAGGGCCTTCGCGTAGTCGACGAGGGTGACGATCTCCTCGCCGTCGCCCACGCCGGGCAGGCCCATGAGAGACATGAGGAAGAAGATCCCGATCTCGGCCACGAGCAGGATCGCGCCCAGGTTCACGAGCGGGCGCAGCGGCCGCCGGAAGCCCGCGAAGAGGTCGCCCATCTCGGGAGCCTTGCCGGCGAGCTGCGCCCGCGCGGCCATCGCGAAGCTCGCGAAGAAGACGGGCTGCAGGAGGTTGGCCACGACGCCGCCGACGAGCGGCACCAGCACGAGCGCCAGCGTGATGAGCATCCAGCCGGCCGAAAGCCCCATCCACACCATGGGCGCGCGCCGGAAGTGGCCCCAGCCCCCGGCGAGCCAGGCAGGCCCGCGGGAGGAGCGCACGTCGCGCACGCGGATGGGGGATTCCACCGCCGGCCCCCTCAGTCCCCGGCGACTTCCAGCGCGCGCGCGTGGACGATGTGGTGCTCGAGCAGGCGCCGGGAGAATTCGTGGTCCTTCGGGATGGTCATCTCGGAGGCCTTCGGGAAGTGGTTGTACTCCAGCCGTCCGAGCCAGGTGCGAAGCGCCGCCCGCCGCAGCATCACCGGCCACATCTCGCGCTCGAGGTCCGTGAGGGGACGGTGGGCGTCGTAGCCCTCCAGGAGCGCGTCGGCGCGGTCGGGGTCGAGGGTCGCGAAGGAATCCGTGCACCAGTCGTTCACGGTGATCGCCACGTCGTAGAGCAGCGCGTCGTCGCAGGCGAAGTAGAAGTCGATGACGCCGCCCTCGCCCTCGTCGTCCCAGAGCACGTTGTCGCGGAAGAGGTCGCCGTGGATGACGCCCTGGGGCAGCACGGTGTCGTCGTGCAGCGCCTGGTAGCGGTTCTCGCTCTCGATGAGGGCGGCCTCGTCGGCGGAGACCTTCGGGCGGACGCGCTGGGCGAAGCCCTCGCGCCAGGCCTGGCCGCGCCAGTTGGCGAGCCCCGCGTCGTACTCGAGCCCGGCCTCGTGGATGTCGGCGAGGATGCGCCCGACCTTGCGGCACTGCTCCGGCGTGGGCGAGAGGTGCGGCACGCCCGGAAGCCGCGTCACGATCACCGCGGGCTTGCCGCAGAGCTCCGTGAGGTAGCCGCCGCCCTGCAGCTCCATCGGCGCGGGGCAGCGGATCCCGTGCTCGGCGAGGTGGTGCATGAGGCCCACGTAGAAGGGCAGGTCCTCGCGCGGGATCTTCTCGAAGAGCGTGAGGACGTAGCGCCCCGTGGTGGTGTCGAGGAAGTAGTTGGTGTTCTCGATGCCCTGGGCGATGCCCTCGAGGGACTCGAGCTCGCCGAGGGTGTAGCGCGCGAGCAGGGCGCGCGCCTCGTCGGGGGAGACTGGCGTGAAGACGGACATTCCGGAATAGACCGTTGCGGGACCTAGAACTCGAGGAGCACCCACTGCGGCACGCGCAGGCCGGAATCCAGGTTGTCCTGGCGCGCGAACTGGCCGTCGCCCCTGTGGTCGATGAGCACGTAGGGCCTGCCGTGGGCGGGAGTCACCTTCATCATGTAGAGCTTGCCCTTGATGCGGTACTCGGACACCGTGTTGTCGCCTTCCTTGCGGATGGTGACCTGCGGCTCGAGCGACGGGTCGCTCTCGATCACGGCCGGGGGCGGCGGCGGCTCCTCGAGGGGCACCGTCCCGGGCGGGCGCGGGCGGGGCGCCGACTGCGCGAATGCGCCGGCGGCGAAGAGGAGCACGACGAGGGCGAGGATCGGTCGCATGGCAAGGGGCTTCACTGGAGTCCAGTTTAGCACTTGGCCGCGGGCTTCAGAGGGCGAACTCCGCCTCGCGCTCGGCCGTCGTGGGCTCGAAGCCGCGAGCGTGGTAGTGGTCGAAGATCGCGTCGACCACCGCCTGCGGGTCGTCGATCACCTGGAGCAGCTCCGGGTCGTCCGGGCCCACCATGCCGTCGGCGGCGAGGCGGTCGCGGATCCAGGCCGTCATGCCGCTCCAGAACCCGGAACCCACGAGGATGAGGGGCACGCGCCGGACCTTGCCGGTCTGCACGAGCGTGAGGGCCTCGAAGAGCTCGTCGAGCGTGCCGAAGCCGCCGGGCATCATCACGAACGCCGAGGAGAGCTTGGTGAACATCACCTTGCGCGCGAAGAAGTGCTGGAAGGTGTGGGAGATGTCCTGGTAGGGGTTGGCGTGCTGCTCGTGCGGAAGCTGGATGTTGAGCCCGATGCTGGGGCTCGCGCCGGCGAAGGCGCCCTTGTTGGCCGCCTCCATGATCCCGGGCCCGCCGCCGGAGATGACGGCGAAACCGGCGTCCGACAGGCGGCGGGCGATGTCCTCGGCCTGGAGGTAGGCCGCGGAGTCGGGCTTGACGCGCGCGCTGCCGAAGATGGTCACGGCCGGGTGGATGGCGCGCAGCCGCTCGGTGGCGGTCACGAACTCTGCGATAATTTCGAACATCCGCCACGCTTCGCGCGCCGAGGACTGCACGCCGTGCGCCACCTGCGGATCTGTCGGCATCGGAATCTTGCTATTCATGGCGTCCCCTGGGCGGTGACATGAGCGAATCGAAGAAGCGCCTGCTGCTGGTCGACGCCTCGAGCTACCTGTTCCGCGCCTTCCACGCGATCCGGGAGCTGCGAAGCCCCGCCGGCGAGCCCACCAACGCCATCTTCGGCGTGGTGAACATGCTGCGGAAGCTCAAGCAGGACTACCCGTCCGATTATATCGCCGCGGTCTTCGACCCCAAGGGCAAGACCTTCCGCGACGAGATCTATCCCGACTACAAGGCGAACCGGCAGGCGATGCCCGAGGACCTCGCGGCCCAGGTCGAGCCGCTCTTCGAGACCATCCGCGCGCTGGGCTGGCCGCTGGTCATCGTCGAGGGCGTGGAGGCCGACGACGTGATCGGCACCCTGGCGCGCCACGCGGAGTCGGTGCACGGCTGGGACACCCTCATCTCCACGGGCGACAAGGACCTCACTCAACTGGTCAGTCCATGCATCACCTGGATGAACACCATGTCCAACGAGGTGCTCGACCCGAAGGGCGTGGAGGAGAAGTTCGGCGTCCCCCCGGAGCGCATCATCGACTACCTCGCGCTGATGGGCGACGCGGTGGACAACGTGCCCGGCGTGGACAAGGTGGGCCCGAAGACGGCGGCCAAGCTCATCCAGGAGTACGGCTCGCTCGAGGGCGTCATGGCGCACGCGGGCGAGGTGAAGGGTGTCGTGGGCGAGAACCTGAGGAAGGCCCTCGACTGGCTGCCCACGGGACGCACGCTCCTCACCGTGAAGACGGACGTCCACCTCCCCTTCGAGATCGAGTCGCTGGTGCAGGGCGAGCCGGACAAGGCGAAGCTCGCGGCGCTCTACGAGCGCTTCGGGTTCCGCGGGATGCGCGAGGCGTTGCTGAAGGGAGAGGGAGAAAAGGCCTCCCCTCTCCCGCTTGCGGGAGAGGGGTCGGGGGTGAGGGTGGAAAGCGAGGCAGCTGCATTCATCGCCACCCGCCACTACGAAACCATCCTCGACGAAGCCGGCCTCGAACGCTGGATCGCGAAGCTCGACGCGGCGGAACTCTCCTGCTTCGACACGGAGACCACGAGCCTCGACCCGATGGCCGCGCAGCTCGTGGGACTTTCGTTCTGCGTGCAGGCGGGAGAGGCGTGCTACGTCCCGCTCGCGCACCGCTACCCGGGCGCGCCGGACCAGCTCGACCGCGARGCSGTCCTCGAGAGGCTCAAGCCCTGGTTCGAGTCGGCGGAGCGCCGCAAGGTGGGCCAGAACGCGAAGTACGACCGCCACGTGCTCGCCAACCACGGCGTCACGGTGCGCGGCGTCGTGCACGACACGCTKCTCGCCTCCTACGTGCTGGAAAGCCACCAGCGCCACGACATGGATTCGCTCGCCATGCGCCACCTGGGCGCGAAGACGATCCTCTACGAGGAGGTGGCGGGCAAGGGCGCATCCAGCATCTGCTTCGACCAGGTGAGCGTCGAGCGCGCGACCGAGTACTCGGCGGAGGATTCCGACGTCACCTTCCAGCTGCACGGGGCGCTGTGGCCGCAGATCGAGGCGGACGCGAAGCTGCGGCACATCTACGCCGACATCGAGGTGCCSGTCTCGGGCGTGCTCCTCGCGATGGAGCGAAACGGCGTGCTCATCGACTCCGCGCTGCTCGCCACGCAGGGCAACGAGCTGGGCGGCAAGATGATGGAGCTGGAGAGGAGGGCGCACGAGCTCGCGGGCCAGCCCTTCAACCTCGCGAGCCCCAAGCAGCTGGGCGAGATCCTCTTCGGCCAGTTGAAGCTCACGCCGGTGAAGAAGACGCCCTCGGGCGCACCCTCCACGGACGAGGAGGTGCTGGAGAAGCTCGCGCTCGACCACCCGCTGCCCAAGGCTCTGCTGGAGCACCGGGCCCTGTCCAAGCTCAAGAGCACCTACACGGACAAGCTGCCGCGCATGGTGAACCCGAGGACCGGCCGCGTGCACACCAACTACGCGCAGGCCGTGGCGGTGACGGGGCGGCTTTCCTCCACCGACCCCAACCTGCAGAACATCCCGGTGCGCACGGCGGAGGGCCGGCGCATCCGGGAGGCCTTCATCGCGCCGCCTGGCTCGAGGATCGTCTCCGCGGACTACTCGCAGATCGAGCTTCGCATCATGGCGCACCTCTCCGGGGACGCGAGCCTCGTGCAGGCGTTCGCGGCCGGCGAGGATATCCACCGCCACACCGCCTCCGAGGTGTTCGGCGTCACGCCCGCCGAGGTCACTAGCGAGCAGCGCCGCTACGCCAAGGTGATCAACTTCGGGCTCATCTACGGCATGAGCGCCTTCGGCCTCGCGGGAAACCTCGGCATAGAGCGCGCCGCGGCGCAGAGCTACATGGACAGGTATTTCCAGCGCTATCCGGGCGTGGCGGCCTACATGGAGAGGACGCGGAACGAGGCTCGCGACCGCGGCTACGTGGAGACGGTCTTCGGGCGSCGGCTSTGGCTGCCGGACATCGCSTCRGCCAACCAGTCGMGSMGSCAGGGCGCCGAGCGCCAGGCCATCAATGCGCCCATGCAGGGCACGGCGGCCGACCTCATCAAGCTCGCCATGATCGCSGTGCAGGGCTGGATCGAGGCCGAGCGGCTCGCGACCCGGCTCATCATGCAGGTGCACGACGAGCTGGTGCTGGAAGTGCCGGAGGCGGAGCTCGAGCGCGTGAAGCCGCAGGTGGAGAAGCTCATGACGGGCGTCGCCGAGCTCGCCGTGCCGCTCGTGGTCGAGGCGGGCGTGGGCGAGAACTGGGARAAGGCGCACTGACCCGCTAGAGGCCCAGCGCGGTGGTGTCCTTGGCGCCGTGCCCCGCGGCGATGAGYTCGTCCATGCGYGCCGCGATGGCYGGCAGCGCMGCCATCGGMCCGTCGCCGATGGTCTCGATCATGAGTCCCACGTCCTTGCGCGCCATGGCCAGCTCGAAGCTCGCGGCGAAGTCGCCTTTCGCCATGGCCACGCCGCGCCGGGTCACCATCGCGTTGAGGTCGAGCTTGCGAAGGCGCTCGATGGCCTCCTGCCCGTCGACGCCGCTCGCGCGGGCGAGCGCGAGGACGTCGGCCATGATGGCCACCAGCCCGATGATCACCGTGTTGCCGAAGAGCTTGTGCACGGCGGCGAGGTCGGGGCGCTCGCCGAGGTACTCCAGGCGACCCGTCATCTTCGCCAGGTCGGCCTCGACCTGCGCGAAGAGGTCCTTCGGTCCCGCGACCATCATGGAGCCCTGCGCCTGGCGCGCCGCCGCCGGCCCCATGAAGACGGGGCAGTGCAGGTAGTTGATGCCTTCGGCAAGCAATCGCTTCGCACGCGCGGCGGTGAGGTCCGGCCGCGTCGTGGTGTGGTCCAGCAGGATGGCGCCGGGGGCGAGGCCGGGACGCGCGTCCGCGATCACTTCCTCGACGACGGCATCGTCGCGGAGCACGAGATGTACCCTTGCGGCGCCGCGGACGGCTTCGGCCGGGGTGGCGGCTGCCTTGACGTTGAAACGACCGAGGGCTGCCGCCTTGTCGGGCGTGCGATTCCAGGCGGTGACGATTTCGCCGCGGGCTGCCGCGGCCTCGGCAAAGCCGCTGCCGAGCAATCCGGTTCCGAGAAAGGCGATGTTTGCCATGGGAGTGGGCGAGTGGGTGGGCTGAGGTATAAAAGCGGATTCTTGCGCACAGCGCAATGCGGACAAGGTCCACGGGGATGAGGAAGACCTACAGGGCGATGCAGGTTACCCGGCCGGGCGGGCTCGATCTCGTCGAGCGGCCCACGCCGGAGCCGGGCCCGGGCGAGGTGCTGGTCGAGGTCGAGGCCTGCGGCATCTGCGGCGCGGACGCCGGCGCCATCGAGGGGCTCGAGGCGGGAATCGAGTATCCCCGCGTGCCGGGGCACGAAGTGGTGGGAAGGATCGCCGCCCTGGGTCCCGGCGTGGCGTCGTACTGGAAGGCCGGCCAGCGCGTGGGCGTGGGCCGCAAGGGCGGGCACTGCAACGAGTGCCTGCAGTGCMGCCGYGGCGARTTCAACCTGTGCAGCCGGCARCCGATYACGGGSAGCTCGCGCGACGGCGGCTATGCCGAGATGATGCTCGCCCGCGGCACGGGCCTCGTCTCGATCCCGGAGGAGCTGGGTTCCGAGGAGGCCGCCCCGCTCCTGTGCGCGGGACTCGCCACGTTCAATGGGCTGCGGAAATCCGGCGCGCAGGCCGGCGATCTCGTCGCCATCCAGGGCATCGGCGGCCTGGGCCACCTCGCCGTGCAGTACGCACGCCGCATGGGATTCAAGGTCGTCGCGGTGGGCCGCGGCGCGGACATCGCCGAGGATGCCCGCAGGCTGGGCGCCCACGTCTACGTCGATGCCGGCGCGGAGGATGCCGTCGCGCGGCTGAAGGCCATGGGCGGCGCGCAGGTGATCCTCACGACCATCACCGACAGCGATGCGGCCTCGGCTCTCATGCCGGGCCTCGCGCCGCAGGGAAGGCTCCTCGTGGTCGGCGTGGGCCGAAGCCCCCTCAAGGTGTCGCCCGGTGCGCTGGTCGGCGGCGAGCGCATCGTGCAGGGCGCCATCACCGGCTCGCCCTACGAGACCGAGAAGACGCTCGACTTCAGCGTCCTGGCCGACATCCGGCCGATGATCGAGACCGTGCCGCTGGAGCGCGCTTTCGAGGCCTACCAGCGCATGCGGTCCGGCGAGTCCCGCTTCCGCATGGTCCTCACGATGGAGAAGGCGACCTGAGGTCTGCCGTCATGCGGTATCATGATGCATCAAGAAACCGCTTCCGGAGCCCGTCATGACCGCCGCCCTGCGCAAGTTCGCCACCCAGGCCGACCCGAGGGTCCTCGAGGAGGTGCGCGCCATCGCCGCCCGCGAGGGCAAGCAACTGCAGGCCGTGATCGACGAGGCGCTGCGTGACTTCATCGACAAGCGCAAGCGGGGCAAGCCGAGGCCGGAAGTCCTGACCGCGCTGGGCGAGAGCCTCGCCGAATACGACGCCTTGTACCGCGCACTCGCGAAATGACGCGGTACCTGACCCCCCTCGAGGTGGTCCTGATGCACCGCGTTCTGGTGGAGCGCTACGGAGGCGACCATGGTCTTCGCGATCCCGGCGCGCTCGAGGCGGCCCTGTTCCGGCCCCAGAGCGGGCACTACGGTGACGTGGTCGCGGAGGCCGCGGCGCTCTTCGAGAGCCTGGCGATCAACCACCCTTTCGTCGACGGAAACAAGCGTGTCGCATTCGCGTGCGTCGACGTGTTCCTGCGCGTGAACGGCTACCGTCTCGACGCGAAGCCCATGGCGGTCCACCGCTGGATGATTGGCCACCTCGAGAAAGGGGCGTTTCGCCTCGACGTCATCGAGCCGTGGCTGAGGAAGCACGCGCGCCGGACATGACGAGCATTGCCGGGACCGGGTGCACGGGGCTCGGCAGCACATCGAGAACATCACCCTGAACATGCCTTTCCGCCATTCCCTCGACATCGAAACCCTCTGGCAGCTCGACCGCGTCGCCGGCGTGGCGATCTCGCCCGACGGATCCGCGGCCGCCTGCGCGGTCACGACGTATTCGATGGAGGAGAACAAGGGCGCCACCAGCCTCTGGCTCCTTCCTACCGGCTCACACTCTCCAAAGCGCCTCACCCGCTGCGGCGAGAAGGACGCGAAGCCCGCCTGGTCGCCCAGGGGAGATCGCATCGCCTTCCTCTCCAAGCGCGAGCAGGAGGGCGCGAAGGACGGCGAGCCGCAGCTCTACGTGATCGGCGCCGCGGGCGGCGAGGCCGAGCGCGTGACGAATTTCGGCCCCGGCATCGAGGACTTCAAGTGGATGCCCGACGGGCGGCGCATCGTCTTCGTCTCCTGGGTGTGGCCGGACGCGAAGGGCAGCCGCGCCCAGGACCGGCGGCACAAGGCCTTCGGCGAGCGCAAGGAGAGCGCCTACGTCACGTCCGAGGCGCAGTACAGGCACTTCGAGCGCAACCTGCCCATGGGGCGCGTGCCGCACCTGCTGCTGCTGGACCTTGCCAGCGGACGAATCACCGATCTCTTCGAAGGCACGGGGTACGAGCTTCCCCGCGTGGAGCCGGGCGCAATCCACTTCGACGCTTCCCCCAACGGCCGGCGCATCGCCTTCGTGCACGACCCGGCGCCGCGCAAGCTCGCCGTGAACCCCACGGCGATCGCGGAGATCGAGCTCGCCACCCGGCGCGTCACGGCGCTCACGAGGGACGCCG
>PQAI01000278.1 GCA_003105245.1 Betaproteobacteria bacterium | reverse complement strand
AACGGCCTTCCGAAGAGCGCAACAACTACACCCGAGGAGATTCCTGATGACCGACAAGACCCCTGTCGCGAAGACCGCGACGCAACCTTCCCGCCGCAAGTTCCTGGCAGGCGCCGCCGGTGCTTCCGCGCTGGCCTTCCCGATGATCGCCAAGGCGCAGGGCCCGGTGTCGATGCGCTGGCAGTCCACCTGGCCCTCGAAGGACATCTTCCACGAGTACGCCCTGGACTTCGCCAAGAAGGTGAACGACATGACGGGCGGCGACCTCAAGATCGAGGTGCTGCCGGCCGGCGCCGTGGTGCCGGCCTTCGGCCTGCTGGACGCGGTCTCCAAGGGCACGCTCGACGGCGGCCACGGCGTGCTCGTGTACCACTACGGCAAGCAGAACGCGCTGGCCCTGTGGGGCTCCGGCCCGGCCTTCGGCATGGACGCGAACATGATGCTCGCGTGGCACAAGTACGGCGGCGGCAAGGAACTGCTCTCCAAGCTCTACGGCTCGATCGGCGCCAACGTGGTGTCCTTCCCGTACGGCCCGATGCCGACGCAGCCCCTGGGCTGGTTCAAGAAGCCCATCACCAAGAAGGAGGACTTCAAGGGCCTCAAGTACCGCACGGTGGGCATCTCGATCGACGTGTTCACGGGCCTGGGCGCCGCGGTGAACGCGCTGCCCGGCGGCGAGATCGTGCCCGCCATGGACCGGGGCCTCCTGGACGCGGCGGAGTTCAACAACGCCTCCTCCGACAAGCTCCTGGGCTTCGCCGACGTCTCCAAGGTGTGCATGCTGCAGAGCTACCACCAGAACGCCGAGCAGTTCGAGATCATGTTCAACAAGACCAAGTACGATGCGCTGCCCGAGAAGATGCGGGCCATCATCGCCAACGCGGTCGAGGCGGCCTCCGCCGACATGTCCTGGAAGGCGCTGGACCGCTACTCCAAGGACTACCTGGAGCTGCAGAAGATGGGCGTCAAGTTCTACAAGACCCCGGACCCCGTGCTCCAGTACCAGCTCGTCGCCTACGACCAGGCCGCCGCCAAGAAGGCCGAGGGCAACGCCCTGTTCAAGGAGATCGAGGCCTCGCAGAAGCAGTTCGCAGAGCGCGTCGTGCGCTGGGAGCTCGACACGGTGGTCGGCCGCCGCATGGCCTACAACCACTACTTCGCCAAGCCCGCCGCGGCGCCGAAGAAGGGCTGAACCACAGTCCCCGCCACAGCCATCCGGCCTGAGCCGGATGGCTGTTTTCGTTTTTCCGGGCATCCACGCGCCCGCCCGCAGCGACCCTCATAGGCAACACCGCGCCCAATGCAAAAACTCCTGCTCCTCGTCGACAAGGCGAGCACGTTCGTGGGCCACCTGTTCTCGTGGTTCATCGTCGCGCTCACGCTCCTCATCTCGTGGGAGGTCTACTCCCGCTACGTCCTGGACAACCCGCACCCCTGGGCCTTCGACGTGATGATCATGTTCTACGGCACCCTCTTCATGATGTCGGGCGCCTACACGCTCGCGAAGAGCGGCCACGTCCGCGGCGACGTGCTCTACGGCTTCTTCCACCCGCGCACCCAGGCCACGATCGACCTCATCCTCTACTTCGTCTTCTTCATCCCCGGCGTGATCGCCCTGTGCTGGGCCGGCTACACCTACGCCGCCGAGAGCTGGGCCATCAACGAGCACTCCAACATCACGGCCGACGGCCCGCCCATCTACCCGTTCAAGACGATCATCCCCGTGGCCGGGGTCATCCTGCTGCTGCAGGGGATCGTGGAGATCGTGCGCTGCGTGATCTGCATCAAGCAGGGCGAATGGCCCTCGCGCGAGGAGGACGTCGAGGAAGTCGACGTCGACAAGCTGAAGGAAATGGTGCACGTGAAGACCGAGGACATCGAGAAGCTCGACGCGCTCGTCGTGAAGCAGGAGGGCGCGCGATGAAGATCCGCAAGGAGCTGTGGTTCGGCTTCATCCTCATGGCGCTGATCCTGGTGCCGCTGGTGGTGCTGACGCCGTGGCACAACCTCACCAACGGGCACCTGGGCCTCATCATGCTGGGCCTCGTCGTCGTGGCGATCATGCTGGGCTTCCCGACGGCCTTCACCCTCATGGGCATGGGGGTCTTCTTCGGCTGGCTCGCCTACCGCAGCGTCAACCCCGACACKGCCGTGCGCCAGATCCTCGACCTCATGGTCCAGCGCGCGTACTCGGTGATGTCCAACGACGTGCTGATCGCGGTGCCGCTCTTCGTCTTCATGGGYTACCTCGTCGAGCGCGCCAACCTCATCGAGAAGCTCTTCAAGAGCCTGCACCTGTCGCTCGCCCGCGTGCCCGGGTCGCTCGCGGTGGCCACCATCGTCACCTGCGCCATCTTCGCCACCGCCACCGGCATCGTGGGCGCGGTGGTGACGCTGATGGGCCTGCTGGCCTTCCCCGCCATGCTGCGCGCCGGCTACAGCGTGCAGGTCTCCGCGGGGGCGATAACCGCCGGCGGATGCCTCGGGATCCTCATCCCGCCCTCGGTGCT
>PQAI01000277.1 GCA_003105245.1 Betaproteobacteria bacterium | reverse complement strand
GCCGGTACCGCCTCCCCGCGCGCGAGCCTGCGCGCCGCCACCCGGGCCACGGCGCCCGCCCGCGGCAGGTCGCCTTCGATCCGGTTGGCCACCTGGCGCGCGTAGGCGCCGCGCAGCCAGGCGAAGGCCTCAAAGCCGCTGCCCGTGGCCACCCAGTCGCGGCCGGGAAGCGCGGGCAGCGCCGACTCGGCGAAGAGCCCCGGCGCGATGGCCGCCTCCCAGTCGCCCCCCATGCGGGAATAGGCCGCGAGGTAGGTCTCGCCCATGCGCGCGTCCAACGCGACCAGCACGCGGCTCGCGTTGGCCTGCTCCGCCAGCGCGAGAAGCGAGGGCACGGGCACCACCGGGCGGTTCGCGCCGAGCGCCAGGCCCTGGGCGAGGCCGCAGGCGATGCGCAGGCCGGTGAACGATCCGGGACCCTGGCCGAAGGCGAAGGCGTCCATCTGCGCGGTCGCGAGCCCTGCGCGCGCGAGCAGGCGCCGCACCATGGGCGCGAGGTGCTCGGCGTGCTGGTTGGGGGCGAGGGCCTCCTCGACGAAAAGCTCGTCCCCGCGAAGCAGGGCGGCCGAGCACAACTCGGTGGAGGTCTCGATGGCGAGGAGGTTCAAGGGCGGGCGCGTGCGTGGATGGCGCCCATTATACCGGGGCCAACCGTCCATGGCCCCGGTATAAGTTTTATTTTAAAACAATAGCTTCTGTCTTTTTCCTAAAGTTGTTTGGAGGTTCAGGGTCGCCCGGCCCGCGCGCCCCTAGGAGCCTCGCCTTCCACCCCGGCCGGCGAACTGGCCGCGGGCCGCCTGCAGCTCATCGAGCGTGAGGAAGCCATCCTTGTTCGCGTCGATGGCGTCGAACTCCTGCGAAAGGCGCGGCGCGTTGGCGACCTCCGCGCGCGAGAGCTTGCCGTCGCCGTCGGCGTCCCAGCGCGCGAATCCCCGTCCCGCGCCGCCCGGGCCGCGGGCACCGTGGGCCGCCTGCAGCTCCTCGATGGTGAGCATGCCGTCGCTGTTGGTGTCGATGGCGTCGAACTCCTGCGACAGGCGCGGCGCGTTGGCCACTTCCTCGCGCGAAAGCCGGCCGTCGCCGTTGGCATCCCAGCGCTGCCATCCCCGGCCCTGCCCGCCGCGCGCGAAGGTCCCGCGCGCCGCCTGCAGCTCGGCCTGGGAGAGGTTGCCGTCCTTGTTGGCGTCGATGGCGTCGAAGTTGGCGGCCAGCCCCGGCAGCGAGGCCTGCGCCTCCTCCCGGCTGATCAGGCCGTCGGCGTTCTTGTCGGCGGCCCTGAAGCGCTCGAGCTGGCCGGCGCCACGCGGCCCGAAGCCGGAACCGGGACCGTAGCCGGCACCGTAAGCGGGGCAGTTGGCGCTGCCGGGGGCCGCGCCGGCCGGGCAGCCCGCGCCGGGGCCGAACGGGCCCGCGTAGGCGGCGAGCGCGAAGGTGGCGACGACGGCGGCGGTGAGGGTCCTGAGGGTGTTCATCGTGTTCTCCTGGTTGGGTTCGGAAGGGCCGTGTTGCATGCGAGACCAGCCTATCCCCGTCAACGCGCGAAGTCGTTTCAGAACCACGGGAAGACCGTAACCGGTTGTAAGCGAACGGGCCCGCGCGGCCCCGCTGTTAACATCTCCTTACAAGGCGCCGGCGGCGGAGACCGCGCGGACGCCGGTAGGATGGTTCCCATGCCGACCCCGCCCAAGCACAAGATCCTCGTCGTCGACGACGACCTGCGCCTTCGCGACCTGCTCAAGCGCTACCTCACGGAGCAGGGCTTCGCCGTGGAGACGGTGCCCGACGGCGCGGCCATGGACCACAACTTCCGCCGCACGCGCTACGACCTCGTCGTCCTCGACCTCATGCTGCCGGGCGAGGACGGGCTCGCCATCTGCCGGCGGATGCGCGCGGGCGGCAACGCGGTGCCCATCGTCATGCTCACCGCCAAGGGCGACGACGTGGACCGCATCGTCGGCCTCGAGATGGGCGCGGACGACTACCTCGCCAAGCCCTTCAACCCGCGCGAGCTCGTCGCGCGCATCCACGCCGTGCTGCGCAGGCAGGCGCCCGTGCCCACGCCCGGCGCCCCCGCGCGGGAGGACACGGTGGTCACCTTCGGGCCGTTCGCCCTCAACCTGGGCACGCGCACCCTCACGAAGGACGGCGAGCCCGTGCCGCTCACGACGGGAGAGTTCTCCGTGCTCAGGGTCTTCGCCGAGCACCCGCGCGAGCCGCTCTCGCGCGACAAGCTCATGGACCGCGCGCGCGGCCGCGAGCACGAGAGCTACGACCGCTCCATCGACGTGCAGGTCTCGCGCCTGAGGAAGCTGCTGGGCGAGGACCCGCAGAGCCCGCGCTACCTCCAGACCGTGTGGGGCTTCGGCTACGTCTTCATTCCCGACGGGACGCCGCACCGATGAAGTGGTGGGCCGGCTCCTTCTTCTGGCGCACGCTCGCGGTGCTCGTGATCGCGCTGGTGGCCTCGCAGGCCGCCTCCTTCTGGCTCTTCCGGCAGCAGGTGCAGCAGCCGCGAATGGGCATGGCCATCGGCAGCTTCGTGAGCCACCTGAGGACGATCCACGCGGCACTGAGCACGCTGCCGCCGGGCGCCGAGCGCGAGTTCCTCGAGCGACTGGCCGAGAAGGAAGGCATCCGCGTCTTCCCGGCCCGCGGCGAGATGCCCGGCCGCCTCGCCGGCGACCGGCCCGGCATGCACATGTTCCGCGAGCGCATCAAGGCACTCTTCGGCGAGGACACGGAAGTCTTCGTGCGCCCGGGCACGCCCGGCGAATTCTGGGTGCGGCTGCGGGCCGCCGATCGCGAATTCTGGGTGGCCTTCCCCCGCAACCGCGTCGACCGGGACAACACCGACGCCCTGCTCTACTGGATGCTGGCCGGGGTGGCCATCGCGATCGCGGCCACGGGCCTCATCGCCTGGCGCCTGAACCGCCCGCTGGCGCGCCTGGCGCGCGCGGCGGAGGCCCTGGGCAAGGGAGGCGACCCCGAGCCCGTGCCCGAGTCCGGCCCCTCGGAAGTGCGCGCGGTGGCCGCGGCGTTCAACCGCATGAAGGAAAGCCTCAAGCACGACGAGCGCGAGCGCACCACCTTCCTCGCCGGGATCTCGCACGACCTGCGCACGCCGCTCGCGCGACTTCGCCTCGACGCCGAGATGCTCGAGGGCCGCGTGGACGCGGCCACGCAGAAGGGCATGATCGCGGACATCGAGGACATGAACGCGATCATCGACCAGTTCATCGACTTCGCGAGGAGCGAGGCCACCGAGGCGTACTCGCCCGTGGACCTCGGCGCCGTCGCGCGCGGCTGCGCCGAGCGGGCCGCCCGCGCCGGCGCGCGGGTGGGCTGCGAGCTGGCGGAGCTGCCGCCCCTGATGTTGCGCCCGCTCGCGATCCAGCGCCTCGTGGACAACCTGATCCAGAACGCCGCGAAGCACGGCGGCGGCGAGATCCTGGTGCGCACCGCGCGCCGGGGCGACGAGGCCGTCGTCTCGGTCCTGGACCGAGGACCCGGCATTCCCGCCGCGGACATCGAGCGCCTGAAGGAGCCCTTCACGCGCCGCGACGAGGCGAGGAGCGGACGATCCGGCGCCGGCCTGGGGCTCGCGATCGTGGCGCGCATCGCCAAGGCGCACGGGGCGCGCTTCGACCTCGCCCCGCGCGACGGCGGAGGCCTGGAGGCCTCGGTCGCCTTCCCGGTGGCGGCCTGAGCCGCGCCGGGGTGCTACAGTCGGCCATCCCCAGGGAGGTCCCATGGCCGTCTGCCCCATCGCGATCGTCGCCGGTTGCCGCAAGTGCCCCGCGTTTTCCGTCTGTCCCCTGAAGACCGTCCTGGGCGACCAGCCCAAGGGCGACGACAAGCCGGCCCGCAAGGAGGCGGCGCCCGCCGCGAAGGATCGGAAGAAGTAGCCTGCCGCTACGGCAGGGTGGCCAGGTACTCGGCCACGGCGCGCGCCTCGAGCGCGGTGAGCCGCTCGGCGATCGAGTGCATCACCTCGTTGTCGTTGGTGCGCTTTCGCTGGGTGAACTCCCGGATCTGGCGCTCCAGGTAGGCCACGTTCTGGGTGGCGAGCCGCGGCAGCTGCGCGCTGCCGTGGGCGCTCTCGCCGTGGCACGCCTTGCAGGCCGGGATCTTCGCCCAGGGGTTGCCGCGCAGGAAGATGAAACGGCCGACGTCGTGCAGCTCCGACTTCGCCGCGGGGGGCGGGACGGGCTGCGACGCGTAGTACTTCGCGGCGGCCGCCACCTCCTCGTCCGCGAGCCCGCGCACCATGCGCTGCATGATCCCCTCGCGCCTTCCGGCCTTGAAGTCGGCCAGCTGCTTGGCGAGGTAGGCCTCGTGCTGGGCCGCGAGCCGCGGGAAGTCCTCGCCGGCCGCCTCCCCCTTTTCCCCGTGGCAGGCCGCGCAGCGCGTCTTCACGATGGGGGGAGGTTCCGGCGACTGCGCTCGCGCGAGGCCCGCTGCGAGGCAAAGCAGTGCAATGGAAAGCAACGCTCGTGGCATGGTGGCGGACTCCCGGTCGGCGGCGCGCACACTACCACGAAATGCCCCCGCCTTATCGGGGACGGTCAACGCCGTCCCGCCTGGCGCGTTGGTGCTAGAGTGAAGAAGGGCAATCGACGCATTGCGGAGGTGGCCATGAACGCGAAACTCAAGGTACTCCTAGCCGTCCTTTCCGCCTGCGTTCTCGCGCTTGCATCTTCGGTGGACGCCGCGCCCGGCCCGGGAGGGTCGGGAGGCAGGCCCCCCTCGGCCGGCGGCCATTCCGGCGGTGGCGCCCGTCCCGGACCGCCTCCGGGTGGCGGCCAGCGCCCCGGCTACGGCGGGGGCTCGGGCCATTACGGCGGTGCGCGCCATTACGGCGGCGGCAGCCACTACTACGGGCATTCGCACGGGTCGTACTGGGGCTGGGGCGTCGCGCTCGGCTACCCGTGGGGCTGGTACGGCCCGTACGGTTACGGCTGGGGCTACGGCTATCCCTATTACGGCTACGGCTATCCCTACTACGGCTATTCGGCGCCCTACCCCGGCTACGGCTCCGGTTGCTGGCCGGGAGAGGATTGCTACCGCGAGGAGGTCGCGAGGACGGAACCCCCGCCGCCGACCACCGAGGTGCCGCCGCCCGTGCTCGGCGCGCAGGGCGCCCCGACGCAGCGCCCGCTGCACCTCAACTACTGCGACTCGGCCAGGGCGTGGTTCCCGCAGGTTCGCACCTGCCCCGGCGGATGGCGCCTGGTGACGCCGAACTACGCGCCCGGCTCCTGATCAGCCCGCGCCGCGGAAGAACGCGACCGCCTCCTCGCGGCTGCGGGTGCGCCGGAAGGGCGGCAGCGCGCGCCAGATGCGCTTGCCGTAGGACTTCGACACCAGCCTCGGGTCGCAGATCATCAGCACGCCGCGGTCCGTCTCGTCGCGGATGAGGCGGCCGGCGCCCTGCTTGAGGGCGATCACGGCGCGCGGAACCTGGTACTGCATGAAGGCGTTGCCGCCGGCGCGGTTGATCTGCTCGATGCGCGCGGCGAGGACGGGATCGTCCGGGGGATTGAAGGGGAGCTTGTCGATCACCACGAGCGAGAGGGCCTCGCCCTTCACGTCCACGCCCTCCCAGAAGGACTGGCTGCCGAGCAGGATCGCGTTCGGGGTGTCGCGGAAGCGGTCGAGGAGCTCGTTCTTGCCGGCCGTTCCCTGCAGGTACAGCGGCCAGTCGAGCCCGGCCGCGGCGAGCTTCTCCCGCAGCCGCGCGTGCCCCGTGTCCATGGCCCGCAGGCTCGTGAACAGGAGGAAGGCGCGGCCGCCCGCCGCCTCGATCACCGGGAAGGCGGCGTCGATCACCGCCTCGGTGTAGCCCGGGCTGTTGGGATCCGGCAGGCCCTCGGGAACGTAGAGCAGCGCCTGGTTCGCGAAGTCGTAGGGGCTCTCCCAGTAGTGCGTGGCGGCCTGCGCGAGCCCGAGCTCGGACTGGTAGTGCGCGAAGTCGCCCCCGACGGAGAGCGTGGCGGAGGTGAAGATCCAGGCGCGCTTCGCGCCGGAGATCTGCTGCGCGAAGATCGGCGCCACGTCGAGCGGCGTGCGGTTGAGCACCGCCGAGTGCGAGTAGGCCTCCACCCAGCGCACCGCGCCCTCCCCCGCCTCGCCGCGCCAGGCGGCGACGGCCGCGCGCAGCTCGAGGGCGCGCGCGTGCGCGTTGCGAAGCTCGTCGGCGCGCTCGGCGTGCGCCGCGAGGATCTCCCCCAGGGCGCCGAGGCGCTCGTCGAGCGCGTCGAGCGCGCGCGCGAGCTCCGCGTTGGCGTCGAGCTGCGCCGAGGCGTAGCGCCCGGTGCCCGTGCCCAGCGCGATGCGCACGTCGCGCGCGGCCCGGTCGGCGGCGAGCGCCGCCTCCCCGATGGCCGGCGTCTCCTTCGCGTGCAGGATCTGCGCGCCGCGCGCGTCGCGCGCGAGCTCCACGACCTGCGCCGTGGACACCGACTGGCCGAAGAAGAGCCTGGCGAGGTCCGGCAGGTGGTGCGCCTCGTCGAAGATGACCGTGTTGGCGCTGGGCAGGAGGTCGGTCACGCCCTCGTCGCGCAGCACCACGTCGGCGAAGAACAGGTGGTGGTTCACGACCACGAGGTCGGCGTCGCTGGCGGCCTTGCGCGCCTTCATCACGAAGCAGTCCTCGTAGTGGCGGCACTTCGAGCCCAGGCAGTTCTCGCGGGTCGAGGTCGCGCGCGCCCAGGCCCCGGAGAGCTCGGGCACCTGCAGGCAYTCGGCCTTGTCGCCGGTGTCGGTGCGCCCGGCGAAGCGCGCGATGGCGTGGATGTCKCGCGCCTCCTCGCGCGAGGCGAAGGTGCCCTCGGCCGCCGACTCCTCCAGGTGGTGCAGGCACACGTAGTTGGCGCGGCCCTTGAGGAGCGCGATCTTCGCCGGCACGCCCATCGCCTCGCGCACGAGCGGCAGGTCGCGGTGGAAGAGCTGGTCCTGCAGCGTCTTGGTGCCGGTGGAGACGATGACGCGCCCGCCCGCGACGAGGGCCGGGGCGAGGTAGGCGAAGGTCTTGCCGGTGCCCGTGCCGGCCTCCGCGATCAGGATGCCCGCGGACTCGATCGCCCCCAGCACGGCCTGCGCGAACTCGAGCTGCTGCGGCCGCACGCGCCAGCCCTCGAGGGAGCGCTCGAAGGTGCCGCCGGGGCCGAAGTGGCGCGCGAGGTCGATCGTCACGAACGGCCGAACACGATGCGCTCGTCGCGCAGCAGCCTCGCCACCGCGGCCACCGCAGCGATCGCCAGCGCGGCCGACACCGCGGCGGGCACGAGGACGTCCCAGGCCGGCAGCGAATCGCCGCGCAGGACGCGCTGCAGCGCCATGAGCTGGCCCAGCACGGGGACGGCGGCCTGCCACGGCGCCTCGCGCGCGCCGCTGAACATCACCGCCAGCGGCACGAAGGACACGACGGTCGCGAGGTAGCTCACGTAGGTCTGCGCCTCGCGGTAGGTGCGGCCGTAGGTGGAGATGAGCATCTGCGCCGCGGAGGTGAACGCCGCGAGCGGCACCGCGATCGCCACGAAGCGCGCATATTCCGGCAGGCCGAACTGCAGCAGCGCGGGGAGCTTCTTCTCCGCGTACAGGGCGGCGGCGGCCACGAAGCCCGCCAGCGTCACGGCCGTCACGGCGACGGCGCTCGTCCACGCGGCCAGCCACTTGCCGACGGCGAAGGCGGCCGTGGGCACGGGGTTGGCGAGCAGCGGCTCGAGCGAGCCGCGCTCGCGCTCGCCGGCGGTGGCGTCGATCGCGAGCGTCATCCCGCCCAGCAGCGGCGCGAGGATGGCGAACATGGGGATGAGGAACAGCAGCACGGCACCTCTCTGTCTCGGCGTGGCGGCGTTCACGCGCTCGACCTTCACGACCTCGTTGACCGAGGGGCTCACGCCGCGCGCCATCAGGCGCAGCTGCGCGGTCTCGCGGTTGAATGCGTCCAGCAACCGCTCCGACTGCCGGATGGCGGGCGAGGACTCGGTGCGGGAATCGTCGAACACGAGCTCCACGCGCGTCTCCTCGTGGGCGAGCCAGCGCTCGTGGAAGTCGGGCGGGACGACGATGACGGCATCCAGCGTGCCCGCCTTCACGCGCGCGGCGTAGTCCGCGGGGGCCTGCTCGATCTCAACGTCGGCGCGCTTCAGGAAGTTGACGAGCGCCGGGGCGTGCGTGGCGCCCGCCAGGCGCACGCGAAGGGTGGACGCCCTCTCCTCGAGCCCGGAGACGAACTGGGCCACCAGCACGAGGGTGAGCGGGCCGGTGACCACGGAGGCGACGAGCACCATGAGCGCGGTCCTGCGGTCGCGCAGCGCGTCGCGGATTTCCTTCGCGAAGACGGCCAGCGTGCGCCGCACCCTAGCCCTCCCCCGCGCCGTGGCCGGTCAGGCGCACGAACGCCTCCTCGAGGTCCTCGCAGCCGGCCGCCGCGCGGATCGCTTCCGGCGTGCCGCGCGCGGCGACCTCGCCTTGCGAGACGATGACGATCTCGTCGCAGAGCGCGGCCACCTCCTGCATCACGTGGCTGGAGAAGAGCACGCACTTGCCGTCCTGCCGCAACCGCCGCACCGCCTCCCGGAGGCTTCGCGTGGTCATCACGTCCAGCCCGTTGGTGGGCTCGTCCAGGATCACGTTGGGCGGGTCGTGGACGAGCGCGCGGGCGATCGCCACCTTCATGCGCTCTCCCTGGGAGAAGCCCTCGGTGCGCCGGTCCAGGAGCGGCTCGAGCTCCAGCAGGCTCGCGAGCCGCGCGATGGACTCGTCGACGCTGCGGCGCGCGATGCCGCGCAGCTCGCCGAAATAGGCGATGTTCTCGCGCGCGGTGAGCCGCGCGTAGAGGCCGCGCGCATCCGAGAGCGCCCCGATGCGCGCGCGCACCGCCAGGGGATCGCCGGCCGCGTCGATGCCGTCGACCCTCACGGCGCCCGCGCTGGGCGCGAGCAGCGTGGAGACCATGCGCAGGGTGGTCGTCTTGCCCGCCCCGTTGGGGCCCAGGAGCCCCGTCACCTTCCCGTCGGGCGCCGTGAACGAGACGCCGCGCACCGCCTCGACGGCGCCGAAGCGCTTGGCCAGCCCCTCGACGGCGATCACGGCCTCGCCCCCGCGGGAAGCACGAAGAGCGGCCTCGGGATGCGCTCGAGGCACCGGGCGTCGAGCGCCTTCGCATCCGCCCCGCGCACGAACTTCTCGATGAGGCGCGGGGCGCAGCCGTGCCCGCTCACCCCGTGCGAGAGGTTGGGCGCGATCGCGTGCCTCGCGTTGGGCAGCCCCGCCAGGACGGCCTCGCCGTACCGCGGCGGCGTGGCCGGGTCGATGCCGCCCGACAGGATCAGCACGGGAGCCTCGGAGCGCACCGGGTCGAAGTAGTCCGCGGGCACGCTCGCGCGCGGCCAGAGGCGGCAGGCGCGCAGGAAGTCGTCGACCAGCGCGCGCCCGAAGAASGAGCGCGAGGCGGTGGCGAGGTCCGCCTGCGTGATKCGCGGCACGTCCTCCGAGCAGACGACGGAAAGGTGCATGCCCACGGCCAGGTTGTCGGCGAGCGCCTCGGTGAACTCGAGGTTCTGGGCCAGCAGCGGGTTGAAGTCCCCGCCGGCCGCGCGCGCGACGGCGAGCGGCAGCAGGCTCGAGATCTCCGGCGCGTACAGGGGGCGGAAGAGCCCCGAAAGGAACACGCTCTCGGTCACGCGCACTTCCTGCGGCTCGCCGGTCACCGGATCGCTGATCTCCACCCTCGCCGGCTGGCGCGCCAGGCGCGAGCGCAGCGCGCTCAGGTCGCGACGCAGGCCCGGAAAGGCCTTGCCGCAGCCCGACTCGGCCTCGCAGTCGGCCACCAGGCGCTCGAAGGCGGCCTCGCCGTCCGTCACGAAGGAAAGCGGCAGCTTCATGCCCGCGGGCGCCACCCCGTCCAGCGTGGCCGTCCGCACGCGCTGCGGATGGCGGCGCATGAACTCGAGCGCCACTCGCGTTCCGTAGGAGCCTCCCCACAGGTTCACGCGCGCGTAACCCAGCGCGCCGAGGACCTCGTCGAGGTCGGCCACCGCGGTGGGCGTGGCGTAATGCCGCGGGTCGGCCTCGATCTCCTCCAGGCACTGGCTCACCACCTTCTCGGGAAGCGCGTCCTCGAAGACCGACTGCAGCCCGGCGCCATCGTCCGGCTCGCAATCCAGGGGGTTCGAGCCGCCGGTGCCGCGCTGGTCCACGAGGACGATGTCGCGCGAGTCGTTGAGGCGCGAGAAGAGGGGCGCCACCTGGCTCGCGAGCGCGATGGCCCCCTGCCCCGGCCCCCCGGCGAGGATGACGATCGGGTCCGGCTCCGCGCCCCGGCGGCGGGCGGGAATCACCGCCACCTTGATCGCGATCCGGCGCCCCTTGCCCGCGTCCCGGTCCTCCCACACCTCGTGGCTGCCGCAGCGCGCGGCGCGCTCGAGCCCGGGCAGGCGGCACTCGGCGAGCGCGAGCGTGCCGCGCTCCTGCGGCGAGGGCGCGCAGCCGCCGACGGCGAGGAGCGCGCCCGCGAGCGCCAGCCGGGCCGCGCGCATCAGGGGAACTTCTCCGGGCGGAGGACCTGCGCGTCGGCGAGGAACATCGTGACCGAGTAGTCCGGGCAGTAGGTGGCGAGCACATGCCGCGCGATCGCCTCGGCCACCGCCTCGGTGGCGATCACCTTCAGCTCGATCGAGCGGTCGGCCTCCCAGTCGCCGGCGCGCGTGCCGTGCCGGCCGCCGCCGCGCACGTCGTGCACCGTGTGGCCGAGCGCGCCCAGGCGCTTCGCGTCGGCCACGAGCTCCCGCTCGAGGGCCGCCTCGGCGATGATCACCAGCAGTTTTCGCGGATGGGTGTCCATGGTCAGCCGGCCGCCGCGGCGGCGAAGCGGTGGTAGAGGGGGATGCCGACGAAGAGGTTGAACGGGAAGGTGACGCCCAGGGCCGCCGTGAGCGACAGCGCCGGGCTCGCCTCCGGGATCGCGATGCGCATGGCGGTGGGTGCCGCGATGTAGGAGGCGCTAGCGGCGAGAGTGGCCACGATCGCCGCGCCGCCCGGCGTGAACCCCAGCGCCGTTCCCGCCCACGCGCCGGCCGCGCCGAACGCGACGGGCGCGGCGAGGGCGAAGGCCGGCAGGAAGAGGCCCGCGCGCCGCAGTTCGCCCAGCTGGCTCGCGACCACGAGGCCCATCTCCAGCAGGAAGAAGGCGAGTACGCCCTTGAAGAGGTCCGCGAAGAGCGGCTTGAGCGGCGCGAACTGTGCGGGGCCCGCGGCCCAGCCGATCGCCAGGCCGCCGATGAGCAGCACGATCCCCTTGCCGAGGAAGACCTCGTGCGCGAGCCGGCCCCAGGCCACCCTGCCGGGCGCGTGCAGGCGCGCGATCGCGATCCCCACGAGGATGCCCGGCACCTCGAGCAGCGCCACGAAGAGCGCCATGTACGGCTCGTGCGCGACGCCGCGCGAGGCGAGCCAGCCGGTGGCCACGGCGAAGGTCACCACGCTCACGGAGCCGTAGTGCCCGGCGATGGAGGCGCTGTCGGCCACGGGCAGGCGCCCCAGGCCGCGCAGCGCGGCGTACGCGACGACCGGCGTGGCGAACCCGAGCGCGAGGACGCCGGCGATCTTCGCGCCCAGCCCGCCCAGGGGATGGCTCGCGAGCTCGACGCCTCCCTTGAGGCCGATGGCGAGCAGCAGGTACAGGGCGAGCGCCTCGTAGAGCGCCTCCGGCACCTTGAGGTCGGAGCGCAGCAGCCTCGCGACGAGGCCCAGGAGGAAGAAGAGGACGAGGGGATCGGGAAGCAAGACGATCGGCGGGGTGGCGAAGCTCGCGCGAAGTATACCGGCCCTAGGCGACCGGCACCCCCGGGCGGCCGATGAGCCAGCCTTGCGCCAGCGCCACGCCCAGGCGGCGGACGGCGCGCAGGTCCTCGGCCTCCTCCACCCCTTCGGCGATCACCTGCGTCCCGCATCGCCGCGCGATGTGCTGCATGGAGCGCAGGAACTGGCGCTTGACGGGATCGCGCGCCACCCCGCGCACGAAGTGCTTGTCGGCCTTCACGAATTCCGGGCGCAGCTCGGACCACAGCCGCAGCGTGGAGAAACCCTCGCCCAGGTCGTCCAGGGCCACCCGGAAGCCGAGCGAGCGATAGAGCAGCAGCGACTCGCGCAGGTGGCGCATGGTGATGGCGGGGAAGTCCTCCGTGAGCTCGATCACCACGCTCGCGGGCGGCAGCGCGAGCGACTCGAGGAAGCGGCGCGCGCGCACCGGGTCGAAGCCGGGCCGCTGCACCAACCGCGGCGACATGTTGAGGAAGAGCAGCCCCCGCGAGCCGTGGGCGGCGAAGGCGCGCAGCGTCTCCTGGATGCACAGGACCGCGAGCCGCTCCCAGCAGCCCGCCTCGCGCGCGGCGGCGAAGAGGGCCGTGGGCGGCTCGAGCCAGCTGCCCGCGGGACCGCGCACCAGGGCCTCGTGGCCCACGATGCGCGCGTCGGCCAGGGCGAGGATGGGCTGGAAGACGACCGTGATCGCCCGCCGCTCCAGCACCTCGCCCAGGTCCATGGGGCGCCCGGCTCAGGCCACGCCGTGCTTCTTGAACCAGTCGAGCAGGCGCTTCCAGCCGTCGACGGCCGCCTCCTTGCGGTAGGTCGGCCGGTAGTCCGCGTGGAACCCGTGCGGCATGTCGGGGTAGGTGTGGATCTCCGACTTCTTGCCTGCGGCCTTCAGCGCCGCGCGCATCTGGTCCACCGTGTCGTTGGGGATGCCGCCGTCGGCGCCGCCGTACAGGCCCAGCACGGGCGCGTTGATGTCCTTCACCACGTCGATGGGATTCTTCGGCGTCATCTCGTTGGGCTGGCCCACGACGCGGCCGTACCAGGCCACGCCCGCCTTCACCTTCTGGTTGTGGGCGGCGTACATCCAGGTGATGCGTCCGCCCCAGCAGAAGCCGGTGACGGCGAGCTTCGCCGGGTCGCCGCCATTCTTCGCGGCCCAGGCCGCGGCGGCATCGAGGTCGGACATCACTTGCGCGTCGGGCACCTTGGCCACGATCGGGCGGATCTGGTCGATGTCGGTGAGCTTGGAGACGTCGCCCTGGCGCGCGTAGAGCTCGGGGGCGATGGCGAGGTAGCCCGCCTTCGCGAGGCGCCGGCAGACGTCCTTGATGTGCTCGTGCACGCCGAAGATCTCCTGCACGACGAGCACCGTGGGCAGGTTCTTTCCGCCCGCGGGCATGGCGCGGTAGGCGGGGACCTCCCCGTCCTTCACGGGGATCTTCACCTCGTCCGCCGCGAGTCCGGCGCTGTCCGTGGTGATCTGGGTCGAGGCGGCCACGGGCTGGACGGCGGCCGCGAAGCCGGTGGCAAGGGTCGTCATGACGAAGTCCCTTCGGGTGAAGTGGGTTTTGGGCTCGAAGTTGATGAAGTCCGGATTGCGCATGGAGTCCTCGGCAAGGCGATTGTGGGAGTCGGAAGTGACAGCGAGCGGCGATTATAGGTTCGCGCGGAAAAAGAAAAAGGGTGCCAAAGGCACCCTTTTTCGCCGGAATTGCGCTTGCTATTCGCCGTAGAGCTTCTGCTTCATCTCGCGGCGCTCCTGGGCCTCGATGGACAGCGTGGCCGTCGGGCGGGCGATGAGCCGCTGCAGCCCGATGGGCTCGCCGGTCTCCTCGCAGAAGCCGTAGGAGCCGTCCTCGATGCGGGCGAGCGCGCCGTCGATCTTCTTCAGGAGCTTGCGTTCGCGGTCGCGGGTGCGAAGCTCCAGGGCGTGTTCTTCCTCGAGGGTGGCGCGGTCGGCGGGATCGGGGGCGAAGGAGAGTTCGCGCAGGTGCTCCGTCGTGGCGCCGGCATTTTCGCGAAGCTGGCGCTGGAGCTCCAGGAGCTTTTCCCGGAAGAACCGCAGCTGCGCCGCGTTCATGTACTCCGACTTCGGCATCTTGAGGACTTCCGCCTCGGTCAGGGGTTTCGTCTTGCTGGCCATTTCTCCTCGCTCTGGTGGCGCTGGACCCGGCACCGGCCGGGCCCGTTGGAAAAGCGCGCTAGTTTAGCCGACGGACGGGGTCCGGGCAAATCCTTTCGGTCCCCGGCCCCCTGCCCCGCCCCGTCCGCGAAAGCCCCTTCCATCGCATTGATTTGTCATGGTTTTTTCGGCGACTTCGGGGGAATGAGGAGGCTCGCGCAGATGGCGGCCGCCAGGATGATGCCGACGGTGCCGAGCGACCAGGCCACGGGCACCTTGAAGAAGTCGACGGCCAGCATCTTCAGGCCCACGAAGACGAGGATGGCGCCCAGCCCGTAGACCAGCAGGTGGAAGCGCTCCGCGAGGTCGGCCAGCACGAAGTAGAGCGCGCGAAGTCCCAGCACCGCGAAGATGTTGGAGGTCATCACGATGAAGGGGTCGTCCGTGATGGCGAAGATCGCCGGGATGGAATCGACCGCGAAGACGAGGTCCGTGACGCCGATGAGGACCAGCACCACGAAGAGCGGCGTGAACCAGCGCTTGCCGCCCTCCTCGATCCAGTAGCGGTCGCCGTGGAACTCSGGGGTGATGGCGAGGTGGCCGCGCATCCAGCGCAGGACCGGGTTCTTCTCGAGGTCGGGCTTGTCGTCGGCGAAGACGATCATCTTCACGCCCGTGACCAGCAGGAACAGGCCGAAGACGTAGAGGATCCAGTGGAAGCGCGAGATGAGCCAGGCGCCGATGAGGATCATCACCACGCGCAGGGCGATGGCGCCCAGCACGCCGAGCACGAGCACCTTGCGCTGGCGCTCCGGGGGCACCGCGAAGTAGGTGAAGAGCATCAGGAAGACGAAGATGTTGTCCACCGACAGGCTCTTCTCGATGAGGTAGCCGGTGAGGTACTCGGCGGCCTTCTCGTTGGCCACCTCGCGGCCGGCGGCGCCGTCGAGGTGGAGCCACAGGCCGGCGCCGAAGGCGAGCGCAAGGGCGATCCAGACGAGGGACCAGATGGCCGCCGCCTTCACGCCCACGGTCTGGTCGGAGCGGCGGTCCATGACCCAGAGGTCGATGGCGAGGGCGGCCACGACGAAGGCCGCGAAGGCGGCCCAGAGGCCGGGGGTGCCGATGGTGTCGAACATGGGGACTGTCTTCCTTTCGTAGCTGCGGTTGAGCGAAATATCCCCGGTTCGGACGGACACCCCCGCACGCGAACACCGGTCCGGAAAAACAAAAGACCTTTGCCGCAACGCGGTCAAAGGTCTCGCTCGCGACGCTTTCGTCGCCCCGGGGACCGGAGCCTCGCGGCCCGGAATGACGATCCCTCGGTTGCAGCTACTCCCCTTTGGAGGACAGCAGCCGCGCATTATAGGGACGCGCGCGCGGCCGTCAAGGGGGCGCCCGCGCTTGCTAAACTGCCGCCCATGCAGGCCCTCGATCAGTCGCGGGGCGCGCCCCGCGGGTCTCCGACGCCGGGCTTGCGTCCCTGGAATGCCGCCGCGATCGCCATCGCGGTCGCGATGGTGGCCCCGCTCGCCGTGGTGGGCGCGAACCTCTTCGTGCCCGGCGGCCAGGCTTGGGCGCACCTGGCCGCTACGGTCCTGCCCGACTACGCCCTGAACTCCCTGCTCCTCGTGGCGCTGGTCGCGGCGGGCACCACGGTGGTGGGCGTGACCTGCGCGTGGCTCGTGGCGAGCTTCGAATTCCCCGGTCGGCGCGCGCTCGAATGGGCGCTGGCGCTGCCGCTGGCGATGCCGGCCTACGTGATCGCCTACGCCTACACGGACGCGCTGCAGTTCGCCGGCCCGGTGCAGACGGCGCTGCGCGCTGCCTTCGGCTGGGGCGCGGGCGACTACTGGTTTCCGGAGATCCGCTCCCTGCCCGGCGCGGCGGTGATGTTCGTCGCCGTGCTCTACCCGTACGTCTACCTGCTCGCGCGCGTGGCCTTCCTCGAGCAGTCGCCCTCGCTCGCCGAGGCCGGYCGGACGCTGGGCCTGCCCGCGTGGCGCGCGTTCCTGCGCGTGAACCTCCCGCTCGCCCGCCCCGCGATCGCSGCSGGCGCGGCGCTTGCCTGCATGGAGACGCTGGCCGACTTCGGGACGGTYTCCTACTTCGGCKTGCAGACCTTCACGACGGGCATCTTCCGTGCGTGGCTGTCGATGGGCGAGCCGGTGGCCGCGGCCAAGCTCTCGATGATCCTGCTGGGCTTCGTCGCCGTCCTGCTCGCCGCCGAGCGCCTGGCCCGGCGGCGCGCGCGCTTCCACGATTCGCCCACCTCGCGCCGCCGCGTGCGCGTGCGCCTGTCCCCGGGCGCCTCCGCCACCGCGCTCGCGGCGTGCCTCGCGCCCCTCGCGGTCGGCTTCGCGATCCCGGCGGCGATCCTCGCCCGCCTGGCGCTGCAGGGAGGCGACGAGCAGTTCGGGCCGCGCTTCGCCGCGCTCGCCACGAACAGCCTCCTGGTCTCCTCGGTCACGGCCGCGATCGCCGTGCTGCTCGCCGTCGTGATGGCCTACGGCGCGCGCGTCTCGCGGAGCCCCTTGGCGGCGACCGTGAACCGGCTCGCGGCCCTCGGCTACGCCGTGCCGGGCGCCGTGATCGCGGTAGGCGTGCTCATCCCCGCCGCGAGGCTCGACAACCTCGTCGGCGACGCGCTCGGCTCGCTCTTCGGCCTGTCGACGGGGCTCGTCCTCACGGGGAGCCTCGCCGCGCTGGTCTACGCCTACCTCATCCGCTTCCTCGCGGTGGCCCTGCAGTCGGTGGAGGCCGGGCTCGCCGGGATCACGCCGGCGATGGAGGACGCGGCGCGCTCGCTGGGGCTGGGGCCCGCGCAGGCGCTCGCGCGCGTGCACCTGCCGATGATGCGCTCGAGCCTCGTCACGGCCGCGCTGCTGGTCTTCGTCGACGTGATGAAGGAGCTGCCGGCCACCTTCGTGATGCGGCCGTTCAACTTCGACACCCTCGCGGTCCAGGCCTACAACCTCGCGGCCGACGAGCGCCTGTCGGAGGCGGCCACCGCCTCGCTCGCCATCGTGGCGGTGGGCCTGGTGCCGCTGGTGCTCGCGGCGCGGCGCATGGTGAAGCCGGAGGGTCCCGCCCGCCCCTAGGGACGGGCGGCAGCCGGGCTACTTCCAGCCGGCGCGGTCGTAGATCTGCTGCGCGGCCGCCTGGTTCCTGCCCAGGAGCGACACGTTGAGGCTGTCCTTGCGGAAGTCGCCCAGCGAGGCGAGCTCGCGGTTGTCGCGAACCTTGCCCACGACGGGATACTCGTTGTTGCCGTTGGCGAAGTAGGCCTGCGCCTCGTCGCTCGCGAGGTACTCGAGGAACTTCACCGCCGCCTCGCGGTGCGGCGCGTGCTTCATCACGCCCGCGCCCGAGACGTTCACGTGCGCGCCCCGCCCGGACTGGTTCGGGAAGATCACGCCCACCTTCTCCGCCTCGGCGCGCTCCTCGGGCCTGGCCGACTTCATGAGGCGCACGTAGTAGTAGGTGTTGGCGACCGCGAGCGCGCATTCGCCGGCGGCCACGGCCTTGATCTGGTCGGTGTCGCCGCCCTTGGGGCTGCGCGCGAAGTTGGCCACGACCCCCCGGGCCCAGGCCTCGGCCTTCTCGGGGCCGACGCCGGCGATCATGGAGCTCATGAGCGAGAGGTTGTACATGTTGGAGCTCGAGCGGATGCACACCTTGCCCTTCCACTTCGGGTCCGCGAGGTCCTCGTAGTCCCGGACCTGCGCCGGGTCGACCGCCCCCTTGCGGTAGAGGATGGGCCGCGCGCGCACGGAGAAGGCGAACCACAGCCCCTCGGGATGGCGCAGCTCGCCGGGGATGCGCTCCTCGAGCACGCGCGACTTCACGGGCTGGAAGAGGCCCATCTGCTCGGCGCGCCACAGGCGGCCGGCGTCGACCGTCACGAGCACGTCGGCGGGGCTGCGCGCGCCCTCGTTCTTCAGGCGCTCGAGCAGCGCGTCCTCGTTGGCCTCGATGCGGTTGATCCTGATCCCGGTCTTCCGGGTGAAGCTGTCGTAGAGGGCCTCGTCGGTCTGGTAATGGCGCGAGGAGTAGAGGTTCAGGACCTTCTCCTGGGCGAGGGACGGCAGGGCGATGGCGATTGCGGCGACGAGCGGGACGAGGCGTTTCATGGGGGCTCCGGTGGGCTGTAGGTTGCTATTATTAGGAATGATTCGCATTTGTCAATATCCGCCACGATACCGGATGCCATCTGCCCCTGGCATTGCGACTTATCAAACACTTAGCGGCGCCTAAGCTATAATGATTCTCATGAGCTACGCCCTCGAAGTTCGCGACCTGCGCTTCTCCTACCCCGGAATACCCCCGGTGATCGAGGGGTTCGGCCTGCAACTGACCGAGGGCGAGATCGGCTGCCTCCTGGGCCCGAGCGGCTGCGGCAAGACGACCGCGCTGCGCTGCGTGGCCGGCCTCGAGGAGGTCCACGCCGGCGAGATCCGGCTGCAYGGGGAGATCGTGAGCCGCCCGGGCCTCACGGTGGCGCCGGAGCAGCGCCGCGTCGGCGTCGTTTTCCAGGACTACGCCCTCTTCCCGCACCTGGACGTGCTGGACAACGTGGCTTTCGGGCTGCGCGACCTGCCGAGGGCGCAGCGCCGGGAACGCGCGGCGCAGCTCCTCGCCACCGTCGGCCTGCCTGGCGCCGGATCGAAGTACCCGCACGAGCTCTCCGGCGGCCAGAAGCAGCGCGTGGCTCTCGCGCGCGCCCTCGCCCCGCGCCCCCGCCTGCTGCTGCTCGACGAGCCCTTCTCCAACCTCGACAGCGACCTTCGCGAGCGCCTGTCGCTGGAGGTGCGCGCGATCCTCAAGGCGCAGGGCACGACGGCGCTGCTCGTCACCCACGACCAGCACGAGGCCTTCGCGATGGCCGACACCGTGGGCGTCATGCGCAAGGGCCGCATCGAGCAGTGGGACTCGGCCTACAACCTCTACCACCGCCCGGCCTCGCGCTTCGTGGCGGACTTCGTCGGCGAGGGCGCCTTCATCGAAGGGATGGCGAGCGACGGCGACGGCATCGACACCGTGCTGGGCGCCCTGAAGCACTGCCCCGGCTGCGAGCTGAAGCCGGGGATGCCCGTGGCGCTGCTGCTGCGCCCCGACGACGTGCAGCACGACGACCACGCCGCACTGAAGGCCGAGGTCGTGAAGAAGGCCTTCCGCGGCGCGGAATTCCTCTACACGCTGAAGCTCGACGACGGCAAGCAGCTGCTCTCGCTCGTGCCCTCGCACCACAACCACGCCGTCGGCGAGAAGATCGGGATCCGGCTCGACGTCGACCACGTCGTGGCCTTCCCCCGCGCCGAGGGCGCGGACGACTGAGCGCGCGTCCCGGCTACCTGGCCTGCAGCCGGTAGACGTACTCCGCGAGCGCGTAGATCTTGTAGGTCACCAGCGCCTCCGCGTCGAACGGGGACTCCGACGACGCCGCCGACTGCCTGGCGGTCGCAAGGTAGTCGTCGCCCCAGATCGGCATGTCGCGCGGGCCGTGCGCCTTCACCTGGAAGCGCCCGTCGATGGTCTGGGTAACCTTGTAGATGGGGAACACCCCGCCGTTCTTCTTCGAGAGCTGGGTGATGTCCGAGCCGCCCTGGTTGTCGGCGATCATGCCCGCGTAGGGCCCGTCGCCCTTCCCCGATTTCCCGTGGCAGACGGCGCAGTTCGACTCGAACTCGCGCTTGCCGAAGTCGGGCTTGTCGGCGGCCGATGCAAGTCCGCAAACCGCGGCCGCGCAGGCGATGGCGATTGCTGTCCTGGTCCTGTTCATGGTCCCTCCCTCGTCGCTACTTGGCCTGCAGCCGGCTGACGTACTCGGCGAGCGCGTAGATCCGGTAGGTCACCAGGACTTCCGGGTCGAAGGGCGTGTCGGCGGAGGCGAGCTTGTCCTTCGCGTCGATGAGATAGTCGGCGCCCCAGATGGGCATCTCGCGCGGTCCGTGCGCCTTCACCTGGAACCGCCCGTCGATGGTCTGGGTGACCTTGTAGATGGGGAACACCCCGCCGTTCTTCTTCGTGAGCTGCGTGATGTCCGCGCCGCCCTTGGTGTCGACCATGCCGGCATACGGGCCGTCGCCCTTGCCGAGCCTGCCGTGGCAGACCGCGCAGTTGGAGTCGAATTCGCGCTTGCCGTAGTCCGGCCTGTCGGCCGCCATGGACGCCGCCGTCATGCCGGCGAGCGCCGCGCCCGCGATGGCGCATGCGATCCTGGTCCTGTTCATTGCCTGCCTCCGCGTCTCCGGTGGACTGTCTCGCCAGCCATCGCCCCCCGGAGGAAGCGATGAGCGGTCCGCTCGCGCGCGGAACCGGCTCGGACTTCGAAGGCCCTGCGTCTCGTCGCCTATCCCGGGCACGCCCCGTATGTCCGGAAGCGAAGGATCGAACGCGGCCCTTTCGCGCAAACGGCTGAAGGGGCTCTTCCAGTGGATACCCGGGCGGATCCGGCCGCGTTGACTGCCGTCAACGGGCGTTCGCGGCGCGGTGGGACCGAAGTCCCACGCGCTCACGCGTACTTGCGGACGTCCTCGATCACCTTGCCGTCGTTCGGCAGCGATCCCGTCGCGACGAAGTGCACCTCGCCGCGCAGCTTGGTGACGTCGCGCAGCGTGGCCTCGACCGCCTGCATGAGCTCGAGGTCCGCCGCCCCGTCGCGCTCCACGCGCAGGACGAGCGTGTCGTTGCCGCCGTCGTTGTCCACGACGAGGCGCGCCTTGCCCAGGCCGTGGCGCGCGACCACGCTCGCCACCTGCTCCGGGTGCACGAAGAGCCCGCGCGCCTTGGTGGTCTGGTCGGCCCGCCCCATCCAGCCCTTGATGCGCGTGTTGGTGCGCCCGCAGGGACTCGGCCCCGGAAGCACCGCGGAGAGGTCACCCGTGGCGAAGCGCACCAGGGGATAGTCCTCGTTGAAGGGCGTGATCACGACCTCGCCCACCTCGCCCTCGGCCACGGGGTCGCCGGTGCCCGGGCGCACGATCTCCAGGATCACTTCCTCGTCGACGACGAGCCCGTCGCGCGCCGGCGTCTCGTAGGCGATGACGCCCAGGTCGGCGGTGCCATAGGCCTGGAAGGCGTCGATGCCGCGATTGCGGACGAACTCGCGCACCGGCGGCAGGAATGCCTCGCCGGAGACGCACGCCCGCCGGATCGAGGACGAATCCACGCCCAGCTCGTCGCACTTCTCGAGGATGAGCTTCAGGAACGAGGGCGTGCCCACGTAGCCCGAGGGCCGCAGGTCGGCGATCGCGCGCGCCTGCATCTCCGTCTGGCCCACGCCGCCCGGGATCACCGCGCAGCCGACGCGGTGCAGCCCGGTCTCGAACATGCTCCCCGCCGGCGTGAGGTGGTAGGAATAGCAGTTGAGGACGAGGTCGCCGGCGCGGAAGCCGGCGGCGAAGAGGGAGCGCGCCGAGCGCCAGAAATCGGGGCGGCGCCCCTCGGGGTCGTAGATCGGCCCGGGCGAGACGAAGATGCGCGCCAGTCCCGAGACCGGCGTCGCGTTCAGGCCGCCGAAGGGCATGCTGGCGCGCTGCATCTCCATGAGCGCCGCCTTGCGCGTGACCGGGAGCCTCGCCAGCGCGGCCCGCGACGAGACCTGCGCGGGGTCGACGTCCGCGAGCGCCTTCGCGAAATGGGCGCTCGCCGCCCGCGCGTAGCCCACCTGGGCCGGCAGGCGCGCCATGAGCTCGCGCTCCCGGGTCGCGGGTTCCCGCGTCTCCAGCGCGTCGAAGTGGGCGCCGCTCACGACAGCCACCGCTTGCGGCGCCGGTAGTTCTTGGTGTCGCGGAAGCTCTTGCGACCGGCGGTCGAGATGCCGAGGTAGAACTCCTTCACGTCCTCGTTCTCGCTGAGCGCGTGCGCGGTGCCCTCCATCACCACCCGGCCGTTCTCCAGGATGTAGCCGAAGTCCGCGAAGCGCAGCGCCACCATCGTGTTCTGCTCGGCGAGCAGGAAGCTCACCTTCTCCTTCGAATTGAGGTTCCTCACGATCTCGAAGATCTCCTCGACGATCTGGGGGGCGAGCCCCATCGACGGCTCGTCGAGAAGGATCATCGACGGCCTCGCCATGAGCGCGCGCCCGATGGCGGTCATCTGCTGCTCGCCGCCGGAGGTGTAGCCCGCCTGCGAGGCGCGGCGCTGCCGCAGGCGCGGGAAGAACTCGTAGACCCGCTCCAGGTCGGCGCGGATCTCGGCGCGCGAGACCCCGCGCGTGTAGGCGCCGGTGAGGAGGTTCTCCTCCACCGTGAGGTGGGCGAAGCAGTGCCGACCCTCCATCACCTGGATCACGCCGCGCTTCACGAGGTCGGAGGGCGTCATCTTGTCCACCCGCTCGCCGCGGAACTCGATGAGTCCCTTGGTGACCTCGCCGCGCTCCGCCCGCAGCAGGTTCGAGACCGCCTTCAGGGTCGTGGTCTTTCCCGCGCCGTTCGCGCCGAGGAGCGCCACGATCCCGCCCTCGGGAACGTTGAGCGAAACGCCCTTGAGCACGAGGATCACGTGGTTGTAGATCACCTCGATGCCGTTGACCTCGAGGAGGGGCTTGGCCTCTTCGGCCCTGGGGATGGCGTTCATGGGGGAAACGCGGGAGGGGCGAGGCCCCTCCCGCTCCTCTCCTACTTTTCCTTCGAGCAGTCGCGCGGCGTGATCTTCTTCTCGTCCGCGAACTTCTTGGCGCTGGCCTGGACCAGCGGGCGCAGCATCTTGTAGTCCGCCTCGTACATGTCCGAGGTGTAGCTCCACTGCGAGCCGTCCCAGGTGTGCACGCGCCCGCGGTGCACGCCCGCGTGGTCGGAGCAGGAGGTCTTGAGCGGCTGCACGATGCCTTCGAAGCCGATGGCCTTGAGCTTGCCCGCGTCGAGGTTCAGGTTCTCGGCGCCCCACCGGACTTCCTCGCCGGTCACCACGCGCTTGCCGTACTTGCCCTGCGCGCTCTTGATGGACTCGACGAGCAGCATCGCGGAGATGAGGCCGCGGTTGTACATGACGCTGCCGACTTCCTCCTTCTTGCCCGCCGTGCCCTTGCCCTTGTCGTAGAGGACCTTCATGAGGTCCTTGTGCACCGGGCGGTCCTTCTCGCTCGAGTGGCCGAGCGTGATGCTGTTGTAGCCCTTGGCCGCCTGCTCCGCCGGCAGCACGTCGGGCTCGGCGCCGGACCACCAGCCGCCGAAGATCTGCAGGCGGGGGTAGGAAACGGCGATCGCCTCCTTGATCGAGGTCGAGTTCATGACGCCCCAGCCCCAGAGGAAGACGTAGTCGGGGCGCTGCTGCCGGACCTGCAGCCAGGTCGCCTTCTGCTCCACGCCGGGGTGCGTGACCGGCAGCTTGATGAAGGTGAAGCCGTGCTTCTTGGCGTGCTCCTCGAGGGCCGGGATCGGCTCCTTGCCGTAGGGCGAGTCGTGGTAGACCAGCGCGATCTTCTTGCCCTTGAGGCTGCCCTTCTTGGCCACGTGCTGCACGAGCATGTCGGCCGCGTCCCAGTAGGTCCCGAGGAACGGGAAGTTCCAGGCGAAGACGCTGCCGTCGACGGAGTCGGCGCGGCCGTAGCCCGTKGTCATCAGCACGATCTTGTCCGCCGCCACCTTCTCGGTCAGGGCGAAGGTGATGCCCGTGGAMAGCGGGTTCACCGCGACCGGCTTCTTGCTCTTCAGGCGCTCGTAGCACTCGACCCCGCGGTCGGTCGCGTAGCCGGTCTCGCACTCCTCGTAGGCGATCTTGATGCCGTTCACGCCGCCGTCGCGCTCGTTCACGAGCTTGAGGTAGTCCACGAAGCCGTCCGCCCACGGCGCGCCGTTGGGGGCGTAGGCGCCGGTGCGGTAGACGAGCACCGGGACGAAGATCTCCTTCGCCTGCGCCATCGCGTCCTGGGCCGCGCCGAGCGCGCCCGCCACCGCCAGCGCCACCGCCGCGGCCTTCGCTTTCAGCTTCATCTCCATCTCCATCCTCCTTTTGTGGTTGCTGCGGGTTTCCTACGCCAGCCCGAGGATCCTTGCCGTCAGTGCGGGAAGGGCCAGAGGCGAAGTTTCTCCTTGCCGATCGCCCAGAGCCTCGCGAGCCCGTGCGGTTCGACGATCAGGAAGAACACGATGAGCGCACCGAAGGTCATGAACTCGATGTGCGAGATGAGCGCCGTCGACATGTCGATGCCGAGCCAGCCGGGCAGCTGGTTGAGCACCAGGGGCAGGATCACGATGAAGGCCGCCCCGAGGAACGAGCCCAGGAGCGCGCCCAGGCCCCCGATGATCACCATGAAGAGCAGCTGGAAGGAGCGGTTCACGTCGAAGGCGAGCGGCTCCCAGGCGCCGAGGTAGACGAACGCCCACAGGGCGCCGGCGAGACCCACGAAGAACGAGCTCACGGCGAAGGCGGTGACCTTGGCGTAGAGCGGGCGGATGCCGATCACCTCCGCGGCCACGTCCATGTCGCGCATGGCCATCCACGACCGGCCGATGGCCCCGCGGGTGAGGTTTCGCGCCACGAGCGTGAAGACGCAGACGATGGAGAGCACCAGCAGGTACTTCTGCACAGGCGACTGGAAGGTGTAGCCGAAGACGGTGAGCGGGGGCGCCGACACCGAGCCCGAGGGCGCGTAGTTCGTGAACCAGCCGATGCGCGCGAAGGCCCAGTCGAGGAAGAACTGCGCCGCGAGCGTGGCCACGGCGAGGTAGAAGCCCTTGATGCGCAGGCTCGGCAGCCCGAAGAGCACGCCCACGACGGTCGAGGCGAGCCCGGCCAGGACGAACACCACGAGCAGGTTGAGGTCCGGCATCCGGATGGCGAAGTTGTAGGCGGCGTACGCGCCCACCGCCATGAAGCCGCCGGTGCCCAGCGAGACCTGGCCGCAGAAGCCCACCAGGATGTTGAGCCCGATGGCCGCGAGCGTGAGGATGAGGAACGGGATCAGGATCGCCCGGAAGAGGTACTCGCTCGCGAGGAACGGCACGGCGAGGAAGGCGAAGGCGATCACCAGCAGGACGAAGATCCTGTCCTGGAGGATCGGGAAGAGCTGCTGGTCCGCCTCGTAGGTCGTCTTGTACTGGCCGGTTTCGCGGTAGATCATGAGATTCTCCCTCTCCCTTTGGGAGAGGGTCGGSGYGAGGGTTTCCTAYACRCGGTCGATGTGCTTCTCCCCGAACAGCCCCTCGGGCCGGAACAGGAGGAAGATGAGGGCCAGCACGTAGGCGAACCAGTTCTCGATGCCCCCGCCCAGCAGCGGGCCGAGGTAGACCTCGGAGAGCTTCTCGCCCAGGCCGATGATGAGGCCGCCCACGATGGCGCCGGGCACCGAGGTGAAGCCGCCCAGGATCACCACGGGAAGGGCCTTCAGGGCGACGAGCTGGAGCGAGAACTGCACGCCCAGCTTGGAGCCCCAGATCACGCCCGCCACCAGCGCCACGATGCCCGAGACGCTCCAGACGATGACCCAGATGCGGTTGAGCGGGATGCCGATCGACTGCGCCGCCTGGTGGTCGTCGGCCACGGCCCGCAGCGCGCGCCCCGTCGGGGTCTTCTGGAAGAAGAGCGCCAGCACGCCGACGAGCACCGCCGAGATCACCGCGGCGATCACGTCCTCCATGCCCACGAGGATGCCGCCCTCGAAGACGCTCTCGAGCAGGATCCTGGGCTCCTTGGGCATCCCGATGTCGAGGGTGTAGACGTCGCTGCCCCAGATCGTCTGCCCCAGGCCGTCCAGGAAGTAGGCGATGCCGAGGGTGGCCATGAAGAGGACGATCCCCTCCTGGTTCACGAGCGGGCGCAGCACCAGCCGCTCGATGAGGAAGGCCACCGCCACCATGATGGCCACCGTCACCGCGAGCGCCACGGCGAAGGGCATCTTCTCCATGAGGCGAACGAGCGAGAGCGCGGCGAAGAGCACCATGGCGCCCTGCGCGAAGTTGAAGACGCCCGAGGCCTTGAAGATGAGGACGAGTCCCAGGGCCACGAGGGAGTACAGCACCCCCGACATGAGCCCGCCCAGGACCACCTCCAGCCACTGCGGAAGGCGCGTGTCGGCGGCGAAGAGCGGCGCGACCGCGCCCACCGCGAGCAGCGCGAAGAGCAGTCCGGTCATCCACTTCTGCTGGAAGATGTTGGTCATGGGTTTCAGTGCTTCACGCCGAGGTAGGCGTCGATGACCGCCTGGTTGGACCGGATCTCGTCGGGCGTGCCGTCGCCGATCATCTTGCCGTAGTCGAGCACCACGACGCGGTCGGAGAGGTCCATCACCACGCCCATGTCGTGCTCGATGAGGACGATGGTCGTGCCGAACTCGTCGTTCACGTCGAGGATGAAGCGGCACATGTCCTGCTTCTCCTCGACGTTCATGCCGGCCATGGGCTCGTCGAGCAGCAGCACCTTCGGCTCCGCGGCGAGCGCCCGGCCGAGGTCGACGCGCTTCTGCAGGCCGTAGGGCAGGCGCCCGACCGGGGTCTTGCGCACGTGCTGGATCTCGAGGAAGTCGATGATCTCCTCGACGCGCTTGCGGTGCTCGACCTCCTCGCGCAGCGCCGGGCCGACGCGAAGGGCCTGCAGGAAGATGTTGGAGCGGATCATGAGGTTCCTGCCGGCGAGCAGGTTGTCCAGCACGCTCATGCCCTTGAAGAGCGCGAGGCTCTGGAAGGTGCGGGCGATGCCGTTGCGCGCGGCGAAATGCGGCTCCATCGCCGCCCGGGACTGCCCGCGGTACGTGACCCGGCCCTGCTGCGGGTGGTAGACGCCGTTGATCACGTTGAGCATCGAGCTCTTGCCGGCGCCGTTGGGGCCGATGATGGCGCGGATCTCGTGCTCGCGGACGTCGAAGCTGATGTCGGTGAGCGCCTTCACGCCCCCGAAGGAGAGCGAGATGTTCTCGACCGCGAGGATGACGTCGCCGAACTGGCGGGGCTGGTAGGTCATCGCGTCGTCCTCACGCGGCCTTCGCCGCGGCCTGCGGCGGGAACGTCTTCGCCTCGCGAACGGCGAGCTGGGCGCGCACCGTGCCCGTGCGGCCGTCCTCGAAGCGCACCTGCGCCTCCACCCAGCAGTGGTCGATGTCCGAGTACAGGGCGTGGATCACGGACTCGTACTTCTCGGCGATGAAGCGCCTCCGGACCTTGCGCGTGCGCGTGAGCTCGCCGTCGTCGGCGTCCAGCTCCTTGTGCAGCACGACGAAGCGGTGGATCTGGCTGCCGGAGAGCTTGGGGTCGGCGGCGAGGTCCGCGTTCACCTTCTCCACGCACTCGCGGATGAGGTCGTAGACCTGGGGCTTGGCCGCGAGGTCCTGGTAGCCGGAGTAGGCGATGCCGCGGCGCTCGGCCCAGTCGCCCACCGCCTGCATGTCGATGTTGATCATGGCGGTGGCCACGGGCCGGCCGTCGCCGAAGGCCACGGCCTCCTTGATCGTGGTGAAGAACTTGAGCTTGTTCTCCAGGTACTTGGGCGCGAAGAGCGTGCCGTCCTGGAGCTTGCCCACGTCCTTGGCGCGGTCGATGATCTTCAGGTGCCCGTCGGCGTCGAAGTACCCCGCGTCGCCCGTGTGGTACCAGCCCTCGGCGTCCTTCGCCTCGCGCGTGGCCTCCTCGTTCTGGTGGTACTCGACGAAGAGCCCGGGGCAGCGAAGCACGATCTCGCCGGAGTCGAGCACGCGCACCTCCACGCCCGCGAGCGGCGTGCCAACGGTGTCGGGCTTCACCTGCCCGTTGGGCTGCACGCACACCGAGGCGCAGGTCTCGGTCTGGCCGTAGAGCTGCTTCAGGTTGATGCCGAGCGAGCGGTAGAACACGAAGAGGTCGGGGCCGATCGCCTCGCCGGCCGTGTAGGCCACGCGGATGCGCGTCATGCCCAGGGCGTTTCGCAGCGGGCCGTAGACGAGGATGCCGCCCAGCCCGTACTGCAGCCGCTCGGCGAGGCCGACGGGCCGGCCGTCGAGGATGTTCGCGCCCACGCGCCGCGCGAGGTCCATGAAGTGCCGGTACATCCAGCGCTTGGGGGCGCTCGCGTCCTCCATGCGGATGGTCACCTGCGTGAGCAGCGCCTCCAGCACGCGCGGGGGCGCGAAGTAGTAGGTGGGCCCGATCTCGCGCATGTCGGTGATGACCGTCTCGGCGGACTCGGGGCAGTTGATGCGGAAGCCCGCCACCAGCCACTGCGCGTAGGAGAAGAGGTTCTGGCCGATCCAGGCCATCGGCAGGTAGGCGAGGACCTCCTCCTGGTCGGTCAGCCCCTCGAGCTGCGTGTAGGCGACGCTCGAGCGCACCAGGTTGTCGTAGGAGAGCACCACGCCCTTGGGGTTGCCGGTCGTGCCCGAGGTGTAGAGCATGATCGACGTGTCGGAGCCCCTGCCCCGCGCGACGGCCTCCTCGAGGAAGCCGGGGTGCCCTTTCGACCAGGCCTCGCCCTCGGCGAGGAGCGACTCGTAGGAGGAGAGCTCCTCGCGCTTGTAGTGGCGGAAGCCGCGCGGGTCGTCGTAGAAGATGTGCTTGAGCTTCGGGCACTGCGGCAGGATCTCGAAGAGCTTGTCGGCCTGCTCCTGGTCCTCGACGATCGCGATCTCGATCTCGGCGTTCTGGAAGACGTAGGTCATCTCCGGCGCCGGCGCGTCCTGGTAGAACGGGACGGGGATGCCCCCGAGGGACTGGGCGGCGAGCTGCGCGAAGTACAGGCGCGGCCGGTTGTCTCCGATGACCGCGAGGTGCGCGCCGGGCCGGAAGCCGCGCGCGGCGAGGCCCGCGGCGAGCAGCCGCACCTCGTCGGCGACCTGGCGCCACGTCCAGCACTGCCAGATGCCCAGGTCCTTCTCGCGGATGGCCGGGCTCTCGCCCCGCGCCTGCGCATGGGCGGCGAGCAGCTTCGGGAACGTATCGGCGGCTGCGACGGCCGTGGCCATCGGCAGGTACCTCCTCCAAGGGTGGCGTTGTTGACGCGGGACTCCCGCCCACCTCGGGGACCCGCCTGCATCTTCTCGCGGACGGCACGGTCCATCAAGACGGACCGCCAGCGGCCAAAGTGTAGCGGGGGGGCCTCCCGGGCGGTTGTCTTTTCGTTGACAATCTCGCCTGCGCACCCCGTGAATACCCTAACCGACCTCCTCGCGGCCTCCCTCTGGGCGAAGTCCCTCGCCCCGGAGCAGCGCGCCCGCATCGAGGCGGAGACCGCCCTGCGGGACGTCCCCGCGGGGGCCTACGTCTGCCGCAAGGGCGACCCGGTGGAGAACTGGATCGGGATCGTGAACGGCCTGGTCAAGATGACGAGCGTCTCCCCCGAGGGCAAGACGACCACCTTCCTGGGAGTCGCGGGCGGCGGCTGGTTCGGCGAGGGCAGCCTCCTGAAAGACCACACGCGCAAGTACGACATCGTGGCGCTTCGCGCCACGCGGCTCGCGCTCATGCCGAAGGCGACGTTCGACTGGCTCCTCGACACGGACATCGCCTTCAACCGGTTCCTCCTCATGCAGCTGAACGAGCGCCTGGCGCAGTTCATCGCGATGGTGGAGATCCAGCGCCTGCTGGAGCCGGATGCGCGCGTGGCGCGCTCCATCGCCGCCCTCTTCAATCCCGTGCTCTACCCCGCCATGGGGCCCGAGGTCCAGATCTCGCAGGAGGAGATCGGCTACCTCGCGGGCGTGTCGCGCCAGCGCGTGAACCAGGCGCTGCACGTGCTCGAGTCCGCGGGCCTGCTCAAGGTCGAGTACGGCGGCCTGAAGATCCTCGACCTCGAGGGGCTGCGGACCTTTGGTCCGTAGGGCAGCCGTCAGGGGACAGGTCCCGCTTTCCGAGGCGGGGAATCCGGACCCGTCCCCAGTCGGCTAACGGGCCATCGTCGGGCGCGCGAACCCGTCCGCGACGCGCATCGCGCCTGCCCGCTCGAGATCGGCCACGAGCCGCAGGCCCAACCCGTCGATCCCCTCCCCCAGGAAGCGCTCGTCGAGGTCCCGGTAGCACGGCACCGACTCCACGTACCGGTTGGCCTCGGCGATGGCGATCCCGCCGCGGTGCAGCATGGAGAAGACGAACATCACCTTCATCATGTGCCGCGCCGTGCGCCTCGGGTCGTTCGCGAAGGCCGCGAGCCGCGAGCGGGCCTTGGCGAGCGCCCCGCCCACGTCCTCGAAGGGCTCGCCGTGCCCCGGGATCACCACGCGGGGGCGCAGGCGCTCGATGGTGTCCAGGGCCTGGAGCGCGGCCTCCACGAAGGGATTGGGCGGATCGTGCGCCCACACGAAACCCAGGCCGTCCGCCCACAGCGCGTCGCCCGAGATGAGGATGCCCCCCTCGGGTGCGAAGAACATCAGCCCTTCCATGTCGTGGCCCGGCGCGGCGTGCGCCTCCCAAACCCGGTCCGCCGCCCGGAAGGACTCGCCCGCCGCGATCGTGGCCTGGTATGCGAAGGGCTCGGCGTACTGGTCGACGTAGGCGTTCCAGCGCTCCTGGATGGACCAGTCGTCGATGGTGGGAACCTCGTCGCGGGGAATCGTGATCGGGCAGCCGTAGGCGCGCGCCACGGCGGCGTTTCCCCCGATGTGGTCCGAGTGGCAATGGGTGTTCACCAGGCGCGCCAGGGAATCGGCGCCCAGCATCCCGGGCTCCCGCAGCCGCGCGAGCGTTTCGTCGGCGCAGGCCGCGTAGCCGGAATCGACCAGGACGTGGCCCGCGGCGGAGCGCAGGACGACCTGGTTGCAGTTGAGCCAGCCGCGCACGGCGACGCGGACGCTGTCGGGAAGCGGGGCCAAGGCGACGCGGGACGGTTGCGGGGACCGCCATCTTACCCGCGCGGGACCCTCGCGCCGCGCGGACTATAATTTGCCCACACCATCCGAAGATCTCCCACCATGCAGATCGAAAAGCACGCATTCCTCGTGGCCGGCGGCGGTTCCGGCCTGGGCGCGGCCACGGCCGCCCGCCTCGTCTCCGAAGGCGGCAACGTGGTCATCGCGGACCTGAACGACGCCGGAGGCTGGGTCGCCAGGCAGTTCGGCGACCAGGGCCGCTTCATCCACGCCGACGTCACCGACGAGGCGCAGGTCCAGGCGGCGGTGGACCTGTGCGCTTCCGCCTTCGGCGCGATCCACGGCGCCATCAACTGCGCGGGTGTGGCCCCCGGCGAGCGCGTCGTGGGGAAGACCGGCCCGCACTCGCTGGCGAGCTTCGAACGCACGGTGAAGATCAACCTCGTGGGTACCTTCAACGTGATCCGGCTCGCGGCCGCGCGCATGAGCACGCAGCCGGCGCTCGCCTCCGGGGAGCGCGGCGTCATCGTCAACACCTCCTCCGTGGCCTCCTTCGAGGGCCAGATCGGCCAGGCCGCCTACGCCGCGTCCAAGGCGGGCGTGAACGGGATGACGCTGCCCATCGCCCGCGAGCTCGCCCGGTTCGGCATCCGCGTGGTCACCATCGCCCCCGGCATCTTCGACACCCCCATGCTGCAGGGCATGAGCGAGGAGGTCCGCGCCTCGCTGGGCGCCCAGGTCCCCTTCCCGCCGCGCCTGGGCMGGCCGGACGAGTACGCCGCCCTCGTGGAGCACATCATCGAAAACGAGGTCCTCAAYGGCGAGGTGATCCGCCTGGACGGCGCGATCCGCATGGCCGCCAAGTGACCCGGCCGGGGGCCGCGGCCTGAAGGCCCCCCCTCTGTCGTGCGATAATTGCGGTCCGGCCGCCCTCGCTGGCGGCCCCCCGCCCCGCTTTGGGGGCGCACAACGAAACGGAGACGACTTGCCGTTCGACATGGACCTCCCGGAGGAGCTCGACCAGCTGCGCGCCAGCACCCGGCGCCTGTGCGAAACGGAGCTCGCGCCGCGCGCCGCGGACATCGACCGGAAGAACGAGTTCCCCGCCGACATGTGGGGGAAACTCGGCTCCCTGGGCCTGCTGGGCATGACGGTGCCCGAGGAATACGGCGGCACCGGCCTGGGCTACCTCGCCCACGTGGTGGCCATGGAGGAAGTCTCGCGCGCCTCGGCCTCCGTGGGCCTTTCCTACGGCGCCCACTCCAACCTCTGCGTCAACAACCTCCACCTCAACGGCACCGAGGCGCAGCGCCGCAAGTACCTGCCGAAGCTCTGTTCGGGCGAGTTCGTGGGGGCGCTCGCGATGAGCGAGCCCGGCGCGGGATCCGACGTCGTGGGCTCGATGGCCTGCCGCGCCGAGAAGAAGGGCGATCGCTGGGTGGCCAACGGCTCCAAGATGTGGATCACCAACGGGCCGGACGCCGACGTCCTCGTCGTCTACATGCGCACCGCGCCGAAGGACCAGGGGTCGAAGGCCATGACCGCCTTCCTCGTCGAGAAGGGCATGAAGGGTTTCACCACCGCCCAGAAGCTCGACAAGCTGGGCATGCGCGGCTCCAACACCTGCGAGCTCGTGTTCTCCGACTGCGAGATTCCGGAGGAGAACATCCTGGGCCAGGTGAACGGCGGCTCGCGCGTGCTGATGAAGGGCCTGGACACCGAGCGCACCGTGCTCTCCGGCGGGCCCATCGGCATCATGCAGGCGGCCCTCGACCTCGTGCTCCCTTACGTGCACGAGAGGAAGCAGTTCGGCCAGCCCATCGGCACCTTCGAGCTCATGCAGGGCAAGCTCGCCGACATGTACACGAAGCTCCAGGCCTCCCGGGCCTTCGCCTACCGCGTGGCCGGGGAGCTCGACGCCGGCCGGGGGCGCGCCGCGCGCAAGGACGCCGCCGCGTGCCTGCTCTTTTCCTCCGAGAACGCCGTGCAGGTGGCCCTGGAGGCCATCCAGGCCCTCGGCGGCAACGGCTACATCAACGATTTCCCCGCCGGGCGGCTGCTTCGCGACGCGAAGCTCTACGACATCGGCGCCGGCACCAACGAGATCCGCAGGATGCTCATCGGGCGCGAGCTGTTCGAGGAAAGCGCCTGAGGGCCCACCACTCCACGCTGAGAAAACAGGGAGAACGACGATGGCAGCACGCGAAGTCCTGGTGGTATCCGGTGCGCGCACCGCGATCGGCGACTACGGCGCCGCGCTGAAGGACGTGCCCGCGACGAAGCTCGGCTCGATCGCCATCCAGGAGGCGGTGAAGCGCGCGGGCATCGACCCGGCCACCGTCGGGCACGTGGTCCTGGGCAGCGTCGTGCACGGCGAGGCGCGCGACATGTACATCTCGCGGGTGGCGGCCGTCGAGGCGGGCATCCCGGTCGGCACGCCTTGCCTCACGGTGAACCGCCTGTGCGGCTCCGGCCTGCAGGCCATCGTTTCGGCGTCCCAGCACATCCTGCTCGGCGACATCGACGTGGCCATCGGCGCCGGCGCCGAGAGCATGAGCCGCGCCGCCTACTTCCTGCCCGCCGGCCGCTGGGGCCAGAGGATGGGCGACGGCCAGATCATCGACGCCATGGTGGGGGCCCTGACGGACCCGTTCGGCACCGGCCACATGGGCATCACGGCCGAGAACCTCGCCGCCAAGCACGGCTTCACGCGCGAGGAGCAGGACGCCTTCTCGCTGGAATCGCACCGCCGCGCCGCCGCCGCCATCGCCGCCGGCCGCTTCAGGGACCAGGTCGTCCCGGTCGAGTTGAAGAGCAAGAAGGGCCCGGTGATGTTCGACACCGACGAGCACGTGCGCAAGGAAGCCAAGCCCGAGGACTTCGCCAAGCTGCGGCCCGCCTTCAAGAAGGACGGCACCGTGACCGCCGGCAACGCCTCCGGCATCAACGACGCCGGCGCGGCCGTCGTCCTCATGGAAGCGGGAGCCGCCGCCAAGGCCGGCGCGAAGCCGCTCGCGCGCCTGGTGGCCTACGCGCACGCGGGCGTCGAGCCGCACATCATGGGCGAGGGCCCCATCCCCGCCGTGCAGAAGGTCTTCCAGAAGGCCGGCCTCAAGCCCGCCGACATGGACGTCATCGAATCGAACGAGGCCTTCGCCGTGCAGGCGATGACGGTGACGAAGCAGCTGGGCCTGGACCCGGCCAGGGTCAATCCCAACGGCGGCGCCGTCGCCCTCGGGCACCCCATCGGCGCAACGGGAGCGATCCTCACCGTGAAGTGCCTCTACGAACTGCAGCGCACCGGCGGCAAGTACGGGCTGGTGACCATGTGCATCGGTGGCGGCCAGGGCATCGCCGCCATCTTCGAGCGTCTGTAACCCGCAGCACCCGCACCACAGACTACAAAGAGGAAGGAAGCGAGCATGTCGGAATCGATCGTCATCGTCGGCGCCAAGCGCACCCCCATCGGCGCCATGCAGGGCAAGTTCAACTCCGTCACCGCCTCCCAGCTGGGCGCCGTGGCCATCAAGGCCGCGCTCGAGCAGGCCGGCGTGGGTCCCCAGGAGGTCGACGACCTCATCATGGGATGCGTTCTTCCGGCGGGACAGGGCCAGGCGCCCGCCCGCCAGGCCGCGCTCGGCGCGGGCCTCGACAAGGCCACGCCCTGCACCACGATCAACAAGATGTGCGGCTCGGCCATGAAGGCGGCCATGATGGCCGCGGACGAGCTCGTCGCGGGCGACGCCACCGTCGTCGTGGCGGGCGGCATGGAGTCCATGACCAACGCCCCGCACCTGCTGCCCAAGGCGCGCGGCGGCTACCGCTACGGCCACCAGAAGGTGCTCGACCACATGGCCTTCGACGGGCTGGAGAACGCCTACGACGGCAAGCCCATGGGCCACTTCGCCGACAAGACCGCCGAGAAGTACGGCTTCACGCGCGAGCAGATGGACGCGTACGCGAAGGAATCCACGGCCCGCGCCGTGAACGCATCGAAGTCCGGCCTCTTCACCGACGAGATCGCCCCCGTCACCGTGCAGGGCCGCAAGGGCGACGAGGTGGTGAAGGACGACGAGACGCCCTTCACCGTGAACGTGGAGAAGATCCCGACGCTTCGCCCGGCGTTCAACAAGGACGGGCTCGTCACCGCGGCCACCTCCTCCTCGATCTCCGACGGCGCCGCGGCGCTGGTGATGATGTCGGAGTCGACCGCGAAGAAGCGCGGCGCCAAGCCGCTGGCGCGCATCGTCGCCCAGGCCTCCAACGCGCACGAGCCGGAGTGGTTCACCACCGCCCCGGTGGGCGCCATCCAGAAGGTGCTCGCCAAGGCGGGCTGGAAGGCCTCCGACGTCGACCTCTACGAGGTGAACGAGGCCTTCGCCGTGGTCACCATGGCCGCGATGAAGGACATCGGCATCCCGCACGACAAGGTGAACGTGAACGGCGGCGCGGTGGCGATGGGACACCCCATCGGCGCCACGGGCGCGCGCATCATGACCACGCTCATCTACGCGCTCAGGAAGCGCGGCCTGAAGAAGGGCGTCGCCGCCCTCTGCATCGGTGGCGGGGAAGCCACCGCGGTCGCCCTGGAGGTCCTGTGAATTCCACGGTCATCGACATCACGCCCATCGAGAAGACGCCCGGCATCGGCCCCAACCTCGCCTCCGACCTGAAGAGCGTCGGCATCGACTCGCTCGAGGCCCTCACGCGCGTCGGGTTCTGGGACGCGTGGCAGCAGCTTCGCCGCGCCAATCCCGAGCGCGATTGCCTGCCCTCCTGCCTGGCCCTCGCGGGCGCGATCGCCGGTGTGCGCTGGAACAACCTGCCGCCGAAGGTCCGCGCCGACATCCGCAACCGCGTGAAGGCGGCGCGCGCGTGAAGTCCCGCGCCGGCATCGCCCTCCTCGCCCTCCTCGCCGCCCTCGCGGCGGCGGGGTGCGGCAAGAAGAAGGAGGAGCCCAAGGCGGACGCCGCCACCGAGCAGCGCGAGGCGCTGGAGCGCTCCAAGCAGGGCGCCTTCGGCACCCAGGTGAAGGCGCTCGAGCAGGCCAAGGGCATGGAAGCCGACCTCAACAAGAAGGCCCAGGAGTCAATCGAGAAGGCCGAGCAGGACGCGAAGTGACCCTCGCCCCATGCTGACGAGAGCCCGCGACGACTTCCTGACCGAAGAGCAGCGCATGATCCGCGACACGGCGCGCGACTTCGCGCGGGCCGAGCTCGCGCCGCACGCGGGCGCCTGGGAGGACCAGGGCGCGATTCCCGACGCGGTCGTCGCGAAGATGGGCGGGCTGGGGCTGCTCGGCATGACCGTCCCGCCCGAGTGGGGCGGCACGGGCGCCGACTACCTCTCCTACATCCTGGCCGTGGAGGAAGTCGCGGCGGGGTGCGCGGCCACCGCCGTGCTCATGAGCGTGCACAACGGGCTGGGTTGCGGCCTCGTGCTCGCCTGGGGAAGCGAATCCCAGAAGCGGGCGTGGATGCCGAAGCTCGTCACGGGAGAGGCCATCGCCTGCTTCTGCCTCACGGAGCCGCAGGCGGGAAGCGAGGCCAACAACCTCAGGACCCGCGCCACCGAAGCCGCCGGCGGCTGGGTGCTCGAGGGCACCAAGCAGTTCATCTCGAATGCGAAGCGCGCGAAGCTCGCCGTGGTCTTCGCCGTGACGGATCCCGCGGCCGGGAAGAAGGGCCTCTCCGCCTTCCTCGTGCCCACCGACACGCCGGGCTTCGAGGTGCAGAAGCCCGAGAAGAAGCTGGGCCTGAAGGCGCTGGACACCTGCCCCATCGTGCTCGCGGGCTGCCGCGTGCCGGGCGAGGCGCTGCTGGGCCCGCGCGGCAAGGGCCTCGCCATCGCGCTCTCCAACCTCGAGGGCGGCCGGATCGGCATCGCCGCGCAGGCCGTGGGCATCGCGCGCGCCGCGCTGGAGGCGGCCGTGGCCTACGCGAAGGAGCGCACCCAGTTCGGCAGGAAGATCGCCGAGCACCAGTCCATCGCCAACATGCTCGCCGACATGCACACGCGCGTGAACGCCGCGCGCCTCATGGTGCACCACGCCGCGCGCCTGCGGGACGCGGGCGTGCCCTGCCTCTCGGAAGCCTCGCAGGCGAAGCTCCTGGCCTCCGAAACCGCCGAGTGGGTGTGCTCGAAGGCGATCCAGGTCCACGGCGGATACGGCTACGTGCGCGACTACCCGGTGGAGCGCCACTACCGCGACGCGCGCGTGACGCAGATCTACGAGGGCACGAGCGAGATCCAGCGCATGCTCATCGCCCGCTCCCTGACCGAGTGACCCGATGCCACAGCTGAAGACGCGACTCGACACCGGGTCGCCCGCCTTCCAGGCCAGCCGCCAGCACCACCAGGCGCTGGCGGCGGACCTGCGCGAGAAGGTGGCCAAGGTCGCCGCCGGCGGCGGCCCCGAGGCGCAGAAGAAGCACACCGCGCGCGGCAAGCTCCTGCCGCGCGATCGCGTGCGCGGCCTCCTCGACCCGGGCTCGCCCTTCCTGGAGTTCTCCCAGCTCGCGGCCTGGGGCGTGTACGGCGACGACGCGCCCTCGGCCGGCATCATCACCGGCATCGGCCGCGTCGAGGGCCGCGAGGTGGTGGTCGTGGCCAACGACGCCACGGTGAAGGGCGGCACCTACTATCCCCTCACGGTGAAGAAGCACCTGCGCGCGCAGGAGATCGCCGCCCAGAACCGCCTGCCCTGCGTCTACCTCGTGGACTCCGGCGGCGCGTTCCTCCCCCTGCAGGACGAAGTCTTCCCCGACAGGGACCACTTCGGGCGGATCTTCTACAACCAGGCGAACCTCTCCGCGGCCGGCATCCCGCAGGTGGCGGTGGTGATGGGTTCGTGCACGGCCGGCGGGGCCTACGTGCCGGCGATGTGCGACGAGTCGATCATCGTGAAGAACCAGGGCACGATCTTCCTCGGCGGCCCTCCCCTCGTGAAAGCCGCCACGGGTGAAGTCGTGAGCGCGGAAGACCTCGGCGGCGGCGAAGTGCATTCGCGCACCTCGGGCGTCACCGACCACCTCGCCGACGACGACCGCCACGCGCTCGCCATCGCGCGCGAGATCATCCGCCACTGCGACGGGGCGTCCCGGCGCGGACTCCCGCCCGCCCTCGCCACGCCGGCCGAGCCCCTCTATCCGGCGGAAGAACTGTACGGCGTCGTGCCCACCGACACGCGCCACCCCTTCGACGTGCGCGAGATCATCATGCGCATCGTCGACGGCTCCGACTTCCACGAGTTCAAGGCGCTCTACGGCACCACGCTCGTCACCGGGTTCGCGCACCTGCACGGCATGCCGGTGGGGATCCTGGCCAACAACGGCATCCTCTTCTCGGAGTCGGCCCTCAAGGGCGCGCACTTCGTCGAGCTGTGCACGCAGCGCGGCATCCCGCTCCTCTTCCTGCAGAACATCACCGGCTTCATGGTGGGCCGCAAGTACGAGAACCAGGGCATCGCCCGGGACGGCGCCAAGATGGTCACGGCSGTSTCCTGCGCCAAGGTGCCMAAGCTCACGCTCATCCTCGGGGGCTCGTTCGGCGCCGGGAACTACGGGATGTGCGGCCGCGCCTTCAACCCGCGCTTCCTGTGGAGCTGGCCCAACGCGCGCATCTCCGTGATGGGCGGCGAGCAGGCCGCGAGCGTGCTGGCCACCGTGAAGCGCGACGGCATCGAGGCCAAGGGCGGCAAGTGGACGGCCGAGGAGGAGGAAGCCTTCAAGGCGCCCATCCGCGAGCAGTACGAAAGGCAGGGCCACCCGTACTACGCCACAGCCCGCCTCTGGGACGACGGCGTCATCGACCCGATCGACACCCGCCGCGTGTTGGCCCTGGGCCTGGCCGCCGCGCTCAATGCCCCCGTCGAGGACACCCGCTTCGGCGTCTTCAGGATGTAATCACGCTCGGCTCCCCTCTCCCTCCGGGAGAGGGGCCGGGGGTGAGGGTTAATCTCAGGAAACATCAACCATGACCACCAACCTCGCCATCGACCGCCAGGGCCCCATCGGCCTCGTCACCCTCAACCGCCCCGACCGCCACAACGCCTTCGACGACGCGCTCATCGCCGAGCTCACCGAGGCGCTGCGCTCCATGGAGGCCGAGGAAGGCATCCGCGTCGTGGTGCTGTCGAGCGTCGGGAAGTCCTTCTCCGCCGGCGCGGACCTGAACTGGATGCGCCGCGTGGCCGGCGCCTCGGTCGAGGAGAACAAGCGCGACGCCATGGCCCTCGCTGCCCTGATGCGCACGCTCTCGGAGCTGAAGAAGCCCACGGTCGCCCGGGTGCAGGGACCCGCTTACGGCGGCGGCGTGGGGCTCGTGGCCTGCTGCGACGTCGCGGTGGCCACGATGGGCGCCACCTTCGCGCTCTCGGAGGCGAAGCTCGGGCTCATTCCCGCGGTGATCTCCCCCTACGTCGTCGCGGCCATCGGCGCGCGGGCGGCGCGGCGCTATTTCCTCTCCGCCGAGAAGATGGATGCCGCCGATGCCTGGCGCCTGGGCCTCGTGCACGAGATCGCGCGGGACGAGGCAGACCTCGACGAGAAGTTGGGCCTCATCGTGGACGCCCTGCTCGAGTGCGGCCCGGTGGCGCAGGCGGAGTGCAAGTCGCTCATCCGCGCCGTGGCCAATCGCCCGGTGACGAGCGAGCTCATCCAGGACACGGCCGACCGCATCGCGAAGGTGCGCTCCTCTCCGGAGGGGATGGAGGGCGTGACGGCATTCCTGGAGAAGCGGCGGGCTTCCTTCCTGCCGCCGGAGCCGGAACCGGAGCCGGAACCCGAGCCCGAGGAACCTCAAGGCGGCGCCTAGCCACGGGCCACCCGCCCCCACCCGGGGCCTCCGCTACTTCGTGAACCTGACCGCGGTGCCCTTCGCGTCCATGTAGCCCCAGGTGGTGAGGCCGACGCCGGACTCGTACCTGACGTTGATCACGGCATCGGCGCCGAGGAGCCTGGCCTTCTCGATCAGGGCCTGGTTCGCCTGCTCCTTCGTTGGATCGGCGTGGAAGACGGTCAGCTTCTTCACCGACACGTCAATGGGCCCGATTTCCGCGTACTTTCGGCCCGGGAAGCCGCTTTCCGACAGCAGGACCTGAGCCGACGAAGCCGTCGCGGGCGCAGGTGCGGGCTTTTCTTCGATGTTCGACTCCACCCGGTACGCGGCGCAGCCGGCGGTGGCGGCCAGGGCGGTGGCCAGGAATGCGTGGGCGAGGCGGTTCTTGGACGTCATTATTCCTCCCGGATGGATGCCTGCGGTGGAGTGGCGCCGGACCAGGGTCGAATCCCGGAACAGGGAAACCCCGCCCGATGAATTCACTGTTTACACCTTCAGGGGCGCCTTTCGCTACCCACGGCCCTGGCCCTCCCGCGAGGGCGACCGATCGTTCCCGGTCCCGCTTCGCGCCGGCGGACGGGGCATGCGCAGGGCTCCGCGCGGGCGCGTCCGCCCATCGGCGCTACTGCACGATGGTCGGCCGGTAGGTCCAGACCCAGTTGCCTGCGCCCTTTACCGAGAAGCTCTTTCCATCGGCCGCGAACGAGATGGGGCTGCCGGGCATCTTCCCCAGGCTCGGCATGTCGAGCGCCTCGGGCCCCATCCCCGCCACCCACAGGAACGCCTCTTCCTTGCCGCCCGGAATCGACCGCATGGAGCAACTCGCCGGATAGTTGGAGACGCGTGCAGGCGGATAGGTCCGCACGCCCTTGACCTGGATCTGGTCGCGGGAGCTCATCGAATGGGACACGCTCTGGAAGTGCTCGTACTCGCCATTGAGCTGCGGCGGCGGGCAGTTGGTGCCGTCGGACTTGAGGTCGCGAAGCTCGGTCTTGCCATCCTTTACCGTGACCGGTCCGATGATGCTGCGCTTCTTGACGTCCCACGTGAACTCGACCGTGATGCGATCGATCACCTCCGCCTTGCCCTCGTAATCACCGAACACCACGGCCTCGCGCCCGCCGTGAACGCCCTCCACGCGGTAGCTGACGACCTTGGCCGCCGACCACTTCTGTGCCGCGGCAAAATCCATGGAGCCTGCCTGCAAGCCCAGCAGGCCGACGAAAGCGGCGACGATCCGGAGTGTGTGTCCCATGGCCGGGGACCTTGGCACGCCCGCGGCAGGCGAGTCAAGGAAAGGTTTTCCGCGCCGAAACGGGCCGGGCGCTTCGGCAAACCTGCGGCAGGCCGCGACTAGCCGCCGGGCTTCGCCGGCCGCCAGTAGACGTCCTCGCGCCCGCCCGCGCGGTTGAGGACGCGCGTCAGGACGAAGAGGAGATCCGAGAGCCGGTTCACGTAGCGGCGCGAGTCGTCCGCCATCTCCTCGTGCTTGCCGAGCGCCACGAGCACACGCTCCGCCCGCCGGCAGACCGCGCGGGCGAAGTGGGCGTCGGCGGCAGCGGCAGTCCCGCCCGGCAGGATGAACTCCTTGAGCGGCGGCAGGTTCCCGTTGAAGCCGTCGAGCTCCTTCTCGAGCCGCGCGACGTGCTCTTCGTTGACACGCACCTGCCCCGGAAGGGAGATCTCCGCCCCCACCTCGAAGAGGTCGTGCTGCACCCGGTCCAGGCATTGCCGCACGTCGGAAGGAACCTCGGCGGCCAGCACGCGCCCGATCGCGCAGTTGAGCTCGTCCACGGCCCCCAGCGCCTCGATGCGAAGCGCGTCCTTGGAAGTGCGCGAGCCGTCGCCCAGCCCCGTGGTGCCGTCGTCGCCCGTCTTGGTGTAGATCCGCGAGAGTCGGTGTCCCATGTTCTTCCTCAGGAGGCCGCGTGCGCGAGGCACGCGGGGCACAGGCAGGTGGCGCCCTCGACGGGCGCGACGGGTGGGTAGCGCGTGCACCAGCAGGCCCCCTCGGGGCCCTCGGCGCCGCAGCCGAATTCGATGCCGCAATTGGAGCACTTCCTCGTAGCGAGGGGAGTCTTTGCGCCCGTGACGATCCGGTGCCGCTCCGGAAGAGTGGCGATCACCTTCGCCCGGCGGGAATCGCTGAACCCCGCCCAGCCGGCGATCTCCTCGGCCGTCCGCAGGCAGCCCAGGCAGACCCTTCCGGAGGGATCGAGCGTGCACACCTTCATGCACGGCGAGGCGATGGCCGCGACCGTGCTCATGCCGCGATCACGCAGCGGTCGCCGCGCCCCGCCCAGTGCGAGACGATCGCCTGCAGCGCGTCAAGCCCGTCGGTGAGCGCCGCGGGGCCCGGCTGCAGGATGAGGGGCGACTTCACCTCGTGCAGCTCGCCGTCGCGCACGGCAGGAATGGCGCCCCACCCCGGCCTCGCCGCCACTTTCTCCGGCCGGAACTTCTTGCCGCACCACGAGCCGACGATGATGTCCGGCGCGCGCCGCACGACCTCCGACGGGTCGGCCAGGATCCGGTCTCGCCCCATCGCGCACGCCGCCTTCTCCGGGAAGATGTCCTCGCCACCCGCAATCCCGATCAGCTCGCTCACCCAGCCGATGGCGCTGATGCAGGGCTCGTCCCATTCCTCGAAATAGACCTTGGGGCGGCGCGCGAGCGACTTGCCCAGCGCCCGCACGGCAGCCACGCGCGCCTCCAGCAGGTCCGCGTATTCCTCGGCCTTCTCCGCCGCTCCCACCATCGCGCCCAGCCGTCGTACGTACGAGAAGATCCCGTCCACCGTCCGGTGGTTCGCGATCCAGACCTCCACGCCGCGCTTCACCAGCGCCTGCGCGATGTCGGCCTGGATGTCGGAGAAGCCGATGACGAGGTCCGGCGAAAGCCGCGTGATCTCGTCCACCTTGGCGCTCGTGAACGCGGAAACCTTGGGCTTTTCCTTGCGGGCCCGGGCCGGCCGCACCGTGAACCCCGAGATGCCGACGATGCGCGCCTGCTCGCCCAGGGCGTAGAGGACCTCGGTGGGCTCCTCGGTGAGGCAGACGATGCGGTTCGGGTACACGACGCTCAGCGGTTCACGTCGACGACCGTGCGCCCGCGCACCTTGCCCTCGAGCACCGAGGGGCAGAAGCCGATCACCTCCGAGAGCCCGATCTCGCCCGTCATGGCCTCGAGCCTGCCCGCATCCACGTGCCGCGCGATGAGCGCCCAGGCCTCGCGCCGCTCGTCGTTGGGGTTCTGGATGCTGTTGATCCCGTAGAGCGTGACGCCCCGCAGGATGAAGGGCATGACGGTGGCCGGGAAGTCGAAGCCCTGCGCCAGTCCGCACGCGGCAACCGCGCCGTGGAAGCGCGTCTGGGCGCAGGCATTCACCAGCGTGTGGCTTCCCACCGTGTCCACGACGCCGGCCCAGCGCTCGCTCTGCAAAGGCTTGCCCGGCGCGGAAAGCTCGGCGCGGTCCATGATGCGCGCCGCCCCCAGGCCCTTGAGGTAGCCCTCCTCCGCCGGCCGCCCCGTCGAAGCGACGACCTTGTAGCCCATGCCGCCGAGGATCGCGACGGCGATCGAGCCCACGCCGCCGGCCGCGCCCGTGACCAGCACCTCGCCGTCACCGGGCTCGAGCCCGTGCTTCACGAGCGCGCGCACGCAAAGCGCCGCCGTGAACCCGGCCGTGCCCACCGCCATCGCCTGGCGCGTGGTGAAGGGCGGCAGCACTTCCAGCAGCCACTTCGACTCCAGCCTCGCCCTTTGCGAGAGCCCGCCCCAGTAGGACTCGCCCAGCCCCCAGCCGGTGACCACCACGCGGTCGCCCGGCTTCCAGTCGGGGCTGCGGCTCGACTCCACGACGCCCGCGAGGTCGATGCCCGGCACCATCGGCCACTTCCGGACGATCGCGCCCTTGCCGGTGACGGCGAGCGCGTCCTTGTAGTTGATCGTGGACCACTCCACGCGCACGTCGACGTCGCCGGCGGGAAGTTCCGACTCCTGCATCGGGCGAAGCTCCGCCTTCGTGGCCTTGCCCTCCTGGGTGAGGAAGATCGCCTTGAACATGGCCGCCTCCTACATGCTGCGCCGGTACTGGCCGCCGACCTCGAAGAGCGCGTTGGTGATCTGCCCCAGCGAGCAGCAGCGCACCGCGTCCATGAGCACCGCGAACACGTTCTCGTTGGCGATCACCGCCTGCTTCAGGCGCGCGAGCATCGCGGGCGCCTCCTTCTCGTGGCGCTCGTGGAAGTCCGCCAGGCGCTCGAGCTGGCTGCGCTTCTCCTCCTCGGTCGAGCGCGCGAGCTCCAGCTTCTCGGGGATGGGGTCGCCGTGCGGGTTGCGGAAGGTGTTCACGCCGATGATGGGGTACTCGCCGGTGTGCTTGAGGTGCTCGTAGTGCAGCGACTCCTCCTGGATCTTGCCGCGCTGGTAGCCCAGCTCCATCGCGCCCAGCACGCCGCCGCGCTCGCTGATGGCCTCGAACTCCTTGAGCACCGCCTCCTCCACCAGCTCGGTGAGCTCCTCGATGATGAACGAGCCCTGGTTGGGGTTCTCGTTCTTCGCCAGTCCCCATTCGCGGTTGATCACGAGCTGGATCGCCATGGCGCGGCGCACGCTCTCCTCCGTCGGGGTCGTGATGGCCTCGTCGTAGGCGTTGGTGTGCAGGCTGTTGGCGTTGTCGTAGCTCGCGATGAGGGCCTGCAGCGTCGTGCGGATGTCGTTGAAGGCGATCTCCTGCGCGTGCAGGCTCCGGCCGCTCGTCTGGCAGTGGTACTTGAGCTTCTGGCTCCGCTCGTTGGCGCCATAGCGGTCGCGCATGGCCACGGCCCAGATGCGCCGCGCGACGCGCCCGATCACGGTGTACTCCGGGTCCATGCCGTTGGAGAAGAAGAAGCTCAGGTTCGGCGCGAAGTCGTCGATGTGCATCCCGCGCGCGAGGTAGGCCTCGACGTAGGTGAAGCCGTTGGCGAGGGTGAAGGCGAGCTGCGAGAGCGGGTTCGCCCCGGCCTCGGCGATGTGGTAGCCGCTGATCGACACCGAGTAGAAGTTCCGCACCCCGTGGTGCACGAACCACTCCTGGATGTCGCCCATCACCTTGAGCGAGAACTCCGTGGAGAAGATGCAGGTGTTCTGGCCCTGGTCCTCCTTGAGGATGTCGGCCTGCACCGTGCCGCGCACGTTCTCCAGCACCCACTCGCGGATCTTGGCGGCTTCGTCCTCGGTGGGCTCGCGGCCGTTGTCGGCGCGGAACTTGTCGAGGTTCTGGTCGATCGCGGTGTTCATGAACATCGCGAGGATCGTCGGCGCCGGGCCGTTGATCGTCATGGAGACGCTGGTGTTGGGCGCCGTGAGGTCGAAGCCCGAGTAGAGGACCTTGAGGTCGTCCAGCGTGGCGATGGAAACCCCGCTGTTGCCCACCTTGCCGTAGATGTCCGGRCGAAGGTYCGGGTCGTTGCCGTAGAGCGTCACCGAGTCGAAGGCCGTSGAMAGSCGCTTGGCSGGCATGCCCTCGGAGAGCATCTTGAAGCGGCGGTTGGTGCGGAAGGGGTCGCCCTCCCCCGCGAACATGCGCGTCGGGTCCTCGTTCTCGCGCTTGAAGGCGAAGACGCCGGCCGTGAACGGGAAGGAGCCCGGCGCGTTCTCCAGCAGCAGCCACTTGAGGAGCTCGCCGTGGTCCTCGAACCTCGGCAGCGCCACCTTGCGGATCTTGCTTCCGGAGAGCGTCGTGTGGGTGAGCGCGGTGCGGATCTCCTTGTCGCGGATCTTCACCACGTACTCGTCGCCGGCGTAGGACTCGCGCATGCGCGGCCACATCTCGAGGAGCTTGCGGGAGCGGTTGTCGAGCTTGCCCTCTCGGTCGGCGGCCAGCGCCTCGAGGTTGGCGTTCGAGTCCTTGCACTCCTCGGCGAGCATCCGGCGGGCGGCCTGCAGGCTCTGGCGCTCGCGCGCGATCCCCGCCTGCGCGGCGGCGTGGCGCTTGTAGCCGCGCACCGTATCGGCGATGTCGGCGAGATACCGCGTGCGCTGGGGCGGCACGACGGGCGTCTGGTTCGTGCTGTGGCGCGTGGAAACCGCCGGCAGGCGCGAGGCGCCCGCTTTCAGGCCCAGGTCCTTCAGCTTCGGCAGGATCGCCTGGTAGAGCGCCGTCACGCCGTCGTCGTTGAAGCGCGCGGCCATGGTGCCGAATACGGGCATGGCCTCCGGGCTCTGCCCGAAGGCCTGGCGGTTCCTCTGCACCTGCTTGGCGACGTCGCGCAGGGCGTCGGCCGCGCCCTTGCGGTCGAACTTGTTGATGGCCACGAAGTCGGCGAAGTCGAGCATGTCGATCTTCTCGAGCTGGCTCGCGGCGCCGTACTCCGGCGTCATCACGTACAGGCTCGCGTCCACGTGCTTCACGATCGCGGCGTCCCCCTGCCCGATCCCGGAGGTCTCCACCACGATGAGGTCGAAGCCCGCGCACTTGCAGGCGGCCACCACGTCCGGCAGCGCCTGGGAAAGCTCGTTGCCCGCCTCGCGCGTGGCGAGCGAGCGCATGTAGACGCGCGGGCCCTTCGACCACGGGTTGATGGCGTTCATGCGGATGCGGTCGCCCAGGAGCGCCCCGCCGCTCTTGCGGCGCGACGGATCGATGGAGACGACGGCGATCGAAAGCGCGTCGTCGAGGTCCAGGCGCAGGCGGCGCACCAGCTCGTCGGTGAGGCTCGACTTGCCCGCCCCGCCCGTGCCCGTGATGCCGAGCACCGGCACCTTGCGCGTCGCGGCCCGGGCCAGCACCGCCTTGTGCAGCGCCGGATCGGATTTCCCGAGCTCGAGCGCGGTGATGAGCCGCGCGAGGGCACGCCAGCGGCGGGTGAGGTCCTCGTCCGCCAGCACGTCGAGGGACTTCGGCGCCTGCGGCGAGAGGTCGACGTCGGTGTCGTGCAGGATCGAGCCGATCATGCCGTTCAGGCCCAGGAGCTGGCCGTCCTCCGGCGAGAAGAGGCGCGTCACGCCGTAGTCGTGCAGCTCCTTCACCTCCGCCGGCACGATCACGCCGCCGCCGCCGCCGAACACCTTGATGCCCTCGCCGCCACGCTGGCGCAGCAGGTCCATCATGTACTTGAAGAACTCGACGTGGCCGCCCTGGTAGCTGGAAATCGCGATGCCCTGCGCGTCCTCGTGCAGCGCGGCGGTCACGATCTCCTCCACCGACCGGTTGTGGCCGAGGTGGATCACCTCCGCGCCCATCGACTGCAGGATGCGCCGCATGATGTTGATGCTGGCGTCGTGGCCGTCGAAGAGCGAGGCGGCGGTGACGATGCGCACCTTCTGGGTCGGCTTGTAGGTCGCGAGCTTCTTGCGCACGGACAGGTCGGTCATGGCGGGGACTCCTCGGTCGTGCCGCCATCATAGGCCAG
>PQAI01000276.1 GCA_003105245.1 Betaproteobacteria bacterium | reverse complement strand
CACGCGCCGCAGGATGTCGCCCGTCTTCGGGTCGAGGAAGACGAGGTCGTTCGAGGCCGCGTTGGCGACGATGAGCTCCTTGCCGTCCGGCGTGGCCATGAGGTGGTGCGGCTCCTTGCCCACGGGAACGCGCTTCTCCTCCTGCTTCGTCACGGGGTCGACGATGGAGATGCTGCCGTCGCCGGAGTTGAGCACGATGACCTTCTCGCCGGGGGCGAACGACGCGTGCGCCGCGACGGCCCAGGCGGCCGCCGCGAGGAGCATGGTTTTTCCGAGGAATTTCATAGGCTTATGATAACATGGCTCGCATGGCTTCCACGCCCGTCGGCCGCGCATGACGCGCCACCCGGTCCCCATCAACCACTGCAACGCCTGCGGCGCCAAGGTGGAGTACAGGGTCCCGCCGGGCGACACCCACGCGCGCGCGGTCTGCCCCGCCTGCGGCCACATCCAGTACCAGAACCCGAAGGTCGTCGTGGGCTCCGTGCCGGTGTGGGAGGATCGCATCCTGATGTGCCGGCGCGCCATCGAGCCGCGCCACGGCAAGTGGACGCTGCCGGCGGGCTTCATGGAGAACAACGAGACCGCGCCCGAGGGGGCCGCGCGCGAGGCGCTGGAGGAGGCCAACGCGAGGATCGAGGTGGAGCAGCTCTACACCCTCTTCTCGGTGCCGCACATCAGCCAGGTGTACGTGATCTTCCGCGCGCGCCTGCTGGACCTCGACTTCTCCCCGGGCGCCGAGAGCCTCGAGGTGAAGCTCGTGCGCGAGGACGAGATCCCCTGGGACGAGCTCGCCTTCGCGAGCGTGCGCCGCACGCTGGCGCACTTCTTCGAGGACCGCCGCACCGGCATGTTCCTGCCCCGCTTCGGCGAGATCCGCCCGCCGGAGCGCTAGCCCGCCTCCGGTACCAGGTACGCGTACCTGGTACGGGTACCTGGTACCTCTAGCGGGAAGCGTTCCCTTCAGACGCGGATGACCTCGTCGTCGGCGACGACGAAGACCTGGTCGCCCGCGCGCGGGCGCACCAGGGCCGAGCCGGTGAAGGCGCCGAAGGAGGGCAGCACGCCCACGCGAGGGCCGAACCAGAAGCACGGCAGGCGCAGCGACTGGCCGCCGCGCTCCGCGAGGCGCACCGCCGGGTGGACGTGGCCCGCGAGGGCGTAGCCGCCGCGCACGGGCGCGGGCTCGTGCACCAGCGCGAAGGGCCCCAGCGCCTCGCCCGGATTCACGCAGCGGATGTCCCATTCGGCCGGCGGGTCGCCGGCGCGGTCGTCGTGGTTGCCGCGCACCAGGGTGATCGCGAGCCCCGGCCGCGCGGCGCGCCAGCGCGCGAAGCGCTCGAGCGTGGCCGGCGCCCTCCCCTCGGCGCTGTGCAGGAAGTCGCCCAGGAAGACCAGGTGCGCCGCCGCGCGGGCCTCCAGCGCGCGCTCCAGCCGCTCGACGTTCTCCGTGGTCGTCCCCGCCGGCAGCGCGATGCCCGCGCGCCGGAAGCTCGCCGCCTTGCCGAGGTGGAAGTCGGCGACGAAAAGGGTCTCCCGCGCCGGCCACCACGCCGCGCGCTGCGCCAGCAGCACGAGCCGCTCGCCCGCCACGACGCACTCGGTCACTCGAAGAGCTCCGCCTGCGCGTCCGACGCCATCGCCTCGTCGGCCTCGCGGTCGTACTCGAGCTGCATGCGGCGCACGCGGTCGGCGAGCTTCTCGCTCGAGAGCTTCTCGCGCAGCCTCGCGACCATGAGCGGAAAGGCGAACGGCGTGGGCTGCCGCGTGCGCCGCAACACCACGCTCGCGTTCCCGAGCCGCCGCATCGCGGCCGCGAGGCGCGAGAACTCGAGCTCGCGCTCCAGCACCTCCCGCTCGGCCTGCGCCAGCAGCGGGTTGCCGGCGTCCCAGCGGGCGAACACCTCGTAGAGGAGCCCGCTCGTCGCCTGCACCTGGCGCGCCGTCCTGGGCTGGCCGGGGTAGCCCTGGAAGACGAGCCCGGCCACGCGCGCGATCTCGCGGAACTGGCGCTTGGAGAGCTCCGCGGCGTTCAGGCTCGCGAGCACGTCGTCGAGCAGGTTCTCCGGCGACAGGAGCCCCTCGCGAAGCGCCGGCCCCGGCTCGAAGGGCTCGCGCGAAAGCAGCTCGAAGCCGTAGTCGTTGAACGCCATGGAGAAGGACGCCGGCCGGGCGCGCGCCAGGCGCCAGGCCAGCAGCGCGGACATCCCCACGTGCACGTGGCGGCCCTCGAAGGGATAGAAGAAGGCGTGGTGCCCCTCGCGCGTCTCGCACTGCTCCACCAGCAGCTCGTGGCGGCGAGGGATTCGCGACCACGATCGTTGAAGACGAAGAAGCCGCTCCACCGCGCGCATCTCCGGCTCCGCGGCCCGCCCCTCGAGGTGCGCCTCCAGCAGCTCGCGCACGCTCTCGGCCACCTCGTTCGAGAGCGGGCTGCGGCCGCCCTGCCAGCGCGGCACCGTGGAGGCGCGCGCCCGCGCCGGCCGCACCAGGGCCACCATGTTCTCCAGGCGGAAGAGCTCGACCGCGTGCCCGGCGAAGACGAACGAGTCTCCCGGCGAGAGCCACGCCACGAACGACTCCTCGACGTGGCCCAGGCGCTTGCCGTTGAAGTAGCGCACCTCCACCGAGGCGTCCGACACGATGGTGCCCACCGACATGCGGTGGCGCCTGGCGATGTCGGCGTCGCGCACCACGTGCCAGCCGTCCACCTCCTCGACCTTCCGGTATTCCGGGTAGGCCTTGAGCGACTCGCCGCCGCGAGTGACGAAGTCCAGCGCCCAGCGCCACTCGGCGTCTGTGAGGTCCCGGAAGGCGCGCGTGGAGCGCACTTCCGCCTTGAGGTCCTCCTCCACGAAGCCGTCGCCCGCCGCGATGGTGACCAGGTGCTGCGTGAGCAGGTCCAGGGGCTTTTCCACCGGCCTTCGCGACTCGATGCGCCCGGCCTGCGCCGCGCGCCGGGCCGCGGCCGCCTCGACGAATTCGAGCGCGTGCGAGGGCACGCAGCTCACGCGGCTCGTGCGTCCCGGGGCGTGGCCGGACCTCCCGGCCCTCTGCAGCAGGCGCGCCACGCCCTTGGGGCTGCCGATCTGCAGCACCCGCTCCACCGGCGAGAAGTCGACGCCGAGGTCGAGGCTGGAGGTGGCCACGACGGCCTTGAGCCGGCCCTCCTTGAGTCCCGCCTCCACCCAGGCGCGCGCCTCCGCGTCGAGAGAGCCATGGTGAAGGGCCACCACCCCCGCCCAGTCCGGCCTCGCTTCCAGCAGCGCCTGGTACCAGATCTCCGCCTGCGAGCGCGTATTGGTGAAGACGAGCGTGGAGGGCGAGGCCTCCAGCGCGGCGACCACCTCCGGCAGCATCGCGAGCCCGAGGTGACCGGCCCACGGGAAGCGCTCGACGTCTTCCGGAATGAGCGTGTCGATCACCACGGGCTTGTCGGAGACGCCGCGCACGACGCGCCCCGGGCCGCCCGCGAGAAGGCGCTCGAGGGCCTCGTCGAGGTTGCCGAGCGTGGCCGACAGCCCCCAGGTGCGAAGCGCCGGGTTCCAGCGCCGCAGGCGAGCGAGCGAGAGCTCCACCTGCACGCCGCGCTTGTTGCCCAGGAGCTCGTGCCACTCGTCGACGATCACCGCGCGCACGCCGCCGAGTCGCTCGCGGGCCTCGGCCTGCGAGAGCATGAGCGCGAGGCTCTCCGGCGTCGTCACCAGCACCGAGGGAGGACGCTTCGCCTGCCGCGCGCGCTCCGCGGCCGGCGTGTCGCCCGTGCGCAGCCCCACGGTCCAGGCGAGGCCCAGGCCTTCCGCGGCCTTCGCGAGCGATTGCGCCGTGTCGCCCGCGAGCGCTCGCATGGGCGTGATCCAGAGCACGCGAAGCGACGGCGATTCCCGCTCCCCTTGCGCGAGCGCCTCTGCCGCCGGGCCCAGGAACGCGGCGAGCGTCTTGCCCGTGCCGGTGGCGGAGTGGACGAGCCCCGACTCGCCCGCGAGGTAGGCCTCCCACACCTCGCGCTGGAAGGCGAACGCGCGCCAGCCGCAGGCCTCGAACCAGCGCTCGACGGGCCCGGTCACGCGAATGCCCGCTTCGCGGCGATCACCGTGGCCGCATGGATGTCCACGGTGTCGTCGATGTCGCGGCCGTAGCCGCCCGCCATGGCGATCGCCACCGGGACGCCGAGCGCCGCCAGGCGGCCGAGGACCATGGCGTCGCGCCGCGCGAGCCCGTCCTTGGTGAGCTTGAGGCGCCCCAGCCGGTCGCCCTCGTGGGGATCGGCGCCGGCGAGGTAGATCGCGAGCTGCGGGCGCGAGCGTTCGAGCGTCTCGTCCAGGCCGAGCCCGAGTTGGCGCAGGTACTCCTCGTCGCCGGTGCCGTCGGGAAGCTCGATGTCGAGGTCGCTCTCCTCCTTCTCGAAGGGGAAGTTGCGCGCGCCGTGGATGGAGAAGGTGAAGGCGGCCTCGTCGCCGCGCAGGATCGCGGCCGTGCCGTTTCCCTGGTGCACGTCGCAGTCGATCACGGCCACGCGCGCGATTCCCGCCTCGGCGCGCATCGCGCGCGCGGCGATGGCCGCGTCGTTGAAGACGCAGAAGCCCTCGCCCCGGTCGCGGAAGGCGTGGTGGGTTCCGCCGGCGAGGTTCGCCGACCAACCCTGCACGAGGGCGTCGCGCGCGGCCGCGATCGTGGCCCCGGCCGAGCGGCGCGAGCGCTCCACCATCGCCGCCGACCACGGGAATCCGATGCGGCGCTCTTCCTCGGCCGACAGGCTCCCTTCGCGCACGCGGGCGAGGTAGCCGGGGCAGTGCGCGCGCAGGATCTCCTCGTCGCGGGCCGCCTCCGGAACGCGGAAATCGTCGGACCGGAATTCGCCGCAGGCCGCCAGCCGCTCGCGCAGGCGCGCGTACTTCGCCATCGGGAATCGATGCCCCGCCGGCAACGGCAGCACGAAGTGGTCGGCGTAGTAGAGCGTCAAGGCCGGATCGGAAGCACCCGGCCCTCGGACGAGGACGGTGCATCGATGCCGAGGATCGCCGCGAGCGTCGGGGCGATGTCCACGATCCCGACGCGAGCGTCGAGGCGCCCGGCCTTCACCCACGCCGGCCCGAAGAGGAGGAGCGGCACGTGCGTGTCGTAGTCGTGCGGCGAGCCGTGCGTCGTGCCGGTCGTGTAGGAGGTGAACTGCCAGCCGGGCTTCGGGATGACCTGGACGTCCGCGGAGAGCGCCGGATGCCAGGTCTTGCGCGCGGCGTCGAGGTAGGGGACCGTGGTGGGTCCCTCGTCCTCGAGATCCGCCCGGGCGAACGCGGCGGCCACCGCCGGATCCTCGCGCAGCAGTCGCACCGCCTCGCCATCGAGGCTGCGGCCGTCGATGCCGCGTTCCTTCGCGCGAGCCTTCTCGAGGAAGATCCCGTGCGCGCTCCAGCCCCGCGCCCAGGGACCGGGGCCGAAGCGCTTCGCGAGCCCCGCCTCGAGGATGGCGAGCGTCTCGCCGGGCCGGCGCCGGCCGGCGTCGCGGCCGCGGGCCTTCTCGTATTCGGGGATGGAATCGAAGCCGTGGTCCGCCGTGATGACCGCGAGGTAGCGGCCGCGGCCCACGGCCCGGTCGAGGTCGCGAAGGAACGCCGCGAGCAGCTCGTCCAGCTGCAGCAGGTGGTCGTGCGAGATGCGCGACTGCGGCCCCCAGTTGTGGTTCACGTAGTCGTGCGCCGAGAGGCTCACGGAGAGGATGTCGGGCGCGTCGTCCTTCCCCAGCGCCTCGCCCGCGATGGCCGCGCGCGCGAAGTCGAGCACCAGCGCGTCGGCGAAGGGGCTCGCGAGCAGGCTTTCGTAGTAGAGCGGCCCCGGCCCGTCCCTTCCCGCGCCCATCACCTTCGGGAGGGATCCGCCGGGCGCCACCCCGGGCGCATCGTCGGGCGCGGAGCGTGCGTAGGCCATCGCGGGCAGCAGCGGCTCCCAGCGCGCGCCGAAGCGGCGGTCGGCGGGCATCGCGGCGTTGAATGCCTCGACCCACGCGGGGTGCGCCTGCATGTAGTACGTGCTCGAGGCGAAGCGCCCCGTCTGGGCCTGGTACATGTAGGCGGTTCCCGCCCGGCCCGCGGGCAGGATCGCGCCGCGGTCCTTGCCGGAGACCGCGATCACCTTCGAGCGCGGGTCCGCGGCGCGCAGCACGTCCCCCAGGGACTCCACGCGGAGGTTCGCGGGGCTCGTGCCGGCGAGCGGCACCGCGGCGTGGCCGAGGACGCGGTGCGCCGGGTCCCCGGTGCAATAGACCAGCCGTCCCGAGGCGGGATCGCGCCATTCGTTGCCGATGATGCCCGTGCGGCGGGGCGTGGCGCCCGTGAGGATCGTCGCGTGGCCCGCGGCGGTGACGGTGTAGGCGTGGCCGTAGTGCGCCTCGGCGAACCACGCGCCGCGGTTCAGGAAGCGGTTGAAGCCGTCGGGCCCGTACTGGTCGCGGTAGGTGGCGAGCTGCGCCTGCGAGACGCCGTCGACCACGAGGAGGACCACCAGCCGCGGCCGCTCGCCCGGCGCGCCGGGCGCGACGGCTGCGCAACCCGCGAGGAGGACGGCGGCGGCGGCGAGGGGGGCGAGGCGGCGGAGCAGGCGCGGAAACGGCATGGAATCGAGTCTATTAGAATTGCCGGGACCATGCCGTTCGCCTACTACGACCGTCTCTCCCCCGCCCGCCAGCGCACCTACCGCAAGAGCGACGCGATCGTCCGGATCGCCATTCCCGACGCCGCCGCGCTCGTGCCGCTCGCCCGCGCCGTCGAGCCCGCGCTCGCCACCGGCGAGCCGAAAGCCGCGCAAACCGCCTGCCAGGCGCTGGTGGATGCGCTCAACCGCCAGCTCGGGACGCCCCCGGTGCGCGCGCGCATCCTGGCCCGCCGGCCCAGCGACGCGGGCGGCGAGCTGCACGGCCTCTACGAGCCCGACAACGGCGGGCAGGTGGCGCGCGCGAGCGTGTGGATGCGCACGGCCGCGCGCGACGACGTGGTGAAGTTCCGCACCTTCCTGCGCACGCTGGTGCACGAGATGTGCCACCACTTCGACTACGAGCTCTACAAGCTGCCGGAAACCTTCCACACGGAAGGCTTCTACGCGCGCGAATCCGCGCTGGTGCGCGAGCTCCTGGGCGAACCCGTCGCGGTGCCGGACACCGGTCAGCGGCTGCGGGAGCGCCGGCGGCCGGCGTAGGGGTCGTTCTCGCGCTGCAGCTTGTCGCGGAACTCGTCCTCCTTCGCCGTCTGCTCGTTCGCGACCTGCTCCTTGAGCTGCGCCTCGCGCTCCCGCATCTCCTGCTCGAACTTCTCGGCCGAGAAGGGCTCGGAGGGCTTCGCCTCGGCGGGCTTGGCGGCCGCCCTGGCGTCCTTCGGCTCGCCGTACTCGGCCTCGTAGGTGGCCGCCTCGATGCGCTTCTGCTGCGCCACGCGGTTGCTCTGGTTCCACACGGCCGACAGCGCGAAAAGCCCGACGAAGAAGAGCACGAACACGAGCTTGCGGTATCGCTCCCAGTTCTCCGCCCACAGGTGGCGCGGCTTGAGGAGCTCCGTGGCGACCAGCTCCGGGGAAATGCGGGCGGCCAGGGGATCGACGGCGGGCCCGGTGCCCGGCTTCTCGGCGGCGAGCGAGGCGTCGTAGCCCGCGCGCAGCTTCTCGTCGCCCAGGATGGACCAGGCCTCGCGGATGGCGTAGATCTCGGCCTTCGCTTCGTCCGTGCCCGCGGCCTCGAGCTTGGCGATGCGGCGCTTGCAGGCCATGCCGATCATTTCCCGGGGAGCCACGGGAGGCACGCCGACGAGGTCGTAGAGGCTCTTCTTCACGGGCGTGGGATCAGACCGGGGCGACCTTGAGCACTTCCTCGAGGGTCGTGAGTCCCTGCGCGACCTTCATCGCCCCGGCCACGCGCAGCGGGCGCATGCCGGCGCGGTAGGAGGCCTCGGTGAGCTTGACGAGGTCCGGCTCCGAGACGAGCAGGCGCTTGAGGTCGATGGTTAGCGAGAGGATCTCGTAGATGCCGATGCGGCCCAGGTAGCCGGTGTTGCGGCACTCGAGGCAGCCCACGGCCCGCCACACCTCCGCCGGCGGCGCGGACTTGAACGGCGAGCACACCGCGTTCCACATCGCGTGGTCGTCCTCGCGCTGGAAGGCCACCTTCTGCTTGCAGTGCGGGCAGAGCGTGCGCACCAGGCGCTGCGCCATCACGCCCAGGAGCGTGGCGTTGAGCAGGTACGGGGGCGCGCCCAGGTCCATCAGGCGCGTGATCGCGGAGGGGGCGTCGTTCGTGTGCAGGGTGGAAAGGACGAGATGGCCCGTGAGCGCCGCCTGGATGGCGACCTCGGCCGTCTCCAGGTCGCGGATCTCGCCCACCATGATGATGTCGGGGTCCTGGCGCAGGAGGGCGCGCACCCCGGAGGCGAAGGTGAGGTCGATGTCGTGGTTGACCTGCATCTGGTTCAGGCGCGCGTCCACCATCTCGATCGGGTCCTCGATCGTGCAGACGTTCACCTCCGGCGTGGCGAGCTGCTTGAGGGTGGTGTAGAGCGTGGTGGTCTTGCCCGATCCCGTGGGGCCCGTCACCAGGACGATGCCGCCCGGCTGGTGCGTGAGGTTGTGCCAGACCTCCTGCTCGTCCTTCGTGAACCCGAGGTCGCCCAGGTCGCGCGTGAGCACCTCCGGGTCGAAGATGCGCATGACGACCTTCTCGCCGTGCGCGGTGGGCAGCGTCGACAGGCGCAGCTCGATCTCCTCGCCGTCGGGCATGCGCGTCTTGATGCGCCCGTCCTGCGGGCGGCGCTTCTCCACCACGTCCATGCGGCCCAGGATCTTGATGCGCGAGGTCATCGCCACCAGGACGGGGTAGGGGATCTGGTAGACCTCGTGCAGCACGCCGTCGATGCGGAAGCGGATGAGGCCCACGTCGCGCCGCGGCTCGAGGTGGATGTCGCTCGCGCGCTGGTCGAAGGCGTACTGCCAGAGCCAGTCGACGAGGTGGACGATGTGGTGGTCGTTCGCGTCGAGCTGGCGGCCGGCCTTGCCCAGCTCCACGAGCTGCTCGAAGTTGGACAGCCCGCTCGTCTGCACGCCCGCCTTCTCGGCGCGCTTGACGCTCTTGGCGAGGTTGTAGAACTCGCCCTGGTAGCGCTCGATGTCCGCGGGGTTCGCGAGCACGCGCTTCACCGTGAGGCGGAGCATCTCGGCGAGCTCCTTCTCCCAGGCGCGCATGAAGGGCTCGCAGGTGGCGATCGTCACCTCCTTGCCGCTCACGCCCACCGGCAGGATGCCGCGGCGCTGCGCGTACTCGGAGCTCATCACGTCGGTCACCGCGCGCAGGTCGATCTTGAGCGGGTCGATGTGGAAGAAGGGGATGTGCATCCGCGCCGCGAGCCAGGCGGTGATGCCCTCGGCGTTGAGCACGCCGCCGGCCACGACCGTGGACTTCAGGCGCGCCTCCGCGATGAGGGTGATCGGGTGCTTGCCCGCGCGGGCGCGCGCGTGGTCGGAGAGCAGCTTCACCGCGTCCTCGCGGGCGACGTGGCCGTCCTGGACGGCCCACTCGAGCACTTCCTTCAGCGTGAGCTTGCGGTCGACSCCGGCTGCGGGCGCCTGGGCGGAGGCGGGGGTGGCGGAGGCGGGGGTGGCGGAGGCCATTCGGGAATTCTATCCCATGGGCTTCGGGTGGTCGTCCCAGCTGCGGGGGTCCTCGAGGGACTCCAGGTGGGTGAGGACCTCCACGTGCGGCACCGCCTCCTCGATCTGCGCCTCCAGGCGGTGCGCGAGGTCGTGCCCCTCGTGCACGCTCATCGTGCCGGGCAGCAGGATGTGCACGTCGACGAAGCTCTTCTTGCCGGACACCCGGGTGCGCAGGCGGTGGTAGTCGCCGCCGCGCCCTCTCACCTGCTCGAGCACCGCGACGATGCGCGCGCGCTCCTCCTCGGGGATGGCGCGGTCCATCAGCCCGTCGAAGGAGCGGCGGATGAGCGACCACCCCGTCCACAGGATCTGCAGCGCCACGGCGATGGCGATGAGGGGGTCGAGCAGGAGCCAGCCGGTGAAATGCACGACCGCCACGCCGGCGATCACCCCCACGGTCGTCCACACGTCGGTGAGCAGGTGGTGCGCGTCGGCCTCCAGCGTGATCGAGCGGTGCTCGCGGGCGCCCTTGAGCAGGAACCAGCCGCACAGCAGGTTGGCACCCGCCGCGGCCACCGACAGCGCGAGGCCCACGCCCACCTGCTCCAGGGGGCGGGGCTCGAGGAGCCGGGGGATCGCGCTCCAGATGATGGCGGCGGCGGCCACGAAGATGAGCGCCCCCTCGATGCCGCTGGAGAAGTACTCGGCCTTCTCGTGGCCGAAGTTGTGGTCCTCGTCCTCCCCGGAGTGGGCGTAGGAGAGCGTGGCGAGCGCCACCAGGGCGGCGGCCAGGTTCACGCCCGATTCCAGCGCGTCGGAGAGCAGGCCCACCGACCCCGTCAGAAGGTACGCGCCCGCCTTGAGCGCCATGGTGACGACCGAGGTCGCCACCGAGAAGAGGATGTAGTAGGTGGGGGAACGCCCGCTCATCGCSGYCTCCGCGGCTTCACGGCGTCGCGGCCGATGAGGCGCGCGCCGTTGTCGATCACGAATCGCTCGAAGGCCTGCGCGATCCGGGGCAGGCGCCGGTCCTGGCGGTGCACCACGTACCACTGCCGCATCACGGGAAACCCCTCCACGTCCAGGATGACGAGGCTACCGAGTGCGAGCTCCTGGCGCAATGCGTGCGCCGAAAGGAAGCCCACGCCCAGGCCTGCGGCGGCGGCCTGCTTGATGGTCTCGTTGGCCGGGATCTCCATCTCGATCCTGGGCACCAGGCCCGCCTCCGCGAAGGCCTGGTCCATGGCGAGCCGCGTCGAGGAGCCCTGCTCGCGCGTGAGGATGGGCTCGGCGGCGATGCGCGCGAGCGGGATGCGGCG
>PQAI01000275.1 GCA_003105245.1 Betaproteobacteria bacterium | reverse complement strand
GCCTTCGTGCCTGCGCCGAACTGGTCGAACTCGAAGACGCCCACCGGGCCGTTCCAGACGATGGTGCCGGCCGACTTCAGGATCTCGGCGTAGCGCTTCGCGGTCTGCGGGCCGATGTCGAAGATCATGTCGTCGTCGTCGACGGACTTCGCGTCCTTGGTCGTGGCGGCGGCATCCGCCGCGAAGGCCTTTCCACAGACGGCGTCGACGGGAACGGGCACCGCGGCGCCGCGCGCCTGCATCATCACGGCGATTTCCTTGGCCTCCGGCGCGAGGTCCGGCTCGCACAGCGACTTGCCGATGGGCAGCCCCGCCGCCAGCATGAAGGTGTTGGCGATGCCGCCGCCCACGATGAGCTGGTCGACCCGGGCCGACAGGCTCTTCAGGATCGTGAGCTTGGTGGAGACCTTGGAGCCGGCCACGATGGCCACCAGCGGGCGCCTGGGGCTCGCGAGCGCGCGACCCAGGGCGTCGAGCTCGGCGGCCAGCAGCGGCCCGGCGCACGCGACCTTGGCGAACTTCGCGATGCCGTGCGTCGTGGCTTCCGCCCGGTGCGCGGTGCCGAAGGCGTCGTTGGCGTACACGTCGCACAGCGCCGCCATCTTCCGCGCGAGCGCCTCGTCGTTCTTCTTCTCGCCCTTGTTGAAGCGGCAGTTCTCGAGGAGCACGACCTGCCCCGGCTTCACGTCGACGCCGTCGACCCAGTCGCGCGCGAGCGGCACTTCGCGACCGAGCAGCTCCGCAAGGCGCCGGGCCACGGGTGCCAGCGAGTCGGCCTCGGAGAACTCGCCCTCCTTCGGGCGGCCGAGGTGCGAGGTGACCATCACCGCCGCGCCCTTGTCGAGCGCCATGCGGATTCCGGGGACGGATGCGCGGATGCGCGTGTCGTCCGTGACGGTGCCGTCGTCGGCCTGCGGGACGTTCAGGTCGGCACGGATGAAGACGCGCTTGCCCTTCAGGTCGAGGTCGGCGAGCTTGAGGACTTTCATGGTCGTTCTTCCGTCGGGTGGTTTCAGGTGTCGGGCGTGGCGAGCTTCAGGCCCGCGATGCCCGCGACGATGAGCGCGATGCAGGCGAGCCGCAGGGCGTCGCGCGACTCGCCGAAGAGGATCATCCCGGCCACCGCGGTGCCGACGGCGCCGATGCCCGTCCACACGGCGTAGCCCGTGCCGAGCGGGATCGTCCGCAGCGCCACCGCCAGCAGCCAGACGCTGACCACCATCCCGGCCACCGTGAGGGCGGTCGGCACGGGGCGCGTGAAGCCGTCGGTGTACTTGAGCCCCACCGCCCACCACACCTCGGCCAGCCCCGCGAGCAGCAGGACCCCCCAGGCGAAGGCGGGCGAGGAGGCCACGGCCTACTTCGCCGCCATCAGCGCGACGGTGGTGTCGAGCATGCGGTTCGAGAAGCCCCACTCGTTGTCGTACCACGAGGAGACCTTCACGAGGCGGCCGGAGACCTTGGTGAGCGTCGCGTCGAAGGTGCTGGAGGCCGGGTCGTGGTTGAAGTCGATGGAGACCAGCGGGCCCTTGTTGTAGTTGAGGATGCCCTTGAGCGCGGGGCTCTCCGAGGCTTCCTTCATGATCGCGTTCACCTCCTCCACGGTCGTGTCGCGCGCGGCGATGAACGAGAGGTCCACGAGCGAGACGTTGATGGTGGGCACGCGCACGGCGTAGCCGTCGAGCTTGCCGTTGAGCTCCGGCAGCACCAGGCCCACGGCGGCCGCGGCCCCCGTCTTGGTGGGGATCATGGACATCGTGGCCGAGCGGGCGCGGCGCAGGTCCTCGTGGTAGACGTCGGTGAGCACCTGGTCGTTCGTGTAGGCGTGCACCGTGGTCATGAGGCCGTTCACCAGGCCGATCCTGTCGTGCAGCGGCTTCACCAGCGGCGCGAGGCAGTTCGTGGTGCAGGAGGCGTTGGAGATCACGGTGTGCGAGGCCTTCAGCACGCCCTGGTTCACGCCGTAGACGACGGTCGCGTCCACGTCCTTGCCGCCGGGGGCGGAGATGACCACCTTCTTCGCGCCGCCCTTGAGGTGCGCGGAGGCCTTCTCCTTGGAAGTGAAGAAGCCGGTGCACTCGTGCACCACGTCGACGCCCAGCTCGCCCCAGGGCAGCTGCGACGGGTCGCGGTTGGCGAGCACGCGGATGCGGTCGCCGTTCACCACCATGTGGTCGCCGTCCACCACGACGGTGCCGGGGAACTTGCCGTGCGCCGTGTCGTAGCGCGTGAGGTGGGCGTTGGTCTCGGGGCTGCCGAGGTCGTTCACCGCGACGATCTGGATGTCGTGCTTCTTGCCGCCCTCGTAGTGGGCGCGGAGGATGTTTCGGCCGATGCGGCCGTAGCCGTTGATGGCGACGCGGATGGTCATGTTGGAAGCTCCGAGGCGGAAAGGTGCGGAAAGACGTCCATTTTAAGCCAAAGGGCATACCCCCCTTTGACCCAGGTCTAGGGTCGGTCCGGGGGGCGGGGGTGCGGTGTCCTCCCTAGAGGACGGACTTCACGGCGGCGACGACGTGGTCGGCGTCGACGCCGAAGTGCTTGTAGACSGCGCCGGCCGGGGCGGACTCGCCGAAGCTGTCCACGCCGAYGCAGGCGCCTTCCAGKCCCACGTACTTGCGCCAGAAGTCGGTGACGCCCGCCTCCACGGAGACGCGCGGCAGCCCCTTGGGCAGCACGGAGGCCTTCCAGGCGGCGTCCTGGCGGTCGAAGRCGCTGGTGCAGGGCATSGAGACCACGCGCACGGGGAYGCCSGCYTCGGCGAGCGTCTTCTGGGCGGCGAGCGCGAGCGAGACCTCGGAGCCGGTGGCGAGGATTACCGCCTTGGGCGCGCCTTGGGCCTCGGAGAGGACGTAGCCGCCGCGAGAGATGGCGGCGACCTGCTCGGCCGAGCGCTTCACGAAGGGCACGTTCTGGCGCGACAGCGCGAAGGCCGTGGGCCCGTTGCGCCGCTCGACGCCCTCGGCCCAGGCCACGGCGGTCTCCACCGTGTCGCAGGGGCGCCAGAGGTCGAGGTTGGGGATGAGGCGCAGGCTCGAGACGTGCTCGACCGCCTGGTGCGTGGGCCCGTCCTCGCCGAGGCCGATGGAGTCGTGGGTGAAGACGAGGAGGTTCCTCAGCTTCATGAGGGCGGCCATGCGCACGGCATTGCGCGCGTAGTCGCTGAAGACGAGGAAGGTGCCGGAGTAGGGGATGAAGCCGCCGTGCAGCGCGATGCCGTTGCCGATGGCGACCATGCCGAACTCGCGCACGCCGAAGTGCAGGTAGTTGCCCGCCTGCGCGGCCGAGACGCTCTTCGAGCCCGACCAGTTGGTGAGGTTGGACCAGGTGAGGTCGGCCGAGCCCCCGAGGAAGCCGGGAAGGTGCGGCGCGATGGCCTCGATCGCGTTCTGGGAGGCCTTGCGCGTGGCGATGGTCTCGCCCTTGTCGACCACCTTGGCGACGGTCGCCTCCACGACCTCGCCCCAGTTGGGCGGCAGGTCGCCCGCCATGCGGCGGCGGAATTCCTTCGCGAGGTCCGGGTGCGCCTTGGCGTAGGCCTCGAAACGCGCGTTCCAGTCGCGCTCGAGCTCGGCGCCGCGCGGGCGCTGGTCCCAGGCCTCGTAGATGGCGGCGGGAATCTCGAACGGGGGGTGCTGCCAGCCGATCGCGTCGCGGGTGGCGAGCACCTCGGCCTCGCCCAGGGCCGCGCCGTGCACGCCGTCGGTGCCGGCCTTGTTGGGGGAGCCCTTGCCGATGACGGTCTTGCAGCAGATGAGCGTGGGCTTGGACTGGTCGGCGCGCGCCTCGGCGATGGCCGCCTCGATCGCCTTCGGGTCGTGGCCGTCGACGTTCGGGATCACGTGCCAGCCGTAGGCCGCGAAGCGCATCGGCGTGTTGTCGGTGAACCAGCCCTGCACCTTGCCGTCGATGGAGATGCCGTTGTCGTCGTAGAGGGCGATGAGCTTGCCGAGCTCGAGCGTCCCGGCGAGCGAGCAGGCCTCGTGCGAGATGCCCTCCATGAGGCAGCCGTCGCCCAGGAAGACGTAGGTCTGGTGGTCGACGATGGTGTGCCCGGGGCGGTTGAACTCGGCGGCCAGCAGCTTCTCCGCGAGCGCCATGCCCACGGCGTTGGCCAGGCCCTGGCCCAGCGGCCCGGTGGTGGTCTCCACGCCCGGCGTCATGCCGTACTCGGGGTGCCCGGGCGTCTTCGAGTGCATCTGGCGGAAGGCCTTGAGGTCGTCCATCGACACCGCGTAGCCCGTGAGGTGCAGCAGCGCGTACTGCAGCATCGAGCCGTGCCCGTTCGAGAGCACGAAGCGGTCGCGGTCGGCCCACGCGGGGTTGGCGGGGTTGTGGCGCAGGAAGCGGCGCCACAGCACCTCGGCGATCTCGGCCATGCCCATGGGCATGCCCGGGTGGCCGGAGTTGGCCTTCTGGACGGCGTCCATCGCGAGGGCGCGGATGGCGTTGGCGAGGTCTTGCGGGCGGGCGGTGGTCTTGGCCATGCGAGTGGGGGCGAGGGCGGACTGCATTGGGGGACCTCTATTTTATCGGATGCGGGGGCGGGGGCCTTCTAGCGGGACGCCGCCTGCTTCTTCCTCTCCATCAGGCGCCAGATCATCGGCGTGAGGATGGTCTGCATGGCGAGGTCCATCTTGCCGCCGGGCACCACGATGGTGTTGGCGCGCGACATGAAGGAGTCGTGCAGCATGGAGAGCAGGTACGGGAAGTCGATGCCGCGCGGGTTGGCGAAGCGGATGACGAGGAAGCTCTCGTCGGGCGTCGGGATGAAGCGCGCGACGAAGGGGTTGGAGGTGTCCACCGTGGGCACGCGCTGGAAGTTGATGTGCGTGCGCGAGAACTGCGGCGTGATGTAGTTGATGTAGTCGGGCATGCGGCGAAGGATCGTGTCGGTCACGGCCTCCGTCGAGTAGCCGCGCATCGAGCGGTCGCGGTGCAGCTTCTGGATCCACTCGAGGTTGATCACCGGCACCACGCCGATGAGCAGGTCCGGGTGCTTCGCCACGTCGACGCCGTCGGCGACCACGGCCCCGTGCAGTCCCTCGTAGAAGAGGAGGTCGGTGTCCCCGGGAAGGTCCTCCCAGGCCGTGAAGGTGCCCGGCGACTGCTTGTAGGGGGCGGCCTCGCCCTCGTCGTGCAGGTACTTGCGGCGCTTGCCGCGCCCGGTCTCGCCGTACTCGCGGAAGAGCGCCTCGAGCTCGGCGAAGAGGTTGGACTCGGCGCCGAAGTGGCTGAAGTGGCGGTTGCCGGCGGCCAGGGCCTCGGCCATCTTCGCCTTCATCTCCGCGCGGTCGTGGCGGTGGAAGCTGTCGCCCTCGATGAAGGCCGCGTTCACGTCCTCGCGCCGGAAGATCTGCTCGAAGGTGCGCATGACCGAGGTGGTCCCGGCCCCGGACGAGCCGGTGATGGCGATGATGGGGTGCTTGGCGGACATGCTGGATTTCCCTTCTTCAGGCCTTCGTGAACAGGGAGCGCTCGCCGAAGAGCGGCGGCGCCGACGGCGGCGTGACGCCCGAGTCGTGGTCGCGGTGGTAGGACTCGATGCGGGCGACCTCGTCGCGGGAGCCCAGGATCACCGGCACCCGCTGGTGCAGCGACGTGGGCTCGACCTCGAGGATGCGCCCGCGGCCCGTGGAGGCGGCACCCCCCGCCTGCTCGACGATCATCGCCATCGGGTTCGCCTCGTACATGAGGCGCAGCCGGCCCGGCTTGGACGGGTCCTTGGTGTCGCGCGGGTACATGAAGAGCCCGCCGCGCACGAGGATGCGGTGCACCTCGGCCACCATGGAGGCGATCCAGCGCATGTTGAAGTCGGCGCCGCGCGGGCCGGCCTTGCCCTGCACGCACTCGGCGACGTAGCGGCGCACGGGCGGCTCCCAGAAGCGCTCGTTGGAGGCGTTGATCGCGAACTCGCGCGTGGCGGCCGGGATCGTCATGTCCGGGTGGGTGAGGATGAACTCCCCCATGTTGCGGTCGAGCGTGAAGCCGTGCGTGCCGCGGCCCAGCGTGAGGACGAGCATCGTCGTGGGGCCGTAGATCGCGTAGCCGGCGGCCACCTGGCTCGTGCCCGGCTGCAGGAAGTCCCTGGCGCGGGGCTGCGTGACGCCGTCGGGGCAGCGCAGCACCGAGAAGATGCTGCCCACCGAGACGTTCACGTCGACGTTGGAGGAGCCGTCGAGCGGGTCGTAGACGAGGAGGTAGCGCCCGCGCGGGTGCTCCTCGGGGATCTGCACCGGCTCCTCGCGCTCCTCGGACACCAGGCCCGCGAGCGTGCCGCTCCACTCGTTGGTGCGCACGAAGATCTCGTCGGCGAGCACGTCGAGCTGGACCTGCGTCTCGCCCTGCACGTTCTGCGTCCCGGCGCTTCCCACGGCGCCCGAGAGCGCCCCCTGGCCCACGGCGTGCGCGATGCGCTTGCAGGCGAGGCGCACGTTGTTGATCACGGCCGTGAAGGCGCCCGTGGCCGCCGTCGCCTTGCGCTGCTCGCGCAGCAGGAATTCCGTGATGGTGGGGCGCGTCTCTACCTGGATGGTCTGTCTCATGGCCTCGCTCCGGGGTTGCGGGTACCTTGCCCGTTCGTCCTTGTCGTTTTCGCCGGCTCCGCGCTCAGGCGGCCCGCGCGGCCGCGCGCGCGTGCAGCCGGGCCAGGGCCTCGAGCGTGAGGAAGGCTCCGCCCACGCGGCCGGCCGACACGGAGTCCAGCGGGTGGTCGGGGTCTCCCAGGTGCGGGAGCGTCAGGTCGGCCTCGCCGAAGTCCTGGAACGCCGTCCAGCGCGTGGGCGTCACCACGGTGTAGAGCCCCGCGGCCTTGGCGGCCGCGAGGCCGTTGGCGGAATCCTCGAAGGCCACGGCGTTGGCCGGGCCCAGGCCCAGCGTCGAGAGCGCGAGGTGGTAGATGTCGGGCGCGGGCTTCTTGGCCGGCACCACGTCGCCGCAGGCGATCACGGCGAAGCGCTTGTGGGCGTTGCGGCCCAGCTCGGCGTCGAGGAGGGCGGCGACGTTGGCGGAAGTCGTCGTCGAGGCGATGCCCACGCGGATCCCGGCCGCGAGCGCCTCCTCGACGAGGCGCCGGATGCCGGGGCGAAGCGGCGACCCGCCGCTCGCGACCAGCTCCGCGTAGCGCTCGGTCTTCACGCGGTGCAGGCCGGAGACGTTGGCGAGCAGGCGCGCGCGCTCCTCGCGCGAGACCGGAAGGCCCTCGAAGAAGTGCGCCAGGCGCTCCTTGCCGCCGGAGACCTTCAGCAGCTCCTCGTAGCGGTCCCGGCTCCACTCGTAGGGCAGGCGGAACTCGAGGAAGGCCGCGTTGAAGGCCTGGCGGTGGGTCTCCTCGGTGTCGGCGAGCGTGCCGTCGACGTCGAAGAGCAGGGCCGAGAGGGTCATCACACGGCCTTGCCGCGGTAGATCACCATGGCCGCGCCCTGCGTCTGCCGCAGCTTGTCGTAGCCCACGAGGCGCACGTGGTTGCCGGGGTTGGCCTTGTGGCAGGCCTCGGCCTCGGCGAGCACCTTCTCGACGCTCGTCTCGCCGAACATCGGCAGCTTCCACATGTACCAGAAGGAGCCCACCGTGTGCTGCGGCTCGGTGTGCTCGATGGCCGGCGACCAGCCCTGGGAGATCAGGAAGTGCACCTGCCTGCGGATCGCCTCCGCCGACATCGGCGGCAGGTAGGAGAAGGTGCCGAACTTGCGGCTGGCGGGATCCGACAGCCTCGAGTGGTAGTCCTGCATCGTGCTCATGGGGTGTCCTTCCCTTGTCAGGCGTGGGCGACGTCGAGCTTGTCGACGACGTCGAATTCGAACTTGATCTCCTTCCAGGTCTCCATCGCGATCTTGAGCTCGGGGCTCGACTTCGCGGCCTGGGTGAGGATCTCCTTGCCTTCCTTCTCGACCTGGCGCCCGGCGTTCCTCGCCTCGACGCAGGCTTCCAGCGCCACGCGGTTGGCCGCGGCGCCGGCCGCGTTGCCCCAGGGGTGGCCGAGAGTCCCGCCGCCGAACTGGAACACGGCGTCGTCGCCGAAGATGGCGAGCAGGGCCGGCATGTGCCAGACGTGGATGCCGCCGGAGGCCACGGCGAAGGCGCCGGGCATCGAGCCCCAGTCCTGGTCGAAGAAGATGCCGCGCGAGCGGTCCTCCTTCACGTATCTCTCGCGAAGCAGGTCGATCCAGCCGAGCGTCGACTGGCGGTCGCCCTCGAGCTTGCCCACCACGGTGCCGGTGTGCAGGTGGTCGCCGCCGGAAAGGCGCAGCGCCTTGGTGAGCACGCGGAAGTGGATGCCGTGGTGCGGGTTGCGGTCGATCACGGCGTGCATGGCGCGGTGGATGTGCAGCAGCATGCCGTTGTCGCGGCACCAGTTGGCCAGCCCCGTGTTGGCGCAGAAGCCGCCGGTGAGGAAGTCGTGCATGATGATCGGCATGCCGAGCTCCTTGGCGTACTCGGCGCGCTTGTACATCTCCTCGGGGGTCGGCGCGGTGACGTTGAGGTAGTGCCCCTTCTTCTCCCCGGTCTCGGCCTCGGCCTTGCGGATGGCCTCCGCCACGAACGAGAAGCGGTCGCGCCAGCGCATGAAGGGCTGCGAGTTCACGTTCTCGTCGTCCTTCGTGAAGTCCAGGCCCCCCCGCAGGCACTCGTAGACCGCGCGGCCGTAGTTCTTGGCCGAGAGTCCCAGCTTGGGCTTGATGGTGCAGCCCAGCAGCGGACGGCCGTACTTGTCCATCTTGTCGCGCTCGACCTGGATGCCGTTGGGCGGGCCGCCGCAGGTCATCACGTAGGCGATGGGGAAGCGCACGTCCTCCAGGCGCAGCGCCCGGATGGCCTTGAAGCCGAAGACGTTGCCCACGAGCGAGGTGAAGACGTTCACCACCGAGCCCTCCTCGAAGAGGTCGATGGGGTAGGCGATGAAGGCGTAGAAGCAGGTGTCGTCGCCGGGAACGTCCTCGATGCGGTAGGCGCGGCCCTTGTAGTGGTCCAGGTCCGTGAGGAGGTCGGTCCACACGGTGGTCCAGGTGCCGGTGGAGGACTCGGCGGCGACCGCGGCGGCGGCCTCCTCCCGGTCCACGCCCGGCTGCGGCGTGATCTTGAAGCAGGCGAGGAGGTCGGTGTCCTTCACCTCGTAGTGGGGCTCCCAGTACGTGTGGCGGTATTCCTTCACGCCGGCGCTGTAGGCCTTGGCGGCTGGCTTCATGGTCGTTTCCTCGTCGTCGGGTCGGTACGGGTCCAATTTAAGCGCTTGCTGTCATAAGGGACAGTCACGCTTCTTTATCGTTTTCATAAGGTGAAGATGATCCTCGGGGGGCATCAGCGCAGCAGCCCCAGGGTGAGGAGCGGCAGGCGCTCCGGCAGGCGCTCGACGCGGTCGACCACGGCGTAGCGCCCGGCGCCGAAGATGCGCGAGACGTAGTCGTCGGCGGCCGGGTCCAGGCTCACGCAGAAGGCGGCCACGCCTTCGCGGGCGAGCGACTCCACGGCCTTCCTCGCGTCGGCCCGCAGGTACTGGGGGTCGCGCACGTCGACGTCCGACGGCGCCCCGTCGGTGAGCACGACCAGCAGCCGCTTCCTCTCGGGGCGGCGGGCGAGGACCGCGCCGGCGTGGCGCATGGCCGCCCCCATTCGCGTGGAGAGCTCGCCCCTCATGGCCGCGAGCCTCGCCTTGCTGGCTTCGCCGTGGGGCTCGGCGAAGTCCTTGAAGCGGGTGTAGTCGACCTCCTGCCGGCCGTTGGAGCAGAAGCCGTGGATGGCGAAGGGGTCGCCCAGCTTCGCCATCGCGTCGGCGAGGAGCGCCGTGGCCTCGCGCGTGAGGTCCAGCACCGTCGAGTCGGCCCCGCGCACGCGCTCGTTGGTCGACTGCGAGAGGTCGAGCAGGAAGAGGATGGCGAGGTCGCGCTCGCGCCGGACCGAGCGCCGGTGCACCCGCGTGTCGGGAGTGGCGCCCAGGCGAAGGTCCACCATGGCGCGCACCGCCGCCTCGAGGTCGAGGTCGTCGCCTTCCTCCTGGCGGCGAAGCCGCTGCACCCCCTCGGGGTGCAAGGCCTCGATGAGGCGCCTCAGCCTCTCGGCCAGCGGCCGGTTGGCCGCCACCAGGGCATCGATCTTCGCCGCGTCGCCGGATGCCGCCTGGCCCTCGAGCACCGTGCACCAGTCGGGCCGGTCGACCTGGAGGCGGTAGTCCCACTCGGGGTAGCGAACGGGCTCCGGCGCCGGCGGGCGGCCCTCGCGCTCGTTGTAGCTGTGGCCGTGGTCCTCGTAGGGGAAGAGCTCCGTGGGGAGGGTCCAGATCTCCTGGGCGTCGTCGCCGGCGCCCTCGACCTCGGTCTCGTTCACGAACTCCATGAGGCTCACGCGCCGGCGCACCTGCCGCTCCTGCCAGGGGGTGGCCCCGACGGCGTCGGCCTCGTCGAATTCCCAGAGGTAGCGGTTGTCGTCGCGATAGGCCACGTCGGCCCGGTCCTCGCGCGGGTGGAAGGCGAGCCGCGCTCGCGCGAGGTCGTGCGCCAGCGTGACGCCCTCGTCCCAAGATACGCGGTTGGACTCGAGGGGCAATGCGCTTTCGGTCCAACGTCGCCGGGCGGCGGAAACGGCCGGGTGCGGGTCCTCGTAGGCGGGATCGGCGAGCGCGCGCGCCACGCGGCCGAGGAGGGCGCCCACGCCCGCGTCGTCCGAAGGGGTGGCGCGGTGCAGGCGCCGCCAGATGGCGGCGAGGCCCGGGAAGTCGCGCGCGGCGAGCGCCTCCACGCGCGCGTCCTCCATCACGCCGATGGCCGCCATCTGCAGGGGCGTGAGCCCCTCGGCCGACATCGCCTCGCGCGTGTACGCGAGGTGGGCGGCGGCGTGCGCGGCCATGGCGCGGTAGAGGTCCGGCCCGGCCGCTTCCGGCGCGTCGTCGAGCGCGTCCGGCAGGTGGATGGTGAAGTCGGCGATGAAGGGGCGCGCGGCTTCCCCTTCGCCCGCGGCGGGGCGCAACCAGAACTCCCGCCCCCACAATGCGCGCAGGTACATCGAGAGCCGTCGGTGGACGTCGACGAGGAGCGTGCCCTTGCGCTCCTTCTGCAGGATCGAGAGCGCCTCGGGGCTCGTGAGCCCGAAGTAGCGTTCCTGGGCGGCGAAGTCGGTGGCGTGCGCCCGCGCGCCCCACAGCGCCCAGCGCCGAAGGCCCCCCAGCGTGAGCACGGCCAGCAGCCGGTCCATGTTCTCGAGCATCGGCCGCACGCCGCGCGGGGCCTGCGCGACCAGCTGCGCCAGGAGTTCGAGCCAGCCGCGGAAGAGCTCGGGGTCCGCGAGCCGGCGCGCCGCCGTCGGGGCCGCGGAGAAGGCGAGCGCGATCACCCCGCCGCTCGTCTTCGAGGCGAGCGAGAGCGAGGCGCGCAGCATTTCGGAGAGCGCCTCCTCGCCCACCTCGCGGGCCACGGCGGGGGCGCCGAGGATGAAGGCGGAGACGACTTCCGGGCCGCGGCCCAGCGCGTGCAGGGACCGCGCGCCCTCGAGGTAGGCGTCGAGGCCGCGCGGCGAGAGGGCGCGCGAGGCCTCCTGCCAGGAGGCGCGCAGCACCTCGGCCGCGTGCGGGCCCAGGTCTTCCAGCAGCTCGCGACAGTCGTCGAGGTTCACGCCCACGGCGCGACTCTCCGGGAGGCGGTCAGAAGTAGGTGGTGACGGCCGCGTCGAGCGCGTCGCGCATGTCCGGGTCGTCGGTGATGGGCCGCACCAGCGCGACGCGGCAGGCCGCCACCGGCTCCACGCCGCGCGCCATGAGCGAGCCCGCGTGCACGAGCATGCGCGTGGAGATGCCCTCGTCGAGCCCGTGGCCCTTGAGGTTGCGCGCCCGCTCGGCCACGCTCACCAGCTTCGAGGCCACGGCCGCGTCCACCCCCGCCTCGTGCGCCACGATCTCGGCCTCGACCGCGTGCGCGGGGTAGCCGAAGTCCAGCGCCCCGAAGCGCTGCTTGGTCGAGGGCTTGAGGTCCTTCATCAGGCTCTGGTAGCCGGGGTTGTAGGAGATGACGAGCAGGAAGTCGGGGTGGGCGTGCAGGAGCTCCCCCTTCTTCTCGAGCGGGAGCGCCCGGCGCGTGTCGGTGAGCGGGTGGATCACGACCGTGGTGTCCTGGCGCGCCTCGACCACCTCGTCGAGGTAGCAGATGGCGCCGTGGCGCGCGGCGAGCGCGAGCGGGCCGTCCTGCCAGCGGGTGCCGGAGGCGTCCAGGAGGTAGCGCCCCACGAGGTCGGCGGCGGTCATGTCCTCGTTGCAGGCCACCGTCACCAGGGGCTTTCCGAGCTTCCACGCCATGTGCTCGACGAACCGCGTCTTGCCGCAGCCCGTGGGCCCCTTGAGCATCATCGGCATGCGCGCCTGCCAGGCGGCCTCGAAGAGCGCCACCTCGTCGGCGACGGGGCGGTACCAGGGTTCGCTGGCGAGGCGATGGGCGAGGAGGGGATCGGCGGCGTTCATGGGTCGGTTTCCGGTGGCGGGGGACGCCGTGGAAATCTAGGGCCGCGCTGCCATAAGGTAAACTCAAAAAAAGTTATCGTTTCCATAAGGTCCCGGAGCCGCCATGCCGCTACGCCACATCACGCTGCGCCAGCTCAAGGTCTTCGAGGCCGTGGCGCGGCACCTGTCCTTCTCGCGCGCCGCCGAGGAGCTGCACCTCACCCAGCCCGCGGTCTCGATGCAGGTGAAGAGCCTGGAGTCGCAGGCGGGGCTGCCGCTCTTCGAGCAGGTGGGCAAGAAGATCCACCTCACGGAGGCCGGGGCGGAGGTGGCGCGCTTCGCCCTCGAGGTGCACAGCGGCCTCAAGGACTGCGAGGACGCGCTCGCGGCGATCCGCGGCATCTCGGGCGGGCGCCTGCACCTGGCGGTGGTCAGCACCGCCAAGTACTTCGCCCCGCGCCTGCTCTCGGAGTTCTCGCGCCGGCACCCCGGCGTCACCGTGAAGCTCTCGGTCGTGAACCGCGAGGAGGTGATCGGGGCCCTGCAGGCGAACCAGGTGGACCTCGCGATCATGGGCCGCCCGCCCCGCGGCCTCGACGTGGAGGCCACCGAGTTCGCGAAGCACCCGCACGGGATCATCGCCTCGCCCGAGCACCCGCTCGCGAGGAAGCGCGGCCTGGAGCTCTCGCGCCTGGCGGGCGAGAACTTCCTCCTGCGCGAGCCCGGTTCCGGCACGCGCATGTCGATGGAGCGCGTCTTCGCCGAGCACGGGGTGAAGCTCGCCTCGAGCATGGAGCTCGCCAGCAACGAGACCATCAAGCAGGCGGTGATGGCGGGGATGGGGCTCGCGTTCCTGTCGCTGCACACCGTGGGGCTCGAGCTCGCCACCGGCCGCCTCGTTCGCCTGGACGTGAAGGGAACGCCCGTCACGCGCGACTGGCACGTGGTGAGCCGGCAGGGCAAGCGCCTGTCGCCGCTCGCCGAGGCCTTCCGCGCCTTCCTCGCCGCAGAGGGCGCCAAGCTCATCGAGGAGACCACCGGCGTGCACGTGCGCGAGGCCGCCGCCGGGCCGCGCAAATCCCCGAAAAGGGCTTCTGCGCCGGCGAGGAATCCCCTATAATTCCGGCCTTCGTTTTTGCGCCGCAAAGACTGCTTGAGTACAGCGCTGCAGAGAGGGTTCCACCCGCCGCCCGAGTGATCCGGGCGCCGCCGCCGTCGCGCGATGCGACGCGGAGGGCGCCCGAGGCCGGGCGACAAGTGCATCCCCCTCGCAGGATCCGCCACCAGAGGGAGGTAACGGAGTGAAGGGACTGCACATCATCGCCGACCTGTACGGCTGCCGGAACGGCGAAATGCTGGTCTCGTCCGCCAGGCTTCGCGAAACCTGCGTGGCGGCCTGCAAGGATGTCGGGCTCACGGTCCTCGGGGACCACTTCTACCAGTTCGAGGGCCTCGACGCGACGCAGGCCGGCGGCGCCACCGGAGCGGTCGTCTTCGCGGAATCGCACCTCGCGATCCACACCTGGCCGGAGCGCGACGGCGCCACGCTCGACGTGTACGTCTGCAACGTCACTTCCGACAACAGCGCGAAGGCGGAGCGGCTCTACGAGACCCTCGTCGAGGCCCTGCAGCCCGGCGACGTCATGATGGAGCGGGTCTGGCGCGGCCGCGACCTCCCCCTGAAGGCCAAGCGCCTGGCGGCGGTGAAGTAGCCCCTCGCGCCCGTGGCCGAGCGAATCCTCGAGCGCCTGAACGACGCGAGCGGCGTCTGGTTCGACGGCACGCTCGTCGAGCGGCGCCAGACGCCCTTCCAGCTCCTGGAGGTCTGGGACACGCCCGAGCTCGGCCGCGTCTTCCGGCTCGACGGCTTCAACATGACGAGCGAGCGCGACGAGTTCTTCTACCACGAGAACCTCGTGCACCCGGCCGCCGCGGCGCACCCGGCGCCGCGCCGCGCGCTGGTGATCGGCGGCGGCGACGGCGGCTCCTCGGAAGAGCTCCTCAAGCACTCGACGATGGAGCTCGTGCACATGGCCGAGCTCGACCCCGACGTGATCGAGGTCTCCCGGGCGCAGTTCGGCAAGGTCCACCGCGGCGCCTTCGACGACCCGCGCCTGAAGGTGACGGTGGGCGACGGGCTCGCCTACCTGCGGTCCACGGCCGAGCGCTACGACCTCGTGGCGATGGACCTCACCGATCCCGTGGGGCCGTCCGCGGAGCTCTACGCGCCGTCCACCTTCGCGCTGGCCAGGCGCGCCATGGCCGAAGGCTCCGCGCTCGTGCTGCACCTGGGCTCGCCCTTCTCGCACCCCGACCGCGTGCGGCAGACGCTCGCGAACCTGCGCCAGGTCTTCCGCGTGGTCGCCCCCTACTTCGTGCACATCCCGCTCTACGGGTCGATCTGGGGCTTCGCCTGCGCCTCCGACTCGCTGGACCCGCGCGCCGTGGAGCCCGGGGAGATCGACCGCCGGCTCGCCGCGCGCGGCGTGGGCGACCTGCAGTACTACAACGGGGAGACGCACCGCGCCGTCTTCGCGCTGCCCAACTACGTGAGGAAGCTGGTCGCCTAGGCGGCCGGGAGGCGGCATGCTCAGGAAGATCCGCAAGTCGTCGAGCCGCGTGACCCTGGTTCTCATCGGCCTGGCGGGACTGGCCGGCTGCGGCGACGAGCGCCGCGACGTCTACGCCTCGCGCGAGGACTGCCTGGCCGACTGGGGCAACAAGCCCGAGGACTGCACGCCGGCCACCGACCCGCAGCATGCCGGGCGCGGCTACTTCTACGGCCCGCACTACGTCTACCGCTCCCCGGGTTCCGGCTGGGGGCGTTCCACCTCCTCCTCCTCGCGCTCGTCGACCTCCTCGTCGAGCCGGTCCTCGAGCTCCTGGGGCTCGTCGGGCTCCACCTCGCGCGGCGGCTTCGGCTCCTCGGGCCGGTCGTCGACGAGCTGAAGGGAGGCGGCCTTGAAGCGCGAAAGCCTCGTGCCCCGCATCGACTGGCCCCGCAAGGTCGAGGACCTGGGCTTCCATTTCCACACGATCGACGGCGTGTACTGGGACGAGAGGGCCTGCTACCGCTTCACTTCCGGGCAGGTCGACAAGCTCGAGCTCGCCACCGGGGAGCTGCAGTCGCGCTGCATCGACGCCGCCACGCGCGTGATCGAGCGCGGCGACTACGAGCGCTTCCGCATCCCCGAGGCCTTCATCCCGCTCATCGAGCAGAGCTGGAACGACGACGAGAAGAGCCTCTTCGGCCGCTTCGACATCTCCTGGGACGGCACCGGCGAGCCCAAGATGCTCGAGTACAACGCCGACACGCCCACGGCGCTCCTGGAGGCGAGCGTGGTGCAGTGGTACTGGCTGCAGGACGTCTTCCCCGGGCACGACCAGTTCAACTCGATCCACGAGCGCCTCATCGAGCGCTGGAAGCAGATGGCGCAGGACTTCCCCGCCGACCGCCTCGTGCACTTCACCTGCGTCTCCGACAGCGCCGAGGACCAGGGCAACCTCGACTATCTGCGCGACACCGCCACGCAGGCCGGCATCGACGCGCGCGCCATCGACATCGCCGACATCGGCTGGGACGGGAGCCTCTTCCGCGACCTGGACGAGACGGCGATCACCGTCCTCTTCAAGCTCTACCCGTGGGAATGGATGGTGCGCGAGGAGTTCGGCCGGAACCTGCTCGCGCGCACGGTGCGGGTGATCGAGCCGGCCTGGAAGATGCTCCTGTCCAACAAGGCGATCCTGCCCGTGCTCTGGGAGATGTTCCCCGGCCACCCGAACCTGCTGCCGGCCTACTTCGAGCCCGGGAAGTTCGCCACCGACTTCGTGAAGAAGCCGCTCTACTCGCGCGAGGGCGCCAACGTCTCGATCACCTCGGGCGGGCGCACGATCGAGGAGCCGGGCGAGTACGGCGAGGAGGGCTTCATCTGGCAGGGCTACCACGAGCTGCCGAACTTCGACGGCAACTACACGGTGATCGGCTCCTGGATCGTGGGCGAGGAGCCGGCGGGCATCGGCATCCGCGAGGATTCCTCGCCCATCACGAAGAACACCAGCCGCTTCCTCCCCCACCACTTCACCTGACGCGCCGCCGCGCGCAAAGGAAACGCCATGGGCCACGTGCTCGCCTCCTTCTCCGGCTTCGACGACTTCCTCGCCTACTTCGCGGTGTCGCTGGCGCTGCTCGTCGGCTACGTGGCGATCTACGTGCGCGTGACGCCGCACCGCGAGTTCGAGCTGATCCGGGAGGGCAACCTCGCCGCGGCCTTCAGCCTGTCGGGCTCGCTCCTGGGCTTCATCGTCCCGCTCGCCTCGGCCATCGAGTACAGCGTGGGCCTGGTGGACATGGCGATCTGGGGCGCGATCGCGCTCGTGGTGCAGATCTCGGCCTTCGTGGTGGTGAAGCTCCTCATCCCCACGCTCACCGAGGACATCGCCGCGGGCAAGCAGGCGCAGGGCTTCTTCCTGGGGGCGCT
>PQAI01000274.1 GCA_003105245.1 Betaproteobacteria bacterium | reverse complement strand
AGCGGGAGAGGGGAGAAAAGCGCCCCCTTCTCCATCCGGGAGAAGGGTCGGGGATGAGGGTCATTCAACGGGGGATGCCATGCCGCAACCGTTCCTCGAGTCCCTTTCCCCCGAAGCGCGCGAGCTCCTGCTCGCCGCCGCCCGCCCCGTCTCCTTCGTGCAGGGAGCCACCCTGGTCCGGCATGGCGATGCCGCTCGCGGCGCGTTCGTGCTGCGCGACGGCCGTGCGGAAGCACGCGTGCCCGCGCCCGGCGGCGACTGCATCGTGGTGGCCGGCCTGGGACCGGGGGACATCTTCGGGGAGATGGCGCTGGTGGAGGCCGGCACCTGCACGGCCACCGTCGTCGCCACGGCCCACGTGGACGGCTGGTTCCTCGCCTTCGAGGACTTCCGCGCCGTCGTCTCGCAGCGGCACGGCGCCGCGCGGGAGCTCCAGCATGCCGTGACGCGGGTGCTGGCGGAGAGGCTTCGGGCGGTGAACGCGCGGCTTTCCGGGCTGGCCGCGCCCGAGGACCGGCCGGCAAGGGACCGTACGGGGGCATCGAAGCCCCTCGCGGGCGCCGGGCGCGGACGCCGGGCCTCGTTCGACCTCGCGGCCTTCCTGCCGCGCCTCGCGTTCTTCGAGCGCTTTCCCGCGGAGGAGATCGACGAGGTGGCCGCCGCCGCGCGCGTCCTCGAGCTCGCGCGCGGCGAGGTGCTGCACCTGCCGGGCGGCGCCGCCGATGCCGTGTTCATCGTCGCCCGCGGCGCCGTGGAGATCCTGCGCCCGGTCCATGGCCGCGAGCGCCGTGTCGCGGTCCTGGGGCCGGGGCGGCCGCTGGGATTCATGGGCGTGCTGCTGGGCACCCCGCACGGCTCGATCGCCGTGGCGCGCGAGGCGTCGACCCTGCTGGAGATACCGGCCGGTGACTTCCGGGCGCTGTATTTCGGCGAGGGAGCCTCGTCCTCGCGCCTGCGCGCGGCGGTGCAGCGCAGCCTGCTGGAATCCCTGGGCCGCACCAACCGGGCGCTCACGCGCCTCGCGACCCAGGCGCGGCTCGCGCGACGGGAAGGGGAAGCCGCGCAGTTCGAGGCGGCAGGGGCGGCCCAGCTCTGGGCGGAGAGAGGCGCCCCCCCGGGCTAGGCGCCCGCGACCGGGCCGTTCCAGGGAATCTCGTAGACGGCGACCTCGCCCGCGATCCCGCGCAGCGCGATCTGCTGCGCGAGGGCCTCGCATCCGGACTCGCCGAGCACCTGCGCGGACGCCGGGTAATCGACCACGGGGCGGGTCGCGAAGATGGAACGCGAGGTCGCGAGCCCCTGCACGCGCGCCGCGATGTTCACCGTCTGTCCGAAATAGTCGAGGCGGTCGTTGAGCGTCACCGCGAGGCAGGGTCCCTCGTGGATGCCGATCTTGAGCAGGAGGTCCTCGTGTCCGCGCCGATCGTTGAGCTCGCGCATGGCCTCCCGCATGCCGAGCGCGGCCGACAAGGCGCGATCGGGCGTGGGGAACGTCGCCATCACCGCGTCGCCGATCGTCTTCACGACCGCGCCGGCGTTCATCGCGACGACCTCGTTCAGCGTCCGGAAGTGCGCCTTCACCAGCTCGAAGGCCTCGAGGTCGCCGACGCGCTCGTAGAGCTCGGTCGAGCCCTTGAGGTCGGTGAAGAGGAACGTGAGGCTCGTGATCCCGAGCCGCTGGTCGACGTCGAGCGTGTCGGTCCGGTAGAGGTCGCGGAAGGTCTGGTTGGTGAGCAGGCGCTTGGCCGTGAGGAATTCCTTGCGCTTGCCGAGGAGCTCGTGGAGGGCGTCGCCCGCGATGAAGAGCGCGGGGAGCACGCGCACGTCCGCCCGGTTCTCGAGCGCCAGGCGAAGCGGTCCCGGCCGCAGCTCGAGGGTGCCCGAGGGGGCCTGCACCTTGTTGAACACCATCGCGACGTCCTGGCGGTCGCGGGTGGGCTCGCCCTTCACGTCGATGAACTGGGTGGCGTGGGTCACCGGGTCGAACACGATCACGAACTGCGCCGGGAGCTGCACCGAGAGGATGCACTTCTCCCCGGCGGGCAGTTCCACGGAGTCGATCACGATCTCGCGGATGATCTCCTCGAACTTGTCCTCCGGCAGGTCGATCCCCGAGCTCCAGAAGACCTGCTTCTGGTATTCCCACATGGAGAGCGAGTGCGGATCGTGCGCGGCGATCCGGCGCACGCGCGGGTTGACGGTGAAGCTCACCTCGACCATCTCGTCCAGGGTGGGCTCGTAGCCCGCGGCGCAGAGCGCGCAGTGGTACTCGGTGCGCCTGACGGACTTGAGCGTCGCGTTGGCCTCGAGCACGCCGCCGCATCCGGGGCAGAGCAGGTTCCACGAGAGGTCGAAGATGCCCAGGCGCGAGGCGTGCAGGAAGGCGCCGATCGCCTTCTGCTCGTCGAGCCCCCGGCCACGCGCGAACTCGAGGACGTTCACGCGGTTGAGCGCCCGGTCGCCGCCCTCCCGCACCAGGGCCTCGATCGCGCCCGCGGACGCCTCGTCGGCGGACTGGCGCAGCACCGAGAAGCGGGCCAGTGCGTCGTCCGGAATTCGGATGGATTCGCCCATTTCCGAAGCCTCCCCCCGCTCGCGCGGGATCAGTCGAGGAGCCGCAGGGTCACGGCCGGCCGGCCTTCGCGCAGGCCGGCGTGCAGCACAGAATACTCCGGCACCTCGACCCAGGACGCGACGTCGCGCGTGAGCGGTTCCGAGGCCACGAGGATGGAGCTCGCCGCCTCCGCCCCGCCGGTCATCCTCCATTCCCCGTCGTGCAGGCCGTAATCGCGGCCGAGCGTGTACCACAGGCTCAGGAAATTGAGGTTGGCCTCGTGCACCCGCGCCGGGTCGTCCGTGGCGTAGCGGCCGAAGTCGAAGCAGTAGCGCACGGCGGCGAGCTGGGTGCCGTCCGCGAAGAAAAGGTTCACCGAGGAGGAGACGTCGATGCCGAGCGCCTCGCGGGCGGAACGGACGATGGCCAGGGCGCGCGTGATGGAATCGACGAGCTCGTCGCCCTCCGGGGCGGCCGAGGGATCGCGAAGGCCGGAGAGCACCAAGGCGTAGATCCACTCGCTGTCCGTGGTGCCGCGGACTTGGCGGGCGATGGCGGGGAGGACGTGGGGCGCGATGAGGGGCTTGAGCTCGGCGAAGCGCGCGAGGTCGCCGTTGTGCGCCATCGCGAGGCGCGTGCCGGGGAACTGGAACGGATGGACGTTCGCGAGCGAGATGTCCACCGCGGTCGAGTACGCCACGCCGCGCACGTGGGCCAGCACGGCCCCGGCCTCCACCTTCTCGGCGAGGTTCTTGAGGTTGCGGTCGAAGACCGGCAGCTCCGTGGAGGCGTAGGACCAGGGCCTTTCCGGTGCCCGCGAACCCGCGTCCCAGGCGCGCAGGCCGAACCCGGCGAGGTTCAGCATGTGCAGCATCTTGGGCATGTAGCTCTGCCGCACCAGCGCGGAATCGGGCCGGTAGAGCAGGTTGTCCAGCAGGACGGGCTCGCCGAGGTAGAGGAGGGCGCGGCACATGGGAGGGCATTCTGGCACAGGCCCCCGAGGGGCTTGCGCCAGGTCAAGGACCGGCGGCCGGGAGATTGCCGCTCCGGAAGCAGGAATGGGATAATCGCGGGTCCGGCCGGGCCCCCGGCCACCCCCTCCCCCGAACGCAAGGCTTCCCTCCCATGACCACGTACATCGACCTCGTCAAGATCGCCCAGGAAGAACAGCACGGCGACCTCTTCAAGCTCCTGGACTCGATCTACAAGCGCTCGGCCATCCGGCCGACCGGCTACCCCGACGCCATCATCTGGGAGGGCGGCAGCGCCGCGGGCGGCGTGAAGCCGGTGGCCCACGCCTTCACCGACATGTTCGCGCTGAACGGCACCATCATGGCGCTCGACGTCCTGGGCCTGCCCTTCCTCGGCGTGCCGATGATGGCGCAGTTCCGCCACGACACGAAGCTCGTCTCGCTCGAGTGGTTCGGCAAGCTCGACTACACCTCGCTCAAGTGGTCCACCGCGGGCGACTTCATGGTGAACGAGGGCGGCAAGAAGGTCGTGGTGGCCGGCAAGTCGGCCAACGCGCCCCTGCGCACGGCCGCGGGCGTCTACTGCAACGTCCGCCCGTACGGCGGTATCACCAACATCCGCTTCATGCCGGGCCTGCCCTACTCGCAGGACAAGAAGAAGTTCCGGGTCGACCCCGATACCGGCAACATCCACTCGGAGATGAACACGCCCGGCGTGCGCATGGCGTACGCGGCGCGCCTGTTCCTGAAGATGGTCCACGAGACGGGGCAGATCGGCCGCGTGGCCACCAAGCCCACGCAGGCGCAGGAGGACGCGGTGAACGCCGGCATCTTCCGGTGGCTCCTCCAGGGCACGAAGTTCAAGCTCAAGCGCCGCTACACCGTCGACGCCTACGAGGAGCACCGCGCCAACGTGGACGCCATCGTCGCCCTGCTGCCGAAGGACTTCAAGGCGGGGATGGAGAACTGGGGCGGCGACATCTACGAGCACATCTCCGACACCAACTTCGGCATCATGCTGCACGACATGATCCGGCAGGTGCCGACGGTCGTCTACTCGACCGACCTCGACGGCGACCGCCTGACCGACCTCATGGCCGACGCGCCCGACGTCCTGCGCGCCTGGGGCCAGATCGTGCTCGACAAGGCCGGCGCCAAGGTCGACATCAACGACCTCTGGAAGCAGATGGGCTTCACCATGACCAACGGCAAGGACATGACCAGCGTCATGTACCGCGTCCACGGCGAGCCCATCTACGAGCAGACCCTGGGCTCGGCCGACGCCATGCTGCTGCGCCTGCTGGAGGGCGACGAGACGGTGGGCGGCAGCAAGCAGCCCTACGACCCGCGCATCCACTTCGTGCTCATCAACGAGGCCTACAAGGCGGCCAACCCCGGCAACGCGAAGCTCGCGGCCTGGCTGGACGAGCAGCTGAAGGTGTTCGACTCGGTCTACGGGGCCAAGCGTCCCCGCTACATCGACGGCTACAAGCAGCTCAAGGCGGCCATCAAGCCCTGGGGCGCAGGCGCCTGAACGGCGGATCCGGACTGGAAGACACGCACACAACAACAAGGGGAGGAGCGCAAGTGGACATCGTCAACATCAGGAACGCAGTGGGGTTGATCGCAACGGCGGCGCTGCTGGCCGCGATGCCGGCCGCCGCGCAGGGCTATCCGGAGCGCACGATCACCATGGTCGTGCCGTTCGGGGCGGGCGGCTCCACCGACATCGTGGGCCGCATCGCGGCCGACGCCATGTCGAAGGTCCTGGGCGTCTCGATCATCATCGAGAACAAGGGCGGCGCGGGCGGCACCGTCGGGACCCAGGCGGCGGCCAACGCGGCGCCCGACGGCTACACGATCACCATGTCCACGACCAGCACGCACGTCGTGGGCCCGCTGACCGTCGATACCGTCAAGTACAACCCCGTCAAGGACTTCGAGCACGTCGGCATGATCGCCGAGACGCCCTACGTCCTCGTGATCAGCCCGAAGCTCGCCGTGAACTCCGTGAAGGAGCTGATCGACTACGCGAAGAAGAACCCGGGCAAGCTCAACTACGGCTCCGCCGGCCATGGCTCCACCACGCACCTGGCCGCGCTCATGTTCCTCAACGCCACCGGCACGGACATGCTGCACGTCCCGTACAAGAGCAACGCCGAGTCGACCAAGGCGGTGCTGACCGACGAGGTGCAGGTGCTCTTCGGGTCGATGCCCGCGGTGCTCGGGCAGATCAAGGGCGGCGCCATCCGGGCCCTGGCGGTGGGAACCACCTCCCGCTCGCCCGAGCTGCCCAACGTCGCGACGATGCAGGAGGCCGGCGTTGCCGGCTACCGCGCCTCGCTCTGGCTGGGCATTTCCGCGCCGGCCAGGACTCCCGCCGCCGTGGTGAACCGCCTCAACGCGGCGCTGGGGCAGGTCCTCGCGGATCCGGCCGTGGCCAAGCGGCTGCTGGACGCCGGGGCCGAGCCCTCGAAGATGACGCCCGCCGAGTTCGCGAAGCTGATCTCGAGCGAGCTGGACGTCTACGGCAAGATCGTCGCGGGCATGAAGAAGTAGCCTGCCTTCCCGAATCGAAAGGTCCCATGGCTTCCACCGCCGGTTTCGCCTTCCCGCCCGTCGAGGCGCCGAGCCTGCCCGTCCGCGGCTCGGCCCTGCGCGTCCCCGTTCACCGCATCTACTGCATCGGCCGCAACTACGAGGCGCACGCAGTGGAGATGGGGCACGACCCCAGCAAGGAGCCGCCGTTCTTCTTCCAGAAGAACCCGGACAACCTGCTTTGCGGCCGCGACTTCCCCTATCCGCCGGAAACCTCCGACGTGCACCACGAGATCGAGATGGTCGCCGTGCTCTCCCGCGGCGGGAAGAACATCCCGGTGTCCGAGGCCCTCGGGCACGTCTTCGGCTACGGCGTGGGCCTGGACATGACGCGCCGCGACCTGCAGGGCGAGGCCAAGAAGCTCGGCCGCCCCTGGGAGGTCGGAAAGGCCTTCGAGCACTCCGCCCCGTGCACGGCGATCGTTCCGGCCGGCGAGATCGGCCACCCGGACCACGGCGCCATCTGGCTGAAGGTGAACGGCACGATCCGCCAGCAGGGCGACCTCAACCAGATGATCTGGAAGACGGCCGAGCAGGTCGCGATCCTCTCCCGGTACTTCGAGCTGCAGCCCGGCGACGTCATCTTCACCGGCACGCCCTCGGGCGTCGGCCCGGTCTCGCGCGGCGACGACCTGCACGGCTTCGTGGAAGGGGTGGGCGAGCTTCGCCTCAAGGTCGTGTAGCCCCGCGGCCGGCCCCTTGACTCGGGTCAAGCCCAAACTCGCCCCGGGTTCGGTAGTCTAAGGGCCTGATTCCCCAGCCCTTGCCGTGCCGCGAGGGCCCGGGCCCCGGGAGCCGCCAGCCAAGCCGGCTCCGCGACGACAACCGCGAGCCCGCCATGAACGACCGCGTCGCCATCCCGCTTTCGAAGATCCGCAAGGCCCGCCCGACCCCGAAGGGCCGCGCGGTCGAGGCCGCCGCCCGCGACGAGATCGCCGCGCTGCTGGGAGATGCGCCGCGCGCGCCCGAATACCTCATCGAGAACCTGCACAGGGTGCAGGACCGCTTCGGCTGCCTTTCGGCCGCGCACCTCGCGGCGCTCGCGGAGGCCATGAAGCTCTCGCAGGCCGAGGTCTTCGAGGTCGCGACCTTCTACCACCACTTCGACGTCGTGAAGGAAGGCGAGGAGGCGCCGCCGAAGCTCACCGTGCGCGTCTGCGACACGCTCTCCTGCCGCATGGCCGGCGCCGAGGGCCTGCTCGAGCGGCTCAAGGTCACGCTGGGCCCGAACGCGCGCGTCGTGGCTGCCCCCTGCATCGGGCGCTGCGCCGAGGCGCCGGCGGTGTGCGTGGGCCAGAACGCCTTCGGCGACGCCACGGCCGAGAAGGTCGCCACGGTGGTGAAGGAGGGCCTCACGAAGGCGCCCCGCACCTCCCACATCGGCTACGCGGAATACCGCAAGGGCGGAGGCTACGCGCTGTGGGCGGATTGCATCGCCGGCAAGCGCGACCTCGAGACCGTCGTCAGGACCATGGAGGACGCGGGGCTGCGCGGGCTGGGAGGCGCCGGCTTCCCTACGGGCCGCAAGTGGCGCATCGTGCGCGCCGAGCCGGGCCCGCGCTACATGGCGGTGAACATCGACGAGGGCGAGCCGGGGACCTTCAAGGACCGCCACTACCTCGAGCGAGACCCGCACCGSTTCCTCGAGGGCATGCTCGTGGCCGCATGGGCCGTGGGYATCGACCGCATCTGGATCTACCTGCGCGACGAGTACCACGCCTGCCGCGAGGCGCTGGAGAAGGAGCTGGCGGCGCTCMGGGCCGACCCCCCGGGACCGCTTCCGGAGATAAACCTTCGCCGTGGTGCCGGCGCCTATATTTGTGGTGAAGAGTCGGCGATGATCGAGTCGATCGAGGGCAAGCGCGGCATGCCGCGGCTGCGCCCGCCGTACGTCGCGCAGGTGGGCGTCTTCGGCCGCCCCACCCTCGAGCACAACTTCGAGACGCTCTTCTGGGTGCGCGAGATCCTGGAGAAGGGCGCGGGCTGGTTCGCCTCCCACGGCAGGAACGGCCGAAAGGGGCTGCGCTCGTTCTCCGTGTCGGGCCGCGTGAAGCGCCCGGGCGTGCACGTGGCGCCCGCGGGCATCACGGCGAGGGAGCTCATCGACGAGTACTGCGGCGGCATGCTCGACGGCCACGAGTTCCACGCCTACCTGCCCGGCGGCGCCTCGGGAGGCATCCTTCCGGCCTCCATGGGAAACATCCCGCTCGACTTCGACACGCT
>PQAI01000273.1 GCA_003105245.1 Betaproteobacteria bacterium | reverse complement strand
GCGCACGAACCCTCGTAATGCAGTTCCGAGGCGGTGCAGGTGACGCGGTGCAGCTTCGACTTGAGCATGGTGCGTTGCATGGTTTCCCGTACTCTCCGTAAGGGTGTCGTTGGCCAGTCTATCGGCACTCTTTAGAGCAAGTGCTCCAAAACTGGTTTCCGCCCCAGGTTGTCCCTTCAGGCGCGGAACTCGACGTTGTCGATGAGCCGGGTCCTGCCCAGCCAGGCCGCGCCCAGCACCACCAGATCGTGGTCCGAGGGCCCCGGCAGGGCCAGTCCGGATCGATTCCGCACTGCAACATAGTCTACGCGCCAGCCGGCRYCCGTCAAGTCCTTGATTGCGAAAGAGCAAAGGGCACCGAAATCGCGCGCGCCGCCTTCCGCGAGCTCCTTGATCCGGCGCAGGTTCCGGTTGAGGCGCACCGCTTCGGTGCRYTCYSCAGAGGAYAAATAGCCRTTMCGGGAGGACATYGCGAGSCCGTCGGGYTCGCGMACCGTGTCCACCCCGACGATCGCGATGGGGTAGTTCAGCTGCCGCACCAGGGCCCGGATCACGGCCAGCTGCTGGTAGTCCTTGCGCCCGAAAACGGCTGTGTGCGGTGCAACAATATTGAAGAGCTTGGCGACGACCGTGACCACGCCCTGGAAGTGTCCCGGACGGAACTCGCCGCACAGCTGCTCGGCGAGCTTCGGCGGCGACAGGAGGATCTCCTGGGGCTCCGGATAGAGCTCGCCTTCGTCGGGTGCGAACACCACGTGGCAGCCGGCCTTCGCGAGCTTCGAGCAATCTTCGTCGAGAGTGCGCGGATAGCGGTCGAAGTCCCCGCCCGGCTCGAACTGCAGGCGGTTCACGAAGATCGAGGCCACGATGCACGCGCCGTGCTTCCTCGCCTCCTCCACGAGCGCGAGGTGCCCGGCATGCAGGTTCCCCATCGTCGGCACGAGGACCACCGACGCCTCGCCCTTCAGCCGCGCCCGCAATTCAGAAACGGTGTGGATCAGGTCCATCTTGCACGGACTCGCATCGGCTCATCGGCGGCCATCGGCGTGGCATCGGCGTTCATCGGCGTTTCCAAAGCCTCTCACCCGCATCACTCTCAGAAGCAATGCTCGGGAGCCGGGAAGGTCTTCTCCTTCACCGCCTTCACGTAAGCCTCGATCGCGGCCTTCACCGAAGGCGCGCCCTCCATGAAGTTCTTCACGAAGCGCGCCTTGCGGCCCGGATAGATGTCGAGCATGTCGTAGACCACGAGCACCTGCCCGGAGACGTCCGGGCCGGCGCCGATGCCGATCGTGGGGACCGTGAGCGCCTCGGTGACGCGCCGGGCCACCGCGGCCGGCATCGCCTCCATGAGGACGATCGCGGCTCCCGCCGCCTCCAGCGCGCGGGCGTCGGCGACGAGCCGCCCGGCCGCGTCGTCGTCCTTGCCCTGCACGCGGTAGCCACCGAGCGTGTTCACCGACTGCGGCGTGAGGCCGATGTGGGCGCACACGGGAATGCCGCGCTCGACGAGGAAGCGCGTGGTCTCCACCATCACCGCCCCGCCCTCGAGCTTCACCATCTGGGCGCCGGCGGCCATGAGGCGCGCGGCGTTGCGGAAGGCCCGCTCCTTCGATTCCTGGAAGCTTCCGAAGGGCATGTCGGCCAGCACCAGGGCGTTCGCCGATCCGCGGGCGACCAGGCGCGTGTGGTACTCGATCTCATCCATGGTCACGGGAAGCGTGGAGTCGTGCCCCTGGATCACCATGCCCAGGGAATCGCCGATGAGCAGGATGTCGACGCCGGCGGCGTCGGAAATCGCCGCGAAGCTCGCGTCGTAGCAGGTGAGCATGGCGAGCTTCTCGCCGCCTCGCGCGCGCTCCTGGAGCTTGGGGATGGTCACTCGCATGGGGAATGACTTTCGGCCGGTTCGGGACGAGCATTCTGCCACGGTTTCGCTGCGTTGCAGCATAGGCAAGGGGGYCAGGCTACTTTGCACAAYTTTTGTGCAAAGTAGCCTGRCCCCCTTGCCTATGCGCGGTTGAAGAACTCCCTCCCGCCACGGATCTGCTGCACGCGCTCGACCAGCAGGTCGAAGTGCTCGGGCACGTCGACGAAGTTCAGCCGCTCGCTGTTGACGATGAGCAGCGCGCTCTCGTCGTAGTTGTAGAAGTAGCGCGTGTAGGTGTCGGAGATGGCGCGCAGGTAGTCGTCCGAGATGCTCGCCTCCATGGGATTGCCGCGCCGCCGCACGCGCCCGACGAGGGTCTCCACGTTGGCCTGGAGGTAGATCACGAGGTCGGGCGTGGGCGCCTGGGGCTTCACGTGCTCGAAGATGCGCGTGTAGAGCCCGAACTCGTTGTCGTCGAGGGTGAGGCGGGCGAAGAGCGGGTCCTTCTGCAGCGCGAAGTCGGCCACCGTGGGGCGGCCGAAGAGGTCGGGCTGGCGCAGGCCCTCGAGCTGGTGCAGGCGCTGGAAGAGGAAGAAGAGCTGCGTGGACAGCGCGTGCCGGCGCATGTCGCGGTAGAAGAGGGGGAGGAAGGGGTTCGCCTCCGGCTCCTCGAGCACGAGGTTCGCGCCCAGGCGCCGGGCGAGCAGCCTCGCGAGGCTGGTCTTTCCGCAGCCGATGGGGCCCTCGACCACGATGAAGCGGTGTTTCATGGCGCCTCCGGCAGCCTCTCGATGGCCTGGTCGCGCACGCCGTCGCGGAAACGCGCGGCCGCGCCCCGCCCGGGAATGATCGCATCGGGCCAGACGTCCAGCAACGGCGCGAGCACGAAGGCTCGCTCGTGCGCGCGCGGATGCGGGATCGTGAGGCCATGCTCGTGCAGGACGAGATCGCCGTAGAGCACGATGTCGAGGTCGAGGGTGCGGGGGCCGTTGGGAACGTCGCGCACGCGGCCGTGCCGGCGCTCGATGGCGAGCAGCGCCTCCAGGAGATCGCGCGGGCCCAGCATCGTCTCGACGAGCGCGCAGGCGTTCACGAAGGCGGGCTGGTCGGCGAAGCCCACGGGCGCGGTGCGGTACAGGGCCGAGCGGGCAAGGAGCCGCGTGCCCGCGAGCGCGCCCACCTCGCCGAACGCCCGGCGCACCTGCGCCTCGGGGCCCTCGAGGTTGGAGCCCAGCGCGACCACGGCGCGCGCCGCGCTCATTCGTCCGCGCCCGGCGCCACTTCCTCGGGCGAGCCGCCCTCGCCCGGCGGGCGCTTGCCGCCGCGGCGGCGCCGGCGCTTCTTCTTTCCGCCCTCGTCCGGGTGCAGCATGCGTTCGCGCTCCTCCCCGGAAGCGTCCTGGAAGCGCTCCCACCACTGGCCGACCTCCAGGGGCGCGTTGCCCGACCGGGCGCGCAGCTCGAAGAAGTCGTACGCGGCGCGGAAGCGCGGGTGCTCCAGCAGGCGGAAGGGCCGGGTGCCGCCGCGCTGCAGGAAGCGCGGCTGCAGGAGCCAGAGCTCCTTCATCGTGGCGTCGAAGCGGCGCGGGATCGCGAGCGAGCCGCGCTGCGCGTCGAGCGCGTCGTGCATGGCGGAGTGCAGCGAGGGCATGGACGGCTGGCCCTTCTCCTCGAGCTCGTGCCAGCGCCGCTCGACGCGCCCCCACAGGAGGGCCGCCAGCAGGAAGGCGGGCGAGACGGGCTTGTCCTCGCGCAGGCGGTCGTCGGTCGCCTTCAGCGCGGCCATGGCGAAGGGCCCGGTGGCCGGATCCTCGAGGGCGTCGTCGAGCAGCGGCAGCAGCCCGTGGTGCAGCTCCAGCTCGCGCAGCCTCTGCACGCAGGCCACGGCGTTGCCCGAGAGCAGCATCTTGAGGATCTCCTCGAAGAGGCGCGCCTGCGGCACGTTCTCCAGGAGGTGCTTCAGCTCCTTGATGGGCGCGGCGGTCCTCGGGTCGATCGCGAGCCCGAGCTTGGCCGACAGGCGCGCGGCGCGCAGCATCCGCACCGGGTCCTCGCGGTAGCGCAAGGCCGGGTCCCCGATCATCACGAGCTTCCTGGCGATCAGGTCCTTCACGCCGTGCTGGAAATCCCAGACCTCCTCCTTCACCGGGTCGTAGAAGAGGGCGTTCACGGTGAAGTCGCGGCGCACCGCGTCCTCGGCCTGGGTGCCGAAGACGTTGTCGGAGAGGACGCGGCCGTGCGCGTCCTGGGTGTCGCGATCGTCCTCGGACTCGGGATCCTTCGCGGTGAAGTGGGCGCGGTAGGTGGAGACCTCCACCGTCTCGGCGCCCCACATCACGTGCACGATCTGGAAGCGCCGGCCGATGATGCGCGAGCGCCGGAAGAGCGAGCGCACCTCGTCGGGGTGGGCGCTGGTGGCCACGTCGAAGTCCTTGGGCCGCATGCCCAGCAGGAGGTCGCGCACCGCGCCGCCCACCACGTAGGCCGTGTGGCCGGCGCGCTGCAGCTCCTCGCAGGTCTTGCGGGCGCCGCGGCTGATGTGGTCCTTGCGGATGTGGTGCTTGTCCGGACCGTAGACCACGGGCTTCGACGGGTGCGCGGCCTGCTTGGCGCCGCGGCCGAAGACCCGGGAGATGAACGACTTGATCATGCGCGCATCCTCAGGATGGGCCAGCCGCGGTCGCGGGCGTGGCTCTCGAGCGTGGGATCGGGATCGACCGCCACCGGCCTCGACACCAGCTCGAGCAGCGGCAGGTCGTTGCGGGAATCGCTGTAGAACCAGGTCTCCTCGAATTCCTCGAAGCGCAGGCCGAGCGAGGAGAGCCACTCGTGCAGGCGCTCGACCTTGCCCTCGCGGAAGGCCGGGGTGCCCGCGGGGCGGCCCGTGAAGCGCCCGTCGGGGAGCTCCTCGGCCTCCGTCGCGATGAGGTGCTCCACGCCCAGCTCGGCCGCGATGGGCCCGGTGATGAAGCGGCTGGTGGCCGTCACGATCGCCACCAGCGCGCCGGAATGGGCGGCGAGCAGCGCCGGCGTCTTGGCGTGGATGAGGGGGCGGACCTTCTGCGCCATGAAGCCGCGGTGCCAGGCCTCGATCTCCCCGCGCGGGCGGCCGGCGACGGGAGCGAGCTGGAACGCGAGGTACTCGTGGATGTCGAGCGTGCCCCGCCGGTAGTGCCCGAAGAAGACCTCGTTCGCGCGCTCGTAGTCCTCGCGATCCAGGACGCCCTGCTCGATGAGGTACTGCGCCCAGTGCCAGTCGCTGTCGCCGGCGAGCAGCGTGTCGTCGAGGTCGAAGAGGGCGAGCTTCACGTGAGCTCCGGCTGCAGCGCCGCCTTGAGGAGCGGCACCGTGATGGCGCGCCCCGTCTCGAGCGAGTAGCGGTCGAGCGCGTCGAGGGCCTGGATGAGCGAGGGCATGTCGCGCCGGGCGTGGGTGAGGAGGTAGGCCGCCACCTCCTCGGAGAGGGCGAAACCGCGCGCTCTCGCGTGCGCGGCGAGCGCGGCGCGCTTTTCCTCGTCGCTCAGGGCGAGCAGCCGGTAGGTGAGGCCCGTGGCGAGCCGCGTGGCGAGGTCGCGCCGCAGCGCGACGTCCCGGGGTGCCGCGTGGGCGGAGACGACGATCAGCTCGAAGGCCCTCTCGTTGAAGGCGTTGAAGAGCGCCACCTGGCGCGCCTCCGCCAGGCGCTCCACGTCGTCGAGCACCAGCGTGCCGCCGGATTCCGTGCCCGCGTAGTCCTCGCCGCGGACGTAGCGCGCGCCCGTGCGCGCCGCGGTGAAGGCCTGCAGGAGGTGGGTCTTGCCGGCGCCCGTCTCGCCCCACAGGTAGAGGACGCGCTCCGGGATGCCGGCGAGCGCGGCGCGCACGGCCGCGAGCGGCTCGGCGTTCCGGCCGGGAACGAAGTTCTCGAAGGTGGGCGCGGGCGCCTGGGTGAAGTCGAGGAGAAGCTGCCTCATCGGGACTCCCTGGGCCTGCGCCGCGGCGCCCGATTGCGCCGCCCGGCTTGGCCCGGGCGCGCCCCGGGGCTCGGGCCGCGGAGCGCGTGGAACACGGAAGGGATTCTAGCACGCGACCCCGAACGATCCCGCTATGGCAGAATCGAACGCTCACCGGAGACAACGCATGGCCGTCGCCACCCCCATCCAGATCCGTTTCGAGCGCTTCGACGGCGCCCTGGGAATCGCCCCCGCCAAGCCCCCGCGCGTCGTCACCCCGGAAGAGAAGCCCGCGCTCGTGGCCCGCATCAAGGAGCGCCTGAAGGCGATGGACGCGGTGCTCCTCGCGCACTACTACGTGCACCCCGACCTGCAGGACCTCGCCCTGGAGTCGGGCGGCACGGTCTCGGACTCGCTGGAGATGGCGCGCTTCGGCCACGACCACCCGGCCAGGACGATCGTGGTGGCGGGCGTGCGCTTCATGGGCGAGACGGCCAAGATCCTCAACCCCGAGAAGCGCGTGATCATGCCGGACCTCGGCGCGGAGTGCTCGCTGGACCTGGCCTGCCCCGCCGAGGCGTTCTCGAGGTTCTGCGACGAGCACCCCGATCGCGTGGTGGTCGTCTACGCCAACACCAGCGCCGCGGTGAAGGCGCGCGCCGACTGGATGGTCACCTCCTCCATCGCCGAGAAGATCGTCGCCCACCTGCATGCCGAGGGGAAGAAGGTCCTCTTCGCCCCCGACAAGCACCTGGGGGCCTACATCCGCAAGGTCACCGGGGCGGACATGCTGCTGTGGAACGCCTCCTGCGTGGTGCACGAGGAGTTCAAGGCGCAGCAGCTCGAGGAGCTGAAGCTCCTGCACCCCGGCGCCAAGGTGCTCGTGCACCCGGAGTCGCCGGCGAGCGTGATCGAGATGGCCGACGCCGTGGGATCCACCACCGGCATCATCCAGGCGGCCGAGCGCCTCGGGGCGAAGGAGTACATCGTCGCCACCGACGGCGGCATCCTTCACCAGATGAGGAAGCGCCTGCCCGGCGTCACCTTCATCGAGGCCCCCACGGCCGGCAAGGGGGCCACCTGCCAGAGCTGCGCCCACTGCCCGTGGATGGCCATGAACGGCCTGCACAACCTGCTGGAGGTGCTCGAGAGCGGGCGCAACGAGATCCACGTGGACCCGGCCGTCGGAAAGCGCGCCAAGGTCTCCATCCAGCGCATGCTCGACTTCGCCCGGCTGCACCTGCCCGCCATGAAAGGCAGCGGAGACGCCTGACGGCGGAGGGGGGACAGGTCCGGATCCGCGCGAGYGGCTCGGGACCTGTCCCCCTGATGCTGTAGAATTTATCTCCGTTTTCCCTCCGGAAGCGCCGCCGTGACCGCTGCCCCGAACCCCCTCACCTACCGCGACGCCGGCGTCGACATCGACGCGGGCGACGAGCTCGTCGAACGCATCAAGCCCTTCGCCGGGCGCACCACGCGCCCCGAGGTCCTGAGCCGGCTGGGCGGCTTCGGCGCCCTGGTCGAGGTCTCGAAGAAGTACCGCAACCCGGTGATGGTCTCCGGCACGGACGGCGTGGGCACCAAGCTCAAGCTCGCCTTCCGCATGAAGAAGCACGACACCATCGGCATCGACCTCGTGGCGATGAGCGTGAACGACATCCTCGTCACCGGCGCCGAGCCCGTCTTCTTCCTCGACTACTTCGCCTGCGGGAAGCTGCGCGTCGACGTGGCGGCCGACGTGGTGAAGGGCGTGGCCGCCGGCTGCGAGCAGGCCGGTTGCGCGCTCATCGGCGGCGAGACCGCGGAGATGCCGGGCCTGTACGACCCGAACGAGTACGACCTCGCGGGCTTCGCCGTGGGGCTGGTGGAGAAGGAGAGCATCATCGACGGCTCGACCATCGTGCCCGGCGACGCGGTCGTCGGGCTGGCCTCGAGCGGCGTGCACTCCAACGGCTACTCGCTGGTGAGGAAGATCCTCGCCGTCAGCGAGGCGCCGCTCGAGGAGCCCTTCGACGGCCGCACGCTGGGCGAGGCGCTGCTGGAGCCCACGCGCATCTACGTGAAGCCCGTGCTCTCGCTCATCGAGAAGATGCCCGTCAAGGGCATCGCCCACATCACCGGCGGCGGGCTCGTGGAGAACGTCCCGCGCGTCCTTCCCGCCGGCACCGCCGCCCGCCTGGAGAAGTCGCGCTGGCCGCGGCCCGCCGTGTTCGACTGGCTGCAGACGAACGGCAACGTCCCCGAGGCCGAGATGCACCGCACCTTCAACTGCGGGATCGGCATGATCGTCGTCGTGGCGAAGGAGAACGCCGCCGCCGCCATCGCCGCGCTGGGCATCCATGGCGTGCCGGCCTGGGAGGTCGGCTCCATCGTGTCCCGCGAGGGCGACGCGCCCCAGGCCGTCGTGGTCTAGCGCGGTAATCGGATCAGGTCTCCTGATCTGGTTACGGACCCTCCATGAAGAGCGCGGTCATCCTGATCTCCGGCCGGGGCAGCAACATGCAGGCCCTGGTGCAGGCCGCGCCGGGGCTCGACTTCCGCGCCGTCGTGTCGAACCGCCCCGCCGCCGCGGGCCTCGCCTGGGCGGGCGGGCGCGGCATCGCCACGCGCGTGGTCGACCACAAGGCCCACGCCACGCGCGAGGCGTTCGACGCCGCGCTCGCGAACGCTGTCGACGAGTTCGCGCCCGACTACCTCTTCCTCGCCGGATTCATGCGCATCCTCACGGCGGGCTTCATCGACCGCTATCCCCGGCGCATCCTCAACATCCACCCCTCGCTGCTGCCGTCGTTCCCCGGGCTGGACACGCACCGCCGGGCCATGGAGGCAGGCGTGAAGCTGCACGGGGCGACGGTGCACTTCGTGACCCCGGCCCTCGACCACGGCCCCATCCTCGTGCAGGCCGCCGTGCCGGTGCTGGAATCGGACACGGAAGAGACGCTCGCCGCGCGCGTCCTCGCGCAGGAGCACCGCATCTACCCCCAGGCGGCGCGCTGGCTCGCCGAGGGGCGGGTGGTCTTTTCGGGCGCCGATGTCGTCCAGGTGAGGGGTTCGGGCGTTGCATCGGACTGGGCCATCTCGCCCCGGGACCCGAAATGAAGACCCTCCTCGCCTTCGCCTTCGCCCTCGCCGGCCTGCTCGCGCGCCCCGCGCTCGCGGTTCCGACGGTGGTGGAGGCCGAGTACCAGATCTCGACGGCCGGGATCGCCATCGGTCGCGTGCACGAGACCTTCGTGCGCAAGGGCGRGACCTACCGGATCGAGAGCACCACCCGCGCCGAGGGCGTGTTCAGGCTCTTCCGCGACGACACGGTCGTCATCGAGAGCGAGGGGAGGTTCGGGCCGAAGGGGCTGGAGCCGCTGCGCTTCGAGCAGCGCCGCGCCGGCGACGCGAGCCGCGACATCTCGGCCGCGTTCGACTGGGAGAAGTCGCAGATGCGCTCCTCGTACCGCGGCGAGGACTCCGTGCATCCCCTGCCCCCCGGCACGCAGGACCGCCTGTCGGTGATGTACCAGTTCATGAACCTCCCGGCCACGGCCGAGCGCGTGCGCCTGCCGATGTCCAACGGGCGCAAGGTGGACTTCTACACCTACCGCAAGGTGGACGAGCCGCGCCTCGCGACGCCGGCCGGGGATTTCGAGACGGCCCACTACGAGCGCGTCGTCGATAGCGAGAAGGAGAACCGCGCCCAGTTGTGGCTGGCGCGCGACCGCTTCAACCTGCCGGTGCGCGTGGTGTTCGAGGACACGAAGGGCCTGAAGCTCGAGCAGACGATCGTGAGCCTCAGGACGCGCTAGCCGTGGACCTCCTCCGCCCCGTTCCGCACGCCTGGCGCGCCGCCGCCGTGGCGCTGGCCGCCTCGGCCGCGCTGCACGCGGGCGTGCTGGTGGGCTACCGCGTTCCGGAAGGCGAGGTGAGCCTGGAGGCCCCGTCCTACGAGGCCGTGCTCGCGCCCGTGCCGGCCGCGGAGCCCGCCCCTGCCGCGCCGCCCGCCCCGAAGCCCCGCCCGCGCCCGCGCAAGGCCGAGCCCCGCCCGGGCGAGGCCGTGGCCTTCCTGCCGCTGGGCGCCGAGGAGGTCGCCTTCCCCCTGCCCTCCGAGGAAGCGCCGCCGGCGCAGGCGGAACCGCTCCTGGAGGACAAGGTCGCGATCGCCTGGCCCGCGGTACCTCCGGCCGCGCCGGAGCTGCCGCCCTTCCGGCCGGATGCGCTGCCCGCCGACGTGACGATCGCCTACTCGCTCACCTCTTCCTTCGCCGATGGCGAGGCCGAGTACACGTGGACGCGCGACGGGGACCGCTACGAGATCACCGGCTCGGCCCAGGCGGTGGGCTTCTTCACGCTCTTCCTCGAGGGACGCATCGACCAGTCCTCGAGCGGGCGCGTCACGGCCGAGGGGCTGCGCCCGGACCGCTTCACGGAACGCCGCGGCGACACGCCCGAGGAGGGTCTCCGGTTCGACTGGAACGCGCACCAGGTGGAATTTCGCCGAGGTGACGCCGTGCGCACCGCGCCGCTCAACGACTCGACGGTGGACTGGCTCTCGATGATCTTCCAGCTCGCGCACATGCCGCCCTCGGGCGACGCGATGACGCTTCGCGTCTTCACGCAGCGGCGGCTCTACGAATACCGGCTGCAGGTGCTGGGCCGGGAGGAGATCGAGCTGCCCTTCGGGCGCGCGCGCACGCTGCACCTGCGCCACACGGGCGAGAAGCCCGAGGAGACGGTCGACGTCTGGCTGGGCGCGGACCAGTTCTACCTCCCGGTGAAGCTGCGCTATCCCGTCGCGCGCAACCGCCTCGTGGTCGAGCAGACCGCCACTTCGGTGAAGGTGCGCTGATGTCGACCACCCTCACGCGCGGGCAGCTCGAGGCCGTCGTGCACGCCCTCGCCGTGGTGCTTCCGGCGCGAAGCCCCGCCGACGCGACACTCAAGCACTATTTCCGGGAGCACCGAACGCTCGGCAGCCGCGACCGCGCGCTCGTGGCCGACACCGTGTACTCGGTGCTGCGCCGGCGCCGCCTTCTCGAGACGCTGACGCCTTCCGCGACCCCGCGCGAGCTGGCGCTGGCCTCCCTCGTGAAGCTGCAGGGGTTCGGCATCGGGCAGCTCGAGTCGCTCCTCAAGAGCTCGGAGCGCAACTGGCTCGCGCAGCTCAAGGCCGTGGACACCGACGCCCTGCCCTTCGAGGTGCGCGCCGACCTGCCCGACTGGGTGATCCGGCGCCTGCGCCAGCGCCAATCCGACGCCGAGATCCTGGCGCTCGCTAGGAGCCTGCAGCATCCGGCCCCGCTCGACCTGCGCGTGAACACGCTGAAGGCGCCGCGCGAGGCCGTGCTCGAGCGCCTCGAGGCCGACGGCACGCCCGGAGCGCCCACGCGCTTCTCGCCGATCGGCGTGCGCGTGAAGGACAAGATCGCGCTCAACAGGCACCCGATGTTCCTCGACGGCGCGGTCGAGGTGCAGGACGAGGGCAGCCAGATCCTGGGCCTGCTGGTGGAGCCCCGGCGCACCGACATGGTGGTGGATTTCTGCGCCGGCGCCGGCGGCAAGACGCTGCAGCTGGGCGCGGCCATGGGATCGCACGGCCGCCTCTACGCCTACGACGTCTCCGACAAGCGCCTCGCGAACCTCACGCCGAGGCTGCGCCGCTCGGGGCTGTCGAACGTGCACCCGCAGCGCATCGCCGGCGAGAACGACGCCAAGGTGAAGCGCCTGCGCGGCAAGGTGGACCGGGTGCTGGTCGACGCGCCGTGCACGGGCCTGGGCACGCTGCGGCGCAATCCCGACCTCAAGTCGCGCCAGACGGAAGAGGGGCTGGCGGAGCTCAACGCGAAGCAATCCGCCATCCTCGAGGCCGCCGCCGCCCTCCTGAAGCCCGGCGGGCGCCTCGTCTACGGCACCTGCAGCCTGCTCGAGGAGGAGAACGAGGCCATCGTCGAGCGCTTCCTCGCGGCGCATCCCGGGTTCACGCTCGTGCCCTGCTCGGAGGTGCTCGCGCGCCAGGGGATCTCCATTCCCGGTTGCGAGCGCTACCTGAGGCTGCTGCCGCACCTCCACGACACCGACGGCTTCTTCGCCGCGGTGCTGCAGCGCGCCGCGTGAGGCGCTTGCTCGCCGCCCTCGCCTGCGGCCTGGCTGCCGCGGCCCTGGCGGCGCAACCCTCGCCGGGTGCCGCGACCCGCGTGCAGGCGTACTTCACGCCCGGCGACGACGTGGCCGCGGTGATCGCCGGGCGGATCGGCGCGGCGAGGCACAGCGTGCAGGTGCAGGCCTACCTCTTCACCCACCGCGGCGTCGCGGCCGCGCTCGCCCGCGCGGCCCGCAGGGGCGTGACGGTCGAGATCGTGGGCGACGCGAAGCAGCACGAGGCGGGCGGGCTTCCGGTGCTCGCGGGCCTCGCGCGCGCCGGCGCGCGCGTCTGGCTCGCCTCGGACTACGCCGCCTTCCACAACAAGGTGGTCCTCGTCGACGCCGGAACGTCCTCGCCGGTGGTCGTCACCGGCAGCTTCAACTTCACCCGGTCCGCGCAGGAGAAGAACGCGGAGAACGTCGTGGTGATCTCGGGCAGCCCGGAGGTGGCGCGGCGCTTCGCGCGCGACTTCGAGCGCCATCGCGAGCGTGCCTCGCGGTTACAATGACGCGCACTACCGATCGCCGGCGCGTTCCCCGACCATGACACCGCTCGAAAGCACCATCGAGGCCCTGATGACGCAGGCGGGCTCGGGCCGCGGGCTCGCGCAGGCCGCCATCGTGGCCGCCGGCCTGGTTGCGGGCTGGCTCGCGGGCGGCGCGCTGCGCAGGCGCGTGGACGCGAAGGGCCGCTGGGCCTTCGGCAAGGGCGGGTTCGACCGCGTCGCCTTCCCGCTCGCCGCCCTCGGGATCATCTGGGGCGCGCGCTTCCTCGCGCGCAAGTGGATCCCGACGCCATTCATCGACCTGGCGATCACGCTCCTCGTCGCCTTCGCCGTCATCCGCTTCGCGGTGTACGTGCTGCGCAAGGTGCTGCCGGAGGGCGCGCTGCTGCGCGGCTCCGAGCGCACCATCGCGATCGCCATGTGGCTGGGCGTGGCCCTGCACCTCACTGGCATCCTGCCGGAGGTCTGGGAGGCGCTCGACTCGGTCTCGTTCATGGCCGGCAAGCAGCGGATCTCGCTGCTCCTCGTCGCGCAGGGGCTCGCCTCCGTGGCCGTGGCACTCGCCATCTCGATGTGGCTCGCCAACCTCATCGAGGGCCAGATCCTCGCCGCCGAGCGCATCGAGGTCTCCACCCGCGTGGTGCTGGCCAAGCTCGTGCGCGCGGTCGCCTTCTTCCTCGCGATCCTCGTGGCGCTGCCGATCGTGGGCATCGACGTGACGGCGCTGTCGCTCTTCGGCGGCGCCCTCGGCGTGGGCCTGGGCTTCGGGCTGCAGAAGATCGCCAGCAACTACGTGAGCGGCTACATCATCCTGCTCGACCGCTCCGTGCGCATCGGCGACCTGGTGACGGTCGACACGCGGCACGGGGTCGTGAAGGAGATCGCCTCGCGCTACACCGTGATCCGCAGCCTCGACGGCACCGAGTCGATCATCCCCAACGAGACGCTCATCACCCAGGCCGTCACCAACCACTCCTACACGGACCGCAAGGTCCTCGTGAAGGTGAAGGTCTCGGTGGGCTACGGCTCGGACGTGGACCGCGTGTTCGCCCTCCTGCTGGACATCGCGCGGCGCCAGCCGCGCGTGCTGGCCGACCCCGCTCCCGGCTGCTTCATCGTGAACCTGGGCGACAACGGCATCGACATCGAGCTCGGCGCCTGGATCGCCGACCCCGACCAGGGCCAGGCGGCGCTTCGCGGCGCCATCCTCAAGGAGGCCCTCGAGACCTTCCGCGCCGAGGGCATCGAGATCCCGTTCCCGCAGCGCGAAGTGCGCCTGCTCGGGTCGCGGGGCGGCGTGGGATAGAATGCGCCCCCAGGTATCCATCCAGCCCGCCGACGAGCGGGCATTCCCGAAAGGCGCGACTCCATGCTGATGAACGGCCTCCTCGATCTCTCCTGGTGGGGCAAGCTCCTCGTCCTGCTCGTCCTCGTCCAGATCACGATCGCGGGCGTGACGCTCTACCTGCACCGCTGCCAGGCGCACCGGGCCCTCGAGCTGCACCCGGCCGTCGGCCACTTCTTCCGCTTCTGGCTGTGGCTCACCACGGGGATGATCACGAAGGAGTGGGCCGCGATCCACCGCAAGCACCACGCCAAGTGCGAGACCGCCGAGGACCCGCACAGCCCGCAGGTCTACGGCATCAACCGCGTGCTCTTCGCCGGCGTGTTCCTCTACGTGAAGGAATCGCACCACCCCGACACGATCCGGCGCTACGGGCACGGCACGCCCGACGACTGGCTCGAGCGCACGATCTACACGCCGCGCCACAAGAAGGGCATCGTGCTGATGCTGCTCGCGAACGTCGCCCTTTTCGGCGTCGTGCCGGGACTTCTCATGTGGGGCGTCCAGATGGCCTGGATCCCCTTCTGGGCCGCGGGCGTCATCAACGGCATCGGCCACTTCTGGGGTTACCGCAAGTTCCAGACCGAGGACGCGAGCACCAACATCGTGCCCGTCGCGGCCTGGATCGGCGGCGAGGAGCTGCACAACAACCACCACGCCTTCCCGACCTCGGCCAAGTTCTCGGTGCAGTGGTACGAGTTCGACCTGGGCTGGGCCTACATCCGCGCCCTCTCGGCCCTCGGCCTCGCGCGCCCGAAGA
>PQAI01000272.1 GCA_003105245.1 Betaproteobacteria bacterium | reverse complement strand
ATGGCGGACCCGACATGGGGATTGGGAGTCGTCTGGGCCGAGTGGGCCCCGGGGTCGAAGCCGGTCATGACGCTGGTGAGCCGATTCGCCACGCGCGACGTCGCGGTGGATCTCGCGAGGCCCGGCAAGGCGGACGCGGACCGGGCGGAACTGGCCCGCTACCTCAAGGCCACGGAGCTGCTGCCCACCGACGGCATCGTGAAGGCGACGGCCCTGGAGATCACGAAGGGCGCGAAAGGCGACGTCGAGAAGGCGCGCGCCATCTACGACTGGATCTGCGACAACACCTTCCGCGATCCCAAGACGCGCGGCTGCGGCACGGGCGACATCAAGTACATGCTCGAGACGAAGAACCTGAGCGGAAAGTGCGCCGACCTCAACGCGCTCTACGTGGGCCTCGCCCGCGCGGCGGGACTGCCGGCGCGGGACGTCTACGGCATCCGCGTGGCCAAGTCGGCGCACGGCTACAAGAGCCTGGGGGCGGGGACCGAGAACATCACCAAGGCCCAGCACTGCCGGGCGGAGGTCTTCCTCACCGGCCACGGCTGGGTGCCCGTCGATCCGGCCGACGTGCGCAAGGTGGTGCTCGAGGAGCCGCCCGGCAACCTGCCTCTTGGCGACGAGAAGGTCACGAAGGCGCGCGCGCGGCTCTTCGGTTCGTGGGAAATGAACTGGCTCGCGTACAACTTCGCGCACGACGTGGCGCTTCCCGGCGCGGCCAAGGGCACGGTACCGTTCTTCATGTACCCGCAGTGCGAGACCGCGGAGGGGCGCCTCGACAGCCTCGATCCCGACAACTTCAAGTACCAGATCACCGCCCGCGAAGTGTGAGCGTGAAAGCCCTCCTGGCCGCGGCGCTGTGCGTCGCGGCCTTCCCCGCGATCGCCGAAGTGGCGCTCGTCCCCTGGAAGGGCGGCGCCACGCCCGCTCTCGTCCTCAAGTCGCCGACGGGGGAGGTCGTGGACCTCGCCGCGATGAAGGGCAAGGTGGTGCTCGTGAATTTCTGGGCCACCTGGTGCGCGCCCTGCGTGGAGGAGATGCCGGCGCTCGCCCGCCTGCGCGAGAAGCTCGCGCCGCGCGGCTTCGAGGTGCTCGCGGTGAACCAGGGCGAGATGCCGGCGCGCGTGACGGCCTTCACCGGGCGCTCCGGACTCGACCTCCCCGTCGTGCTCGACCGCGAGAAGTCGGTCGCGAAGGCCTGGAAAGTCCGTGCGCTGCCGACGACGTTCGTGGTGGACGCGAAGGGCCGCATCCGGCTGCATGCCGAGGGCGAGCTCGACACGGGGCCGGCGCTCGAGGCGGCCATCGCGCCGATGCTGCCTCGCGACCGGCAGACGACGGCGGCGAGGTGAGCCCCGTGGACGGTCCGCTCCTCATCGACCGCCTCGCCTTCGATCCCGAGGCCGAGCGCCGCGAGCTCATGGCGGGGCTGCTGCGCGAGCCGGCCAGCATTCCGCCCAAGTACTTCTACGACGAGCTGGGGTGCGCGATCTACGGCGCCATCTGCCGCCTTCCCGAGTACTACCCGACGCGCACCGAGGTCGAGCTCTTCCAGGCGCGCCGCCTCGAGATCGCGCAGGCCATCGGGCCGGGCCGCCAGTTCGTCGACCTGGGCGCGGGCGACTGCTGCAAGGCCAAGGGGTGGCTGCCCTTCCTCGAGCCCACCCGCTACGTCGCGGTGGACATCGCGATGCACGAGATCGCCGCGGCGCTGGAGCGCATGGCGCCGGACTTCCCGGGCCTGGAGCTCGCCGGCGTGGCCACCGACTTCTCGCGGGCCCTGGAGCTCGATGGCGTCCTCACGGAATCCCCCGCGCTCTTCTTCTACCCCGGCTCCAGCATCGGCAACTTCACGCCGGTCGAGGCGCGGTCGTTCCTCGCGCGCGTCCACCGCTACTGCGTGGCGAGGCCGGGGAGCTCGCTCCTCATCGGCGTGGACGGCAAGAAGGACAAGTCCCTCCTCGACGCGGCCTACGACGACGCGCTGGGGATCACGGCGGCGTTCAACCGCAACGCGCTTCGCCACCTCAATGCGAAGTTCGGGCTCGGCTTCGACGTGAACGGCTTCTCGCACGTCGGCTTCTACAACGAGGCCGAGGGGCGCATCGAGATGCACCTGGAGAGCCTGCGAGAGCAGTCCTTGCTGCTGGACGGGCAGGAGAGGCGCTTCGCCGCCGGCGAGCGCATCCACACGGAGAATTCGTACAAGTACGCGCCCGACGAGTTCGAGGCGGTCCTGCGCGACGCGGGCTTCGGCTCGATCCGGCGCTGGGACGCGGCGGGCGTGGCCTACTCGGTGTTCCACGCCGCCTGAAGCTTACCCTCACCCCCGACCCCTCTCCCAAGGGAGAGGGGAGGAGAATTCTCAGTCGACGCGAATGGCGGGCTCGCCCGTGGAGATCTCGCCGATCACCGCGGCGCGATTGAAGCCGTCCTCCGCGAAGATGCGCAGCACTTCCGGCACCGCGTCCGGCCGGCAGGAGACGAGCAACCCGCCGCTCGTCTGCGGATCGGTTAGCAGGGCCTTGCCCGCCTCGTCGATGGAAGGCGGGAGCGCCACCTTGTCGCCGTAGCCCGCGARGTTGCGCCGGGATGCGCCGGTGGTGAAGCCCGCGCGCGCGAGCTCGAGGGCGTCGGGAAGGACGGGCAGCGCGTTCCAGTCGAGGCGGGCCGCGACCGCCGAGCCCTTGCAGATCTCCAGCAGGTGGCCCAGGAGGCCGAAGCCGGTGACGTCGGTGAGCGCGTGGACGCCGTCGAGCCTGCCGAGCTTCGGCCCGGGCGTGTTGAGCTTCGTGGTGCTCTCGATCATGGCGCGGTAGCCGTCCGCCCCGAGCTTGCCGGCCTTGAGCGCCGCGCTGAAGATGCCCACGCCCAGGGGCTTGCCGAGCACGAGCTTGTCGCCCGGCTTCGCGCCGGCGTTGCGCTTGAGGTTCCTCGGGTCGACGAGGCCGATGGCCACGAGCCCGTAGATGGGCTCCACGGAGTCGATCGTGTGGCCGCCGGCGATGGGGATTCCCGCGCGGGCGCAGACCGACTCGCCGCCTTCCAGGATGCGGCGGATCGTCTCGACGGGCAGCTTGTCCACCGGCATGCCCACGAGGGCCAGCGCGAAGAGCGGGTGGCCGCCCATGGCGTAAACGTCCGAGATGGCGTTGGTGGCCGCGATGGCGCCGAAGTCGAACGGGTCGTCCACGATCGGCATGAAGAAGTCGGTCGTGGCGACGATGGCCTGCGTGTCGTTGACCTGGTAGACCGCCGCGTCGTCGGCCGTCTCGATCCCCACGAGGAGCTGCTTGGGCACGAGCCCGGGCGCCGACTTGGCGAGGATCTTCTCCAGCACGCCGGGCGCGATCTTGCAGCCGCATCCGCCGCCGTGGCTGAACTGGGTGAGCCGGACAGGCAAGTCCATCGTGACGATCTCCTGAAGGGAATGTTGCAATCCGGATTCTAGCGTCCCGGGCGCCTCAGCAGGCCCCGCACGAGCGCCCGCAGCGCGCGCTTCTCGCGCGCCGGGGTGAAGAGAGGCCGGCGGGCGTCGCACGCGCGCTTCAGCGCGGCCAGCCTGGACGGCCGCTCGGCCAGCGAGCGCAGAAGCCGCGCGAGGCCCGCCGCGTCCCCCGCCTCGAAATATCCCGGGTAGGACCGGCCCAGCATCCCGACGTTCCCCGAGACGCGGCTTGCGACGACGCAGGTGCCGGCCGTGATCGCCTCGACGATCACGTTGGCACCGCCTTCCATGCGCGAGGGATGGACGAGGACGTGCGCCCTGCGGATGGCGGCCCTCGCGAGGCCGTGGGGAATGGCACCGCTCCAGCGGAAGCGCGCGTCGGCCGCCGTGAGCGCGCGGGCCTCGGCGCCGAGGACGGGGTCGAGCGGTGCACCGATGTGCCGCACGCGGATGGGAAGCCCCGGGTCGAGCAGGGCGATCGCCTTCCAGAGCGTGCGCGGGTCCTTTTCCTCGCGCAGGTGCCCCACGGCCACGCAGTCGAGCCGGCTCGCGGGCTTGCGGGCCGCGGCGAGCCCGGGCGAAGACTGGTAGATCACCTCGCACTTCCGGCGGTGCTCGCGGGGAACGTGGGCGAGGGCGTCGTCCTGCAGCGCCACGATSCGRTCGGCSAGYTCCAGGGARCGKCGCGCCTCGGCGCTWTCSGGCAGGTCGCGATAGAGRTCGGTGCCGGARAGGACGAGGACSASRGGGACGTCGGGCCGCCGGGCCTTCAGGCGCTCGATCGAGGCGGCGCTGCGGCGGGCGTGAAGGGCGATGGCCACGTCCACGGGCTCGCCGGACCACTGCGTCTGTACAATCGGCTTCGCGATCCCGGCGAGGAAACCCGCCCAGCGCCGGGCGGTGCGCCAGTTGCCGTTGTTGGCCTCGCGCGTGCCGGGCGTCACGATGAAGACGACGGGGGCGGATCGGGAAGGCCGGGACATGCTGAACGGTATCGACGCGCTGGCGGACGCCTTGCGGGAGAGCCGCGAGTATACGCTCTCGATGTACGCCCATCTCGAAGGCGCGCAGTGGCGCTTTCCGCTGCTCGAGATCGTGAATCCCCCGGACTGGGAGCTCGCGCACGTCGGCTACTTCCAGGAGTTCTTCTGCCTGCGCTGGCGGCCGGACGACCCCGGGGGCGCGCGCCGGCCTTCGCGGCTCGCGAACGCCGATTCGCTCTTCGATTCACGCACCGTTCCCCACGACGACCGCTGGAAGCTCGCGTACCCGCCGCTTGCCGCGATCCACGGCTACCTGCGGGAGACCCTCGAGCGAACGCTCGAGGACCTCGCGGCGAGCCGCGAAGACGACCGCCACCGCTTCCGCCTGGCGCTCTTCCACGAGGACATGCACGGCGAGGCGCTCCTCATGACCCTGCACACGCTGGGGCTCGCGCCCCCGCGCCGTGCGCACATCGCGCCGCCTCCTGCCCCGTCGGGGCCCGTCCGGGACGTGCGCTTCGCCGGCGGCGAGTTCCTCCAGGGGGCGCGGCGCGACGACGGCGAGCACGCTTTCGACAACGAGAAGTGGGCGCATCCCGTGCGCGTGGAGCCCTTCGCCATGGCCTCGCGGCCCGTGAGCAACGGCGAGTTCCTCGCGTTCGTGGAGGAGGGCGGCTACGCCCGCGACGAATTCTGGAGCGCCGAGGGGTGGCGCTGGCGCGAGGCGACGGGCGCGACGGCACCGCGCAACTGGATGCGCGACGGCGAGGGCTGGTCCATGCGCTGGTTCGACTCGCGAGTTCCCCTGCGGCCGGAGGAGCCCGTCGTGCAGGTCTGCCGCCACGAGGCCGAGGCGTGGTGCCGCTGGGCCGGGCGCCGGCTGCCCACGGAAAGCGAGTGGGAGTTCGCGGCGCGAAACGGCGGCCGCGACGACCGCTATCCGTGGGGAGGCGCGGTGCCGTCGGGGGCGCAGGCCCTCGACTACCGCCTCGAGCGCCCGGCCATGGCGCCCGATCCCGCGGCGGGCGCGAGCGGCCTGGAGATGATGATCGGCGGCGTGTGGGAATGGACGGCGACGAGCTTCGCGCCCTATCCCGGCTTCGAGAAGGACGCGTACGCCGAATACTCGGAGCCCTGGTTCCACAGCCACGGCACGTTGCGCGGGGGCTGCTTCGCGACCCGCTCGCGCATGGTCCACAACCGCTGGCGCAATTTCTACCTTCCCCACCGCAACGACGTTTTCGCGGGCCTGCGCAGCTGCGCTCTCGCGGACGGGTCGATGTGAGATAATCCTCGACGGCGGGCCTCCCCGCATTGAAGGGCGGCGAACCTGGTCAGGTCGGGAACGAAGCAGCCATAGTCGATTCCTTCAAGTGCCGGGGGTCAGGCTCGCCTTTCCCGATTCCATCGGTCGCCCCGGGGCGGCCGTTCCGCCGGACGACTCCATGACGTACCAGGTGCTCGCGCGCAAGTGGCGCCCCAAGGCGTTCGACCAGCTGGTCGGGCAGGCGCACGTGGTCACCGCGCTCGCCAACGCGCTGGACACGGGCCGGCTGCACCACGCCTACCTCTTCACCGGGACGCGCGGCGTGGGCAAGACGACGCTCGCCCGCATCCTCGCCAAGTCGATCAACTGCGAGACCGGCGTGTCCTCGCGACCCTGCGGCAAGTGCCGGGCCTGCACCGAGATCGACTCGGGGCGCTTCGTGGACATGCTCGAGGTCGACGCCGCCACCAACACCAAGGTGGACGAGATGCGCGAGCTCCTCGACACCGCGCAGTACATGCCGGTGTCCGGGCGCTACAAGGTCTACATCATCGACGAGGTGCACATGCTCTCGCGGCATGCGTTCAACTCGATGCTGAAGACGCTCGAGGAGCCGCCGGAGCACGTGAAGTTCATCCTCGCCACCACCGACCCGCAGCGGCTGCCGGTCACGGTGCTGTCGCGCTGCCTGCAGTTCAACCTGAAGTCGCTCCCGCCCCAGGCGCTCGCGGCGCACCTCAAGCGCGTGCTCGAGGCGGAGTCCATCCCCTTCGAGGAACCGGCCCTGGCGCTGCTCGCGCGCGCGGCGGCGGGAAGCGTGCGCGACAGCCTGAGCCTCACGGACCAGGCCATCGCCTTCGGCTCGGGCARGGTGACGGCCTCGCAGGTCTCCGACATGCTCGGCGCGGTCGGCGGGGACCTCGTGTGGCCTCTGCTGGAGGCTATCGCGGCCGCSGACGGAGCCGGCGCGCTCGCGGAGGCCGAGCGCATCTCGGAGCGCGGGCTCTCCTGCGACCAGGCGCTCCAGGACGTCGCGGCCGTCCTGCACCGCGTGGCGCTCGCGCAGCTCGGGGCGGCGCCGGCGCCGGACGATCCGGACTCGGCGCGCATCGTCTCGCTCGCGGGCCGGCTGGACGCCGCGCGCGTGCAGGTGATGTACCAGGTCGCCATCCTCGGCCGGCGCGACCTTCCGCTCGCGCCCGACGAGGTCGCGGGCTTCGGCATGACGGTCATGCGCATGCTGTCCTTCGGGACGGCCTCCCCGGGCGATCCCGTGCCCGCGCGCAGCGCGCCGGCTGCCGCGCCCGGACGCGGCGAGCCCGGCCCCGCGCCTTCGGTCGCAGTGGCCCGCGAGCCGGCCCCGGCCGCCGCGCCAGCCGCCCCGGCCTTCGAAGGCGACTGGGCCGCGTTCGTGGAGCGCCAGAACCTGAGCGGCATGGCGGGCCTGCTCGCCCGCTACGGCGAGCTCGCCTCCTTCGAGGCGAACCACCTCCAGCTCGTCGTTCCCGAGTCGCAGAAGATGTACGCGGAGAAGCCCTACCAGGACAAGCTGAAGGCCGAGCTCGCGCCGCGCTTCGGGCCGGGCTTCCGGCTCTCCGTGCGGGTGGGCGAGACGAACGGGCGCAGCGTGGCCGCGGTGCGCGGCGTGGAAGCGCAGAAGCGCCTGGACGGCGCCACGGCCGCGATCGAGAGCGACCCGTTCGTGAAGGAGCTCGTGGAAGGCATGGGGGCGCAGGTCGTGGCGTCGTCCATCCGGCCCGCCGGCGACAGGGATTCCGAGGCAAACGACGACAGGAGACGCAAGACATGATGAAGGGCGGGCTGGGCGCGCTGATGAAGCAGGCGCAGCAGATGCAGGAGAACATGCGCAAGGTCCAGGAGAGCCTCGAGTCGATCGAGGTCGAGGGCCAGTCGGGCGCGGGGCTCGTGAAGGTCGTGATGACCTGCAAGCACGCGGTGAAGCGCGTGACCATCGACCCGAGCCTCCTCGGCGAGGACAAGGACATGCTCGAGGACCTGGTGGCCGCCGCCTTCAACGACGCGGCGCGCAAGGCGGAAGCCACCACCCAGGAGAAGATGGCCGGCTTCAGCGCGGGGCTGAACCTTCCGCCCGGGATGAAGCTGCCCTTCTGAGGCGCGCCCCGCGATGCGCACGCCCGACTCGCTGGAGGAACTGATCCAGGCCCTTCGGTGCCTTCCGGGCGTCGGGCCCAAGTCGGCCACGCGGATGGCCTACCACCTCCTGCAGCGCGACCACGCCGGCGCCGGGCGCCTGGCCRCGGCGCTGGGCGAGGCGCTCGGCCGCATCCGCCACTGCGCGCGCTGCAACACCTTCACCGAGGCCGAGGTCTGCGAGCTGTGCGTCTCGCCGCGCCGMGACGCCTCGCTCCTGTGCGTGGTCGAGACGCCGGCCGACCTGCTCATGATGGAGCAGACGCAGAGCTACGGCGGACTCTACTTCGTCCTCATGGGGCGGCTTTCCCCGCTCGACGGTATCGGGCCGCGCGAGATCCACCTCGACCGGCTCCTCAAGCGCGCCACCGACGGCGTCGTGCGCGAGGTGATCCTCGCCACCAACTTCACCGTCGAGGGCGAGGCCACGGCGCACTACGTCTCCGAGATGCTCTCCGGCAAGGGACTCTCCGTCAGCCGGATCGCGCGCGGCCTTCCCGTGGGCGGGGAGATCGAGCACGTCGACGCCGGCACGCTGGCGCAGGCGCTCATCGAGCGGCGCCCGGCCTAGAGATCTCCCTCTCCCTTGGGAGAGGGTAGGGGTGAGGGTGATAGGGCGGCGCCGGCCGTCGCGCGCGCGAGGCGGCTGCGCACGAAGCGCGCGAAGGCGATCACGAACCAGGTCGCGAAGGCCATGAACACCACCAGCGAGGCGAGGAAGATGGCCGGGTGGTTGAGCGCGACCCAGATGCCGCCCAGGACCATGGCGTCCTCCGTGAACGACGCGACCCAGTTCGAGAGCGGCTCCGGCGAGGTGTTGAGCGCCGCGCGGCCGCCCGCCTTCGCGAAGTGGGTGCCGGCCGTGATCGTCCCTCCCAGGAGCCCCGCGGCGACGGTGAGGGCGGTGAGATCGTGGCCCGCGGCGCCCGCGGCCAGCAGCGCGCCGGCGGGGATCCGGATGAAGGTGTGCAGCGCGTCCCACGCGCTGTCGATGCCGGGCACCTTGTCCGCCAGGAACTCGATCGCCAGGAGGAAGCCCGCCGCGGCGATGACGTAGGTGTGGGAGAGGACGGCGAGGCCCTCGGGYAGGGTKAGGTAGCCCAGCCGGGCGGCCAGCCCGAGSGCGAAGATCAMCAGGTAGAGCCTCAGCCCGCTGGCCCAGGCGACGAGGGACCCGAGGGCCACGGCCTGCAGCAGTTGCCAGTCGTTCGGATCCATCTCCCTAGCTCCTTGATTTCATGGGGTTAGAGCGCGGACAGTCCGTGCGGCACGCGTTCGCCGTTGACGCAATGGGCCGCAAGATGCCATAATTTCACCTCTCGACGCTTGGTTTTGTTTTCCAGGCGTTCGATCCGGGCGCGGGGTGGAGCAGTCTGGCAG
>PQAI01000271.1 GCA_003105245.1 Betaproteobacteria bacterium | reverse complement strand
ACGCCCATCACCTCGCCCTCCTTCACGGGGCTCACCGCGATGGGCTTTCCGTCGGGGCCCGAGGCGTTCTCGCGGATGCCGGTGGAGACGAAGCCCGGGTAGACCATGGTGACCGTCACGCCCGAGTCGGCCAGCTCGATGCGCAGGGTGTCGAAGAAGCCGCGCATCGCGTGCTTGGAGGCCGCGTAGCCCGAGCGCGTCGGCACGCCCACGAGGGCCGTGAGGCTCGCGATCCCGGCGAGGCGCCCGCGCGCGGCCTTGAGGTGCGGCAGGGCGTGGCGCGTGCAGTAGACGGCGCCCATGTAGTTCACCTGCATGATGCGCGAGAGGATGGACATGTCGTCGATGTCCTCGAAGCGCGCCCACATCGTCGCGCCCGCGTTGTTCACGAGCGTGTCGATGCGCCCGAAGGCCGCGACCGTGCGCTCCATGAGGCGGCGGCAGTCCTCCTCCTTCGCGACGTCGGTCACGACCACCTCGACGCGCGCGCCCAGCGCGACGCACTCCGAGGCGACCTGCTCGAGCGCCTCGCGGTCGCGCGCCGCCAGCGCCAGCATCGCGCCCCTGCGCGCGAGCTGCCGCGCGAGTTCCGCCCCGATTCCCTTCGAGGCGCCGGTGATGACGACGACGTTGTCTTTCATATCCGTCATATCCGTGTTCATCCGTGTTTATCCGTGTCCCCGTCTTTCGCGCGCGTCACTCCCCGCCGGTCATTTCTCCGTCTCCGGATCCGGTATGTGGTTGAAGGCGATGTGCATCCCGCCCCGGTCCCTCGCCTCGTGCGCGCTCGCGAAGTACACGGCCTGCCGCCCGAAGCGCGCGTTGAGCTTGTCGAGCGTCTCGTAGAGGCTCTTCGACTTCGACTCGCCCGCGAACAGCGACCCGGTGTGCCTCGCCTCGGGGACGAGGTCGCCGAAGGCCATGCCCACCTGCAGGATGGTGCGCCGGTCCCGCGGCCGCCCGCCCCAGAGCCTGTCGAGCGCGTGCAGGAAGGTCATCGTGTCCTGCGTGTCCACCAGGCGCATGTCGGCGTCCCAGCGCGAGCCGTCGAGGTACTTCACCGCGAGCGAGAGCCGCGAGGCGTAGTACCCCGCCTTGCGAAGCCGCATCGCCGCCTTCTGCGTGAGGCGGTTGACGACCGCGAAGGCGTCCTCGGGATTGCGCCGCTCGGGCGCGAGCACGCTCGAGTGCGAGATCGAATGCGTGTCGCCGTCGTGCCCGCCCACCTCCTCGCCGCGCAGGCGGTCGTGCATGATCTCGCCGCCCACGCCGCCCCAGATGGCGCGCATCTCCTCGCGCGTGCGCGCGCACAGCTCCTCCACCGTGCGGATGCCGTGCCGGCCCAGGCGCTTCTCCATCTGCCTGCCGATGCCCGAGAGGTCCCGCACCCCGAGGCCGAAGAGCCGCTGCGGAAGCTCGTGCTTCTGGATCATCACGAGGCCGTCGGGCTTCATCATGTCGGAAGCCGTCTTCGCGATGAAGACGTTGGGCCCGATGCCGATCGAGGTGCGCAGGCATTCGCCCACCCGCGCGCGCAGCGTCTCCTTCACCTTCCGGGCGAGGCCCAGCGCGCGCTCGGGCTCCCGCCAGCGCCCCGAGAGCTCGCAGTCCATCTCGTCGATGGAGAGCACCTGGCGCACCGGGACCACCGTGTCGACGGCCGCCACGGCGCGGTGGTGGAAGTCGATGTAGAGCGAGTGGCGCGCGATCACCAGCTCGATGCCGGGGCACAGGCGTTTCGCGTCCCCCACCTTCGTGCCCGTCTTCACGCCGAAGGTCTTGGCCTCGATGCTCGCGGCGATGCACACGGTGGTGTCGGCCATCATCGGCACCACGCCCACGGGCCGGCCGCGCAGCCGCGGCTCGACCTGCTGCTCCACGGAGGCGAAGTAGGAATTGAAGTCGACGAGGAGGGAGCGCAGCGTCACGCGAGGAGCCTCGGGGGGTCGGCCCCCGCCCGTCACAGGTCCGTGGCCTCGACGAAGGCGCTTACGAGCGCCTCGAGCCCGCGCGCGTCCTCGTCGTCGAAGCGGGCGAGGCGCGGGCTGTCGAGGTCGAGCACGCCCAGCAGGCGACCGCCCTTGAGGACGGGCACGACGACCTCGCTTTCCGAGGCGCTGTCGCAGGCGATGTGGCCCGGGAAGGCGTGCACGTCCGGGACGACGACCGTGCGCCGTCCCGCGGCGGCCGTGCCGCACACTCCCTTGCCCAGGGCGATGCGCACGCAGGCGGGCTTGCCCTGGAACGGGCCCAGCACCAGCCCGCCCTCCTTCATCCAGTAGAAGCCGGCCCAGTTGAGCTCCGGCAAGCCGTGGAAGAGCAGGGCGGCGAGGTTGGCGGCGTTGGCCGTCGCGTCGCGTTCGCCCTCGAGGAGGGATTTCGCCTGGGCCAGCAGGTCGGCGTAGGCCTGCGGCTTGGCGGCGGTGGAGGCGGGGGCGATGGCGAACATGGGGGCGGGCGGGCGTGACGCCGCTAGGTTACCACCGGCGGGGACCGTCCCCCGACCCGGTTACCGCTTGTTGCGGGGAGGCGGCCGGGCGTCCCGGGTGGCTATAATCCGCCCTCTCTCGCCCAGGGGGTTCACCGCGCCTCATGAGAGTTCCCGCCCTCCTCGCCGCCATGGTCCTCGCCACCGCCACCGCCACCGCCACCGAACCGCCGCCGCCGCCCGTCGCGAGGAAGGAGCCCGTCACGATCACGAAGTTCGGCGACCGGCGCGTCGACGACTACTTCTGGCTGCGCGAGAAGGCGAGGCCCGAGGTGCTCGAGTACCTGAAGGCGGAGAACGCCTACACGGACGCGGCCACGAGGCACCTCGAGGGTTTCCGGGCAAATCTCTACAAGGAGATGCTCGCGCGCATCCAGGAGACCGACGAGAGCGTTCCCTACCTCTACAAGGGCTGGTGGTACTACCTGCGCGAGGTCGAGGGACTGCAGTACCCCCTCTACTGCCGCCGCAAGGGGTCGATGAGCTCGCCCGAGGAGGTGATCCTCGACGTGAACGAGCTCGCCAAGGGCAGGGCCTACACCGGCGTCGACTTCCTCGAGGTGAGCCCGGACGGCAACTACCTCGCCTACGGCGCCGACTTCACCGGCTACCGCGAGTACACCGTGTTCGTGAAGGACCTGCGCTCGGGCGACCTGCTCGTCGACCGCCTCGAGCGCGTCTACGACATCGCCTGGGCGGCCGACAGCCGGACGCTCTTCTACACCCGGCAGAACGCCGCCAAGCGGCCGGACCGGCTCCTCCGGCACCGGCTGGGCGAGGCGAGGGACGCCCTGGTGTGGGAGGAGAAGGACGAGCTCTTCGACCTCGCGGTGCACACGACGCGCAGCGGGGAGTGGGTGATCGCCACTTCCGCCTCGAAGGACACGTCGGAAGTGCGCGTGATCCCCGCCTTCCAGCCCGAGGCGCCGGCGCGCGTCGTCGCGAGGCGCAGGACGGGGCACGAGTACTACGTGGACCACCACGGGRCGGAATTCTGGATCCGCASCAACGACAAGGGGAAGAACTTCCGCCTCGTGCGCGCCCCTCTCGCCGACCCTGMGCCCCGCAACTGGAAGCAGGTGCTGCCGCACCGCAAGGCCGTGATGCTCGAGGACTTCGACGTCTTCAAGGGCTTCTGGGTGGCCAGGGAGCGCGACGACGGCGTGCTGAAGCTGCGCGTCACCGATTTCGCCGGCGGCGGGCACCACTACATCGACATGCCGGAGGCGGTGTACTCGACGGGGCCCGGGACCAACGCGGAATACGACACGCCCCTCTTCCGCTTCGTCTACCAGAGCTACGTCACGCCGCGCACGACCTACGACTACGACGTGGCCGGGCGCACTCGCACGCTCCTCAAGCAGCAGCCCGTCCTCGGGGGCTACGACCCGTCGCTGTACGACTCCGCGATGCTCATGGCCACGGCCCGCGACGGGACCCGCATCCCCGTCTCGCTCGTCTGGAGGAGGTCGCTGCGCGGCGGCGGGCCGCAGCCGCTGCTGCTGTACGGCTACGGCTCCTACGGCCACCCGATGGACGTGGGCTTCCGCTCCTCGCGGCTGTCGCTCCTGGACCGCGGCATGGTCTTCGCCATCGCGCACGTGCGCGGCGGCGGCGACCGCGGGCGCGTGTGGTACGACGAGGGCAAGCTCGCGAAGAAGATGAACACCTTCACGGACTTCATCGCGGCGGCCGAGCACCTGGTCGCCGAAGGGTGGACCGCGCCGGACCGGCTGGTGATCCAGGGCGGAAGCGCCGGAGGCCTCCTCGTGGGGGCGGTCGCGAACCTGCGGCCGGACCTCTTCCGGGCCGTGGTGAGCCAGGTGCCCTTCGTGGACGTGGTGAACACGATGCTCGACGCGACGCTGCCGCTGACGACGCAGGAATACGTCGAGTGGGGCAACCCGAACAAGGAGAAGGAATACAAGGTCATCCGCGCCTACTCGCCGTACGACAACCTGGCCGCGAAGGCCTACCCCGCCATGCTGGTGGAGGCCTCGCTCAACGACAGCCAGGTGCCCTACTGGGAGGCCGCCAAGTACGTGGCGAAGCTTCGCGCCGTGAAGACCGACGGCAACGTCGTGCTGCTCAAGACCGTGCTCGAGGCGGGCCACGGCGGCGCCTCGGGCCGCTACGACGCCCTCAAGGAGCTCGCCTTCACCTACGCCTACGTCCTGGACCAGGTCGGGCTGGCGCGTTGACGAACCTGCAGCTCTTCGCCGCCTGCGTGGCGATCTGGGGCTCGACCTGGATCGCCATCACGTTCCAGCTCGGGCCGGTGGCGCCCGAGGCGAGCGTCTTCTACCGCTTCCTCCTCGCCTCGGCCCTCCTCTTCGGCTGGTGCCTGGCGCGCGGGCTGCCGCTTCGCTTCACCCGCCGCCAGCACCTGTGGATCGCCTTCCAGGGCACGCTCATGTTCAGCGTGAGCTACGTGGCGGTGTACTACGCGGAGCAGTACGTCGTCTCGGGGCTGGTGGCGGTGGGCTATTCCGCGAGCCCGCTGCTCAACATGATCGGGATGCGGATCCTCTTCGGCACGCCGATGACCCTGCGCGTGGGCGCCGGGGCGGTGCTGGGCCTCGCGGGCATCACGCTCGTCTTCTGGCCCGAGTTTTCGCACCTCCGGGCCGACGGGAAGGCGGCGCTGGGCGCGGCGTTCACGGTGGCGGCGGTGGTGCTCTCGGCGGCCTCGAACATGGTCGCGCACCGCAACCAGGACGCGGGCGTGCCGGTCTGGCAGTCGATGGCCTGGGGCATGCTCTACGGGGCCCTCTTCACGCTGGCCATCGTCCTCGCGCTGGGCCGGCCGCTCGGCTTCGCGGCGACGCCCGCCTACGTGGGCTCGCTCCTCTACCTCGCGGTGTTCGGCTCCATCCTCGCCTTCGGGGGCTTCCTCACGCTGCTGGGGCGGGTGGGGCCCGCGCGCGCGGGCTACATCGGGGTGATGGTGCCCATCGTGGCGCTGGCCATCTCGTCGGCCTTCGAGGGCTACCGCTGGGAGCTCCTGGCGCTCGCGGGCGTGGCGGTCTCCGTGGCCGGCAACGTGCTCATCCTGCGCCGCCCGGCCTGAGGCCCGCGCTCAGGCGGCGCCGCGCTCCCGGAAGCGGTCGAGCCCGCGGGCGGCCCTGCGCCGCACCATCCACTTCACCGGCGCGAACCAGCCCAGGAATCGGCCCAGGGGCCCGAGGGCCTGCGCCGACCATCGCCAGAAGGAGAAGCGGTCGTAGTGGCGCGCGATGCGCCCCTCGCGGAAGGCGAACATCGCCGAGATCCGGTTGACCACGGGGCGGCCCGTTCCCGAGAAGGTGTAGGTGGCCCGCCAGCGGGCGCGGCCGCCGCCTTCGTCGGCGCTCGCCTCCTCCAGAACCACCTCGAGGTCGGTGGCGCGGGAGAGCAGCATGCGCCACATGTCGCGGGCCTCCTCGCCCTCGAGCCTCGGGAAGACGGGGTCGGAGAAGAGCACCCGGTCGTGGTAGCAGCGGGCCATGGCCTCGGCGTCGCGGCGCGCAAGCGCGGCGTAGAACTCGCGGATCAGGGCCTCGTGGGGATGCATGGATGCGGACCTCTTGCCTCTTGACGGGGGTCAAGCCTTGACCCGAGTCAAGGCTCCGCATTTTGGGGCGTTCCTATACTCCGGGCAACCGTCGGGGACAGGTTTCACGAACGGTATCCGGAAGTCCTTCCCCGAAACCTGTCCCCACAAGGAGATCACCATGCTGTCCGACATCGAGATCGCCCAAAAAGCGAAGATGAAACCCATCGGCGAGATCGCCGCCCGGCTCGGCATCCCCGAGCACGCGATCGAGCCCTTCGGCCGCACGAAGGCCAAGATCTCCCTCGACTACATCGAAACGCTCAGGAAGAAGCCCGACGGCAAGCTCATCCTCGTCACCGCCATCAGCCCCACCCCGGCGGGCGAGGGCAAGACCACCACCACGGTGGGCCTGGGAGACGCGCTCAACCACATCGGCAAGAAGGCGGTCATCTGCCTGCGCGAGCCCTCGCTGGGGCCGGTGTTCGGCATGAAGGGCGGGGCGGCCGGCGGCGGCTACGCCCAGGTCGTCCCGATGGAGGACATCAACCTGCACTTCACGGGCGACTTCAGCGCCATCGCGCTCGCCAACAACCTGCTGGCGGCGATGATCGACAACCACATCAACCACGGCAACGAGCTGGGCTTCGACGTGCGCCGCATCGCGTGGAAGCGCGTGATGGACATGAACGACCGGGCGCTGCGCCAGATCACCGTCGCCCTGGGCGGGCCGGCCAACGGCTTCCCGCGCGAGGACGGCTTCGACATCGTCGTGGCCTCCGAGGTGATGGCGATCTTCTGCCTCGCCACCTCGGTGAAGGACCTGAAGGAGCGCCTGGGCAACATCGTCTGCGGCTACACCAAGGACCAGAAGCCCATCCTCGCGCGCGACCTCAAGTGCCACGGCGCCATGACGGCGCTCCTCAAGGACGCGCTGGCGCCCAACCTGGTGCAGACGCTCGAGCACTCGCCGGCCTTCATCCACGGCGGGCCCTTCGCCAACATCGCGCACGGCTGCAACTCCGTGCTCGCCACGCAGACGGCGCTCAAGCTCGGCGACTACGTGGTGACCGAGGCGGGCTTCGGCGCCGACCTGGGCGCGGAGAAGTTCATCGACATCAAGTGCCGCAAGGCGGGCCTGCGGCCCTCCGCGGTGGTGCTGGTCGCCACGATCCGCGCGCTCAAGTACCACGGCGGCATCGACGTGAAGGAGCTCTCCAAGCCCAACCTCGCCGCGCTCGAGAAGGGCATCACCAACATCGAGCGGCACGTGAACAACATCCGCAACAACTACGGCCTGCCCTGCGTGGTGTCCATCAACCACCGCACCGAGGATACCGACGAGGAGGTGAAGCTCCTCATGGACAAGCTCGCCCACCACGGCGCGAAGGTGGTGCTCGCGCGCCACTGGGCCGACGGCGGCAAGGGCGCGGCCGACGTGGCCCGCGAGGTCGTCAAGATGTGCGAGCAGCCCAACGACTTCAAGTTCGTCTACGAGGAGCAGGTGCCGCTCTGGGACAAGATGAAGGCGATCGCCACCAAGATCTACGGCGCCTCCGACATCACCGCCGACTCCAAGGTGCGCGGGCAGATCAAGAAGCTGCAGGAGTCGGGCTACGGCCACTACCCGGTGTGCGTGGCGAAGACCCAGTACTCGTTCTCCACGGACCCGCAGCTGCGCGGCGCGCCCTCGGGGCACGTGGTGAACGTGCGCGAGGTGCGCCTGGCGGCCGGCGCGGAGTTCATCGTGATGATCTGCGGCGACATCATGACGATGCCGGGCCTGCCCAAGGTGCCCTCGGCCTGCGCCATCGACGTGAACGACGACGGCAAGATCGTGGGCCTGTTCTAGGCCGCTTCGCTCCCGAACCTGTTCCGGGGCGGCTTTCGCCCCGGCAAGCGAAAAAGGGGCCCCGGGCCCCTTTTTCCCTATAATCCCGGTCATGGAAGCCATCGGGAAGTACAAGGTCGTCCGGGAGCTGGGCCGGGGCGCGACGGGCAAGGTCTACCTCGCCACGGACCCGTTCGCCAGCCGCCAGGTCGCCATCAAGGTGGCCTACCCCGACGCCCTGAAGAACAGCGAGGAGGGCGCGTTCTACAAGAACATGTTCCTCAACGAGGCCTCGCTCGCCGGCAAGCTCCACCACCCGCACATCGTCCAGATCTACGACGCCGTCGTCGAGGAGGACTTCAGCTACATCGTGATGGAGTTCGTCGAGGGCGGAACCCTCGAGAAGTTCTGCGAGCCCGGCACGCTCCTCGACCCCGCGGAGGTCGCCGAGATCATCTTCAAGTGCGTGCGCGCGCTCGCCTTCGCGAGCAAGCTGGGCCTCACGCACCGCGACATCAAGCCCGGCAACATCCTCCACGTCGACGGCACCGACATCAAGATCGCGGACTTCGGCGCCGCCATCAACAAGGTCTCCGACCGCACGGTGATCACCAACGTGGGCTCGCCGGCCTACATGGCGCCGGAGCTCGTCACCGGCGCGGCGCAGGCCTCCGCCCCGACCGACATCTACGCGCTGGGCGTGGTCATGTACTACCTCCTCGCGGGGCGCCTGCCGTTCACCGGCGCCAACACGATGAGCGTCATCTACCAGATCGTGAACACGGATCCCGAGCCGCCCGGCGCGCATCGCCAGGGGCTGCTGCCGGACCTCGACGAGATCACGCTCAAGGCGATGGCCAAGGATCCCGCCAGGCGCTACGCGACGTGGGAGGAGTTCGGGCAGGCGCTCGCGGAGGTCTGGAAGAAGCTGCACGCCGCCGGGGAGCGCGAGCAGTCCGACACGGAGCGCTTCAACCTCTGCCGCACGCTCTCGTTCTTCAAGGAGTTCCCGGAGAACGAGCTCTGGGAGGTGCTGCGCATCTCGAAGTGGGCCAAGTTCCCCCCCAACACGGCGCTCATCAAGGAGGGCGACCACGGCGACTCGTTCTTCGTCCTCGCCGGCGGCTACGTGCGCGTGACGCGCGGCAAGCGCACGCTCAACGTGCTTTCGGCCGGCGACTGCTTCGGGGAGATGTCCTACCTCGCCCACAAGGACGCGCCGCACCGCTCGGCCACCGTCACCACGACCTCCGACTGCATCATCGTGAAGATCCGCGCCGAGGACCTGCGCGCCTCCTCGCTCACCTGCCGGCGCCTGTTCGACGAGCGCTTCCTCAACACGCTCGTCGAGCGCCTCGAGGCCGCCAACGAGCAGCTCGCCGTGATGTCCTGACTCAGCCCAGCAGCCAGGCCGTCGCGAACACGCCGACCATCAGGAAGGCGAGCGTGAGCTTGGCCACCGACCCCAGCACGATGCCGATCCAGGTGCCCATCCCCGCGCGGCCGGCGTGAAGCAGCTCGCGCCGGGCCGAGAGCTCCCCGGCCACCGCGCCCAGGAACGGGCCGAGCACGAGGCCGGGAATGCCGAAGAAGATCCCCACCACGGCGCCGACGGTCGCGCCCAGGATGCCGCGGGGGCTCGCGCCGAGCTTCTTCGCGCCGAGGGCGGAGGCGAGGAAGTCGGCGGCCAGCGCCAGGGCCGTGAGCAGTCCCAGGATCGCGACGGTGACCGCCCCCACGCGCGCGAACCCGTCGGCCCAGGCGGCGAGCAGCAATCCCCCGAAGACGAAGGCGATGCCGGGCAGCACCGGCAGCACCGTGCCGGCCAGTCCGACGATGACCAGGAGGGCGGCGATGACGTGCCAGGCGAGGGGATCCATGGGGGGCAAGGCGCTGTTACCGGCGTGGCGGGAGCCGTCTTGGGACCATGCTATCTTATGGACGGTTCCCCTCTCCGCCATGACCACCGCCGCTTCCCCTGCCGCAACGCCCGCGCGCCAGGCCCAGGTGTCCTCCGCGCTGGCGGCGTGCCTGCCCGCCCAGGCGGTGCTGACGGCGCGGGAGGACCTCCTGCCCTACGAGTGCGACGGCCTGTCGGCCTACCGCCAGACGCCCCTGGTCGCGGCCCTGCCCGGAACGATCGCCGAGGCGGCCGAGGTGCTGCGCGTGGCGCGGGAGACGGGAACGCCCGTGGTCGCGCGCGGCTCCGGCACGGGGCTCTCGGGGGGCGCGCTTCCGCTCGCCGACGGCATCCTCCTTTCGCTGGGCAAGTTCAACCGCATCCTCGCCATCGACCCGCTGGCCCGGACGGCGCGCGCCCAGCCCGGCGTGAGGAACGCCCAGATCACCGAGGCGGCCGCGCCGCTGGGCCTGTACTACGCTCCCGATCCCTCCAGCCAGATCGCCTGCTCCATCGGCGGCAACGTGGCCGAGAACTCCGGCGGCGTGCACTGCCTCAAGTACGGCCTCACGGTCCACAACATCCAGAAGGTGCGCGCCCTCACCATCGAGGGCGACGACGTGGAGTTCGGCGGCGACGCCCTCGACGCCCCGGGCTACGACCTGCTCGCGCTGGTGACGGGCTCCGAGGGGCTCCTCGCGCTCCTCACCGAGGTGACGGTGAAGCTGCTTCCGAAGCCGCAGACCGCGCAGGTGGTCATGGCCTCCTTCACCAACGTCGAGGCGGCCGGCGAGGCCGTGGCGGCGGTGATCGGCGCGGGCATCGTCCCCGCGGGCCTCGAGATGATGGACAGGCTCGCCACGGCCGCCGTCGAGGACTACGTGCACGCCGGCTACGACCTCGAGGCGGAGGCGATCCTCCTGTGCGAGTCCGACGGCACCCCCGAGGAAGTGGCCGAGGAGATCGCCAAGATCGAGGACGTGATGCGCAGGGCGGGCAGCACGGGCTTCGCGGTCTCCCGCAACGAGGCCGAGCGGCTGCGGTTCTGGTCCGGGCGCAAGGCCGCGTTCCCCGCGGTGGGGCGCATCTCGCCGGACTACTACTGCATCGACGGCTCGATCCCGCGCGGGGCGGTCTCGCGGGTGCTCAAGCGCATCGGGGAGCTCTCCGCGCACTACGGGCTGCGCTGCGCGAACGTCTTCCACGCGGGAGACGGGAACCTCCACCCGCTGATCCTCTACGACGCCAACGTCCCGGGCGAGTTCGAGAAGACGGAGGAGTTCGCGGGCGACATCCTGGAGCTGTCCATCGAGGTGGGCGGCACCATCACCGGCGAGCACGGCGTGGGCGTGGAGAAGATCAAGCAGATGTGCGTGCAGTTCAGGCCGGCGGAGCTCGCGCAGTTCCACGCCGTGAAGTCCGCTTTCGACCCGCAGGGGCTGCTCAATCCCGGCAAGGGCATCCCGACCCTCAACCGCTGCGCCGACTACGGCGCCATGCGCGTGCACCGCGGCCAGCTGCCGCATCCCGACCTGCCGAGATTCTGATGGACGCGGCACCCTCGGCAGCCACGCGCCTCGCTGCCCTTGCGGCGCTCGCCTCCATCCGCCCGCCCATGAGCCTGGTCGCCGAGCCCGAGCGGCTGGCGGCCTTCGAGATGGACGCCTACATCCAGCATCGCCAGGCGCCCATGGCCGCGGTGCTGCCCGACACCGAGGAGCAGGTGCGGGAGACCGTGCGCTCGCTCGGGCGCCTGGGCGTGCCCGTCGTGACGCGCGGGGCGGGCACGGGCATCTCGGGCGGCGCCACGCCGCGGGCCGACGGCGTGATGCTGGTGGTCACGCGCATGCGGCGCATCCTCGCGATCGACGCCGCCGCGCGGCTGGCCACCGTGGAGCCGGGCGTGCCCAACGCGCAGGTGACCGAGGCGGCGGAGCCCGCGGGCCTTTTCTTCGCGCCGGACCCCTCGAGCCAGGTCGTCTCCTCCATCGGCGGGAACGTCGCCGAGAACGCCGGCGGCATCCACTGCCTCAAGTACGGGCTCACGGTGCACAACGTCACCGGCCTTCGCGCCGTGGACGGCGACGGCGACCTGCTCGAGGTTGGCGGCGAGGCCCTCGACTCGCCCGGCTACGACTTCCTGGCGCTGCTCGCGGGCAGCGAGGGCAACCTGGGCGTCATCACGCGCGCGACCCTTCGCCTGCTGCCGCGCCCCGAGGTGACCGAGACGCTGCTGGCCGCCTTCGACTCCGTGAAGGCGGGCGCGGAGGCCGTGAGCGCCATCATCGGCGCGGGCGTGGTCCCGGCGGCGCTCGAGATGATGGACCGCGTGGTGATCGACGCCTGCGAGCGCTACATGGCGCTGGGGCTTCCCAAGGCCGAGGCGTTGCTGCTCGTGGAGGTCGACGGCGGCGCGGAGGAGGCCGGGGAGGCCCGCGCGGCCGTGGAGCGCATCCTCGCGGCCTGCGGGGCCACCGAGATCCGCATCGCGAAGGACGAGGAGGAGCGTGCGAAGCTGTGGAAGTCGCGCAAGGGCGCCTTCGCCGCGCTCGCCACCGTGCTCCCCGACTACTACACGATGGACGGCTCGATCCCGCGGCGCGCGCTTCCGGAGGTGCTGGACAAGGTCTACGAGCTGGGCCGCGAGTACGGCATGGTGATCGGCAACGTCTTCCACGCCGGCGACGGCAACATCCATCCCTGCATCTTCTACGACTCCGCGAAGGCGGGCGAGCTCGAGAGGAGCGAGGAACTCGGCGGCAAGATCCTCGAGCTGTGCATCGAGCACGGCGGCACCATCACCGGCGAGCACGGCGTGGGCATCGAGAAGCTCAAGCAGATGTGCCTGCAGTTCCGCGACGGCGAGATCGCCGCCTTCCACGGCGTGAAGGCCGCGTTCGATCCCGCGGGCATCCTCAATCCCGGCAAGGCCGTCCCCACGCTCAAGCGCTGCGCGGAGTGGGGCGGCATGCACGTGCGGGACGGCCTCGTCCCGCGTCCCGACATCCCACGGTTCTAGAGCCCCCCATGGCCGACGACTTCATCAAGGACCTGTGCGCGCGCGTGAAGGATCACGCCGCGCGCAAGGCGCCGCTCGCGATCCGCGGCGGCGGCACGAAGGACTTCTACGGCGCGCCCGCYGCCGGCGAGCCGCTCGCGATGGCGGGCTACGCCGGCATCGTGGCCTACGAGCCGCGCGAGCTCGTGCTGGTGGTGAAGGCGGGCACGCGGMTCGAGGAAGTCGAGGCCGCGCTCGCGGCGCAGGGCCAGATGCTCGCCTTCGAGCCGCCGCGCTTCGGGAGCGCGGCCACCATCGGCGGCACGGTCGCCTGCAACCTGTCGGGCCCGCGGCGGCCCTACGCCGGCGCGGCGCGCGACTTCGTGCTCGGCGCGCGCATCGTGAACGGCAAGGGCGAGGACCTCTCCTTCGGCGGGCGCGTCATCAAGAACGTGGCGGGCTACGACGTCTCGCGCCTCATGGCCGGCGCGCTGGGCACCCTGGGCGTCCTCACCGAGCTCGCCTTCAAGGTGCTGCCGAGGCCGCCGGCGGAGGCGACCCTCGCCTTCGAGATGGACGAGGCGCGCATGATCGAGACGGTGAACCGCTGGGCGGGCCAGCCGCTGCCCCTCTCGGCCACGGCGTGGGAGGCCGGCGTGCTGCGCGTGCGCCTCGCCGGGGCCGCCAGCGCGGTGTCCGCGGCGCGCGCGAAGCTGGGAGGAACCGAGGTGGCGGAGGGCGCCGCGTACTGGGAAGACCTTCGCGAGCACCGCCTGCCCTTCTTCGCCGCGGGCCGGCCCCTCTGGCGGCTGTCGGTGGCGCAAACGGCCGCGCCCATCGCCGCCGGGCACCCGCAGCTCGTGGAATGGGGCGGCGGGCTTCGCTGGGCCTGCGGCGACCTGGCGGCGCCGCGCGCCCGCGAGCTGGCGGCCGGCGCTCGCGGCCACGCGACTCTTTTTCGAAATGGTGAGCGAGCGGCGGGCGTCTTCCATCCGCTCGCGCCCGCGATCGCCAAGATCCACCGCCGCCTCAAGGACGCCTTCGACCCCGCCGGGATCCTCAACCCCGGCCGCATGGACAACTTCTGACCCGCGCATGCAGACCAACCTCGCCGACTGGATCAAGGACACGCCCGAGGGCCGCGAGGCCGACGCGATCCTGCGCAAGTGCGTGCACTGCGGCTTCTGCCTCGCCACGTGCCCCACCTACAACCTCCTGGGCGACGAGCTCGACAGCCCGCGCGGGCGCATCTACCTCATGAAGCAGGCGCTGGAGGGCGCCSCCGTGACGGYGAAGACGCAGGTCCACCTCGACCGCTGCCTCACCTGCCGCGCCTGCGAGACCACCTGCCCGTCGGGCGTGCAGTACGGCCGCCTGGTGGACATCGGCCGCGGGCTGGTCGAAAAGAAGGTGCCGCGCGGATTCGCCGACGGCGCCTTCCGCGCGATGCTGCGCTTCGCCTTCCTCTCCGGGCCGCTCTTCGCCTTCGGCGTGGCGCTGGGACGCGCCTTCCGGCCGCTGCTGCCCGCGGCCCTCGCGCGCCAGGTGCCGCCCAGGCGCGTGGCGGGCGAGTGGCCGGCCGCGCGACACGCGAGGAAGATGATCGTGCTCGACGGCTGCGTGCAGCCCACGCTCGCGCCGGACATCAACGCCGCCACGGCGCGCGTCCTCGACCGGCTGGGCATCTCGCTCGTCCGGGTGCCGCAGGCGGGCTGCTGCGGCGCGATCGAGCACCACCTCAACGCACAGGAGGCCGCGCTCGACCGCGTGCGCCGCCAGATCGACGCGTGGTGGCCGCACGTGGAGGCCGGCGCGGAGGCCATCGTCGTGACGGCGAGCGGATGCGGCACGATGGTGCAGGACTACGGGCACTTGCTCGCGCACGATCCCGCCTACGCGCAGAAGGCCGCGCGCATCACGGCGCTCGCGAAGGACGTGGGCGAGGTCGTGGCCGCCGAGCGCCCCGCGCTCGCGAAGCTCCTCTCCGGCAAGCCGCCGGTCGAGAATCCCATCGCCTACCACGCGCCCTGCAGCCTGCAGCACGGGCTCAGGCAGAAGGGCATCGTGGAAGGGGTGCTCCGCGAGGCGGGCTTCGCGCTCACGGCCGTTCCCGATTCCCACGTCTGCTGCGGCTCGGCGGGCACCTACTCGATCCTGCAGCCCGACCTCTCGCACCGGCTGCTCGCCAACAAGGTGAAGGCCCTGGAGTCGGGAAACCCCGCCGAGCTGTGCACCTCGAACATCGGGTGCCTGCTGCACATCGAGTCGGGGGCCGCGAAGCCCATGTCGCACTGGATCGAGCTGCTGGACCGGCGGCTCGGCTGAGGAGGGGCCGGCGCCTTGATGCAGGTCACGGCGCCCGGCTGGCACCGACTCGGCGCCGGGGAAGTCGCGCGGCGCCTCGGCACGGACATCGGAACCGGGCTCGCGGACGGCGAGGCCGCGAGGCGCCTCGCGCTGCACGGGGCCAACGTGCTCGCGGAGGGCGGGCGCCGCTCGCCGTGGCTCATGCTCGCGAGCCAGTTCACCGACTTCATGATCGTCGTGCTGCTCGCGGCCGCCGCGGTCGCGGGCCTCGTCGGCGAGCCGCAGGATTCGGTCGCCATCGTGGTGATCGTGGTCCTCAACGCCGTGATCGGCTTCGCCCAGGAATACCGCGCGGAACGCACCATGGCGGCGCTGCGCCGCCTGGGGGCCCCGCGCGCCCGCGTGCTGCGCGGCGGGCACGCGCAGGACGTGGCCGCCGGCGAGCTGGTGCCCGGCGACCTGGTGCTGCTCGAGGCGGGAAACATCGTGCCGGCCGACCTGCGGCTGGTGGAGGCCGCGCGCCTGAAGGTGCAGGAATCCGCGCTCACGGGCGAGTCGGTGCCCGTGGACAAGCAGGTGAAGCCGGTCGAGGCCGCGGACGCCGCGCTCGGCGACCGCACGAACATGGCCTACAAGGGGACGATCGTCACGTACGGCCGCGGCCACGGCGTCGTGACGGCCACCGGCATGGCCACGGAGCTGGGCCGCATCGCCACGCTCCTGCAGTCGGTCACCGAGGGGCAGACGCCGCTGCAGCGCCGGCTCGCGCACTTCGGCAAGCGCCTGGCCCTGGCCGCGCTCGGCATCTGCGCCATCGTCTTCCTGGCCGGGATGCTGCGCGGCGAGCCCCTCCTGCTCATGTTCCTCACCGCGGTGAGCCTCGCCGTGGCCGCCATTCCGGAAGCGTTGCCGGCGGTGGTAACCGTGGCGCTCGCCCTGGGGGCGGGAAAGATGGCGCAGAGGAACGCGCTCGTGCGGCGGCTGCCCGCCGTCGAATCCCTGGGCTCGGTGACGACGATCTGCTCCGACAAGACGGGCACGCTCACGCAGAACCGCATGCGGGTGGAGCGGATCTGGGCGGGCGAGGAGCACGGCGGGCCCGTGGATCTCGTGCCGGACTCGGGGCCCTGGCCGCAGCTCATGCGCGCCCTCGCGCTCTGCAACGACGCGCAGGCCGGCGAGGGCGGCGAGCCGAAGGGAGATCCCACCGAGACGGCGCTCTACGCGGCCGCCCGCGACGCGGGCTGGGACAAGGCGGCGATCGCCGCCGCGATGCCGCGCGTCATGGAGCTGCCCTTCGACTCCGAGCGCAAGCGCATGACCACGGTGCATCGCGACGGGGACGGCCACCTCGCGCTCACGAAGGGCGCTCCGGAATCCGTCATTCCGCGTTGCTCCCGGATCGTCGTGGCCGGAGGGCAGGCGCCCCTCGACGGCGCGGCAGCGCTCGCCCGGGCCGAGCGCATGGCCGCGCAGGGACTGCGGGTGCTCGCGGTGGCGTCGCGGCGCTGGCGGGGCCTGCCGGCCGGCGCGCAGGTGGAGGACGTCGAGTGCGACCTCGAGCTCCTGGGGCTCGTGGGCCTCGTCGACCCGCCGCGCGAGGAGGCGAAGGCGGCCGTCGCGGAGTGCCTCTCGGCGGGCATCACGCCGGTGATGATCACGGGCGACCACCCGGTGACGGCGCGCGCCATCGCCGCGGAATTGCGCATCCTCGGCGAGGGGGAGGAAGTGATCGACGGCGCCGAGCTCGCGCGCACCTCCCCGGAGGAGCTGCGCAGCCGGGCCGGACGTGCCACCGTGTACGCGCGCGTGAATCCCGAGCAGAAGATCCGCATAGTCGAGGCCCTGCAGGCCCGCGGCGAGATCGTCGCCATGACCGGCGACGGCGTGAACGACGCGCCGGCGCTCAGCCGCGCGGACGTGGGCGTGTCCATGGGGCGCTCGGGAACCGACGTCGCGCGCGAGGCCTCGCACCTCGTGCTCCTCGACGACAACTTCGCCACGATCGTCGCGGCCGTGCGCGAGGGCCGGCGCATCTACGACAACATCCGCAAGTTCATCCGCTACGTGCTTTCCGGCAACCTGGGCGAGATCTGCACCATCTTCCTCGGGCCCTTCGTGGGGCTCCCGCTGGCGCTCCTGCCGATCCACATCCTGTGGATCAACCTGGTGACCGACGGCCTGCCGGGGCTCGCCCTCGCGATGGAGCCCGGCGAGGCCGGCCTCATGCGCAGGCCTCCGCGTCCGCCGACGGAGAGCGTCTTCGCGCGCGGCCTCTGGCAGCAGGTCGCGTGGACGGGGATGCTCATGGGCGGGCTGTGCATCGCGGTGCAGGCGTGGGCGAACGCGACCGGGGTCGAGCACGGGCAGACGATGGTGTTCACCGTGCTCGCGCTGTCCCAGCTCTGGCTGGCCCTGGCGGTGCGCTCGGAGCGCGATTCGCTCTTCGCGCAGGGCCTGGGCTCCAACCCGTGGCTGGCCGGCGCGGTGGCGCTCACCGTGGGTTTGCAGCTCGCGGTGATCTACGTGCCCTGGCTCAACGCCTTCTTCCACACGCAGCCGCTCTCGGCCGTGGAGCTCGTCGCCTGCCTGGCGCTCTCCTCCGTGGTGTTCGCCGCCGTGGAGGTCGAGAAGGCGCTGGTCCGGGCCGGGCGGCTCTACGCCGGCGCCGGGCCCGCCTAGCGCGTGCGGCGGAAGAGGACGAAGGCCTCGCTGCGGTCGCCGGGACGCGATCCGCGCCAGGATTCCTGCCAGCCCGTGGCGTCGAAGGCCGGCAGCTCGCCGCGGGTCGCCTGGGCGAGCAGCGTCCGGCACCGGCCCGCGTCGCGGTGACCGGGCGGCAGGACGCGCAACCCGGCGAAGTAGTCGAGGAGCGCGCGCTGCGCGTCGCCCACCCCGACGCCCAGCGTGCAGGGAGAGGCGCCGATCTCGCCCGCCACGCGATTGACGAGTCCGCGATAGCTGCGGGCCTGGTCGATGACCGGAAGCCCCAGCATCATCGTGAGCATCCACACCATCGTGATCCCCGCGCTCCAGTTGACCACGGCGCGGCGCGTGGTCCGGAGCGACCGCGCCACCACCACGACCCAGATGCAGGTGAGCAGCACCGCCAGCGAGAACGGAATGAAGCGGAACGGATATTCGAAGCCCGGGACCTCGCGCTGCAGCCACGCGGCCAAGGGCCCGGGGTTGCCGGTCATCGCCGCCACGAATCCGGCCCAGAGCAGCAGCGCCACCAGCGAGAAGGTGGTGACGCCGAACCAGTCGAGGGCGCTCGCGGCGCCGCGCGGCAGGCTGTCGAGCTCGGCGACTCCCAGCAGCACGAGCGGCACGAGCAGCGGCATGGCGTTGGCCTCGCGCGCTTCCGCGAGCAGGGACAGCACGGCCAGGAAGAGCGCGCTCGCCACGAGGGGCAGGCGCAGGTCGAGCCGGCCGGCGAGGTTGCGGCGGGCCTTCCAGACGGTCCACGCGGCCAGCGGCAGCGCGGGCCAGGCGTACCACGGCAGGATGCGCGTGAAGTAGGCGAGGTCGCCGAGATCGCCGCGGCTCGCGCCTCCCGCCCAGCGCGTGGCGAGCGCCACCCCCAGCCAATTGGCCGCCAGGGCGGGATCGCGGCTCGACAGGACGACGGGCCAGATGCCGGCGAAGGCTGCCGCGATGGCGAGGCCCCCCGCCACGGCGAGAGCGTAGGTCCGGGAGCGCCACGCCGAACCGAAGACGGGAAGGACCAGGGCAAGGAGGGCAACCAGCAGGGCGGGGATGAGGCCGTCCCCCAGGAAGGCCGAACCCATGCCCACGCCGAAAAGCGCCCCGCCGGTCCAGGGCCTGCGCGCGGCGAGGGCGAGCCCCGCCACCCCGGTCGCGACGCCCGCGAGCCCCGCGAGGTCGGTGCTCATCTCGTGGGCGCGGATGAGCAGCCCCAGGCAACCGATGAGGAGCAGCACCGCGATCCGCCCGGCGCGCGGGCCGTGCAAGGCGCAGGCCGCCACGTGCACGCCGGCCATGGTGATCGCCATGAAGAACCCGGACGCGAGGCGGGCCGCGTCGTGCAGGGCCAGCCAGCCGCCCAGCGCCTTGGCGAAGGCGGCGGCGACCCAGAAGAAGAGGGGGGCGCGATCGAGGTAGGGCTCGCCGGCGATGTACGGCACCGCCCAGTCGCCGGAGCGCAGCATGCCGGAAACGGCGCCCATGGCCAGGGCCTCGTCGGTCTTCCAGGGGTCGTGGCCCACCAGCCCCGGCAGCAGCCAGGCCAGGCAGACGAGCAGGAAGAGCGCCGACTTCACGGGCGTGCGCGTGCCGTCGTAGGCGATGCGCTGCCGCAGGGAGTCGACGAGGGGTTCGGCGACGCGGTTCACTCGCGGTCCACGGGGTCGCGGCGGGGCATGGGCTATTGTAGCCGGGGCAACAAAAAAGGCAGCCGAGGCTGCCTTTCCTGTCTATGCGAGCGGGCGCTCACTTGAGCCCCGCGCTCCGTCTCCGGCTCAGGACGGCGTGGCCGACTTGCGCGCGTAGCGCTTCTTGAACTTGTCGACGCGCCCGGCGGTGTCGACGATCTTCTGCTTGCCCGTGTAGAAAGGGTGGGACTCGGCCGAGATCTCGATCTTGTAGACCGGGTACTCCTTGCCGTCCTTCCACTTGATCGTCTCGTTCGTGGAGACGGTCGATCGCGTGACGAAGCCGAAATCGCAGCTCGTGTCCAGGAACACGACCTCGCGGTAGTTGGGGTGGATACCTTCTTTCATGGTCTTTCGCGCCTTTCTCGCTCGCTGGGCGCCGGGATAGGAAGTGCGGGCACCGGCTGCCGGGAAACGTGCATTATCGCCGAAACGGGCATTTAACGCAAATCCTATGCCAATCAGGGATTTGCATGTCCGGGTTCGACCGGCGGGCCCCGTTTTGGTTCACCGGCGCCGGGGCGGCGGGGGGCTGGCCGGGCGGTCAGCCCTTCTTCATGGAGTTGAAGAACTCGTCGTTGCTCTTGGTGGCCCGCAACTTGTCGATGAGGAATTCGGTCGCCTCGAGCTCGTCCATGCCGAACAGGAGCTTCCTCAGGATCCAGACCTTGGGCAGGATGTCCGGGGCGATCAGCAGCTCCTCGCGCCGGGTGCCGGAGCGGTTCACGTTGATGGCCGGGTAGACCCGCTTCTCGGCCATGCGCCGGTCGAGGTGGATCTCCATGTTGCCGGTGCCCTTGAACTCCTCGAAGATCACGTCGTCCATGCGCGAGCCGGTGTCGATGAGGGCCGTGGCGATGATCGTGAGCGACCCGCCCTCCTCGATGTTGCGGGCGGCGCCGAAGAAGCGCTTCGGGCGCTGCAGGGCGTTGGAGTCCACGCCGCCCGTGAGCACCTTGCCGGAGGCGGGGACGACGGTGTTGTAGGCGCGCGCCAGCCGCGTGATGGAGTCGAGCAGGATCACCACGTCCTTCTTGTGCTCSACCAGGCGCTTGGCCTTCTCGATCACCATCTCGGCGACCTGCACGTGGCGGGTGGCGGGCTCGTCGAAGGTGGAAGCCACGACCTCGCCGCGCACCGTCCGGCTCATCTCCGTCACCTCCTCGGGGCGCTCGTCGATGAGCAGCACGATGAGGACGATGTCCGGGTGGTTCGAGGTGAGCGCGTGCGCCATGTGCTGCATGAGCACCGTCTTGCCGGCCTTGGGCGGAGAGATGATGAGGCCGCGCTGGCCCTTGCCGATGGGCGCCATGATGTCGATCACGCGCCCCGTGAGGTTCTCCTCCGCCTTGATCTCGCGCTCGAGCTTGAGCGGCTTGTCCGGGTGCAGCGGCGTGAGGTTCTCGAAGAGGATCTTGGACTTGGCGTTCTCGGGGGGCTCCCCGTTCACCTTGTCCACCTTCACCAGGGCGAAGTAGCGCTCGCCGTCCTTGGGCGTGCGGATCTCGCCCTCGATGGAGTCGCCCGTGTGCAGGTTGAAGCGGCGGATCTGCGAGGGCGAGACGTAGATGTCGTCCGGGCCCGCGAGGTAGCTCGTGTCGGGCGAGCGCAGGAAGCCGAAGCCGTCCTGCAGGACTTCCAGCGTGCCGTCGCCGAAGATGGCCTCGCCCTTCTTCGCCTGGGCCTTGAGGAGGGCGAAGATGAGTTCCTGCTTGCGAAGGCGGTTGGCGCCCTCGAGCTCCGTGGCCATCTCGAGGAGCTCGGAGACGTGTTTGAGCTTCAGGTCTGAAAGGTACATGCGGGGGGCGTGGGCTGGATGTGTCGAACGGGCCCGCGCGGAAGGCGCGGGCCGGGAAAATCGGGGGAGTTACCTGGCTGCGGGGGGCGCTGCGGAACGGGGGGCGCTACTCGAGGAGGAACAGCCAGGACGTGAGGGAGCGTAGCCGTTTTCAGATGTTGCTGTCAATGAAGGCGTTGAGCTGTGTCTTCGACAACGCGCCGACCTTGGTCGCCTCGACGTTGCCGTTCTTGAAGAGCATGAGCGTGGGGATGCCGCGGATGCCGAACTTGGGCGGCGTGGCCTGGTTCTCGTCGATGTTGAGCTTGGCGACCTTCAGGCGCCCCGCGTACTCCTGCGCGATCTGGTCGAGGGCCGGGGCGATCATCTTGCAGGGGCCGCACCATTCGGCCCAGTAGTCGACGAGCACCGGCGTGGGGCTCTTCAGGACCTCCTGGTCGAAGGAATCGTCCGTCACCTGGATGATGTTGTCGCTCACGTTGGCCTCTTGTCTGGGGGGATCGCGCGCCGGGGTGGCCGCCGGGGGCGGCCGGGCGCTTCGGATGGACCTGAATCGTAGCGTAATCCCGGCCCCCGAGGCAAAGCGGGCGCGCGGACGGCCGCCGACGCGCGCCATGGGCGGGGGCGCCGATCTGGTAAAATTGCGGGCTTTCCCGCGACCCAACCGCGCGCTTCCCGAAAGGTCCGATTCATGACGTACGTGGTCACCGAGTCCTGCGTCAAGTGCAAGTACACCGACTGTGTGGACGTCTGCCCCGTGGACTGCTTCCGCGAGGGGCCCAACATGCTGGTGATCGACCCGGACGAGTGCATCGATTGCACGCTTTGCGTCGCCGAATGCCCCGTGGAGGCCATCTTCGCGGAGGACGACGTGCCGGGCGACCAGAAGGACTTCATCGCCCTCAACGCGGAGCTCTGCAAGGCCTGGAAGCCCATCGTCGAGAGGAAGGACGCGCCCGCGGACGCCGACGAGTGGAAGGGCGTCAAGGACAAGCGCCACCTCATCGAGAAGTAGGCGCGCTTCCGTCGTAGGGGGCCCGCTCGCCCGGGCGCGCCACGCCTTGGCAGCGCTCGCATTGGTGCCAGGCGGGAAACGCCGCCTTCCCGTGGCACGGGCCGCAGGCCCCGCCGCGGAATATCGACTCCATCGTGCCGGTCGACGAAACCGCCCCGGCCCTTTCTTCCACGTGAAGGCGCGATGGTACCAATGCGGTCGCCCGGTCACGGGCATAGAATCGCGGCGGCGAACCCCGGGAGATCCGCCGTGCAGGAATCCGTCGTCGCGCGAACGCCGCTGCCGTTGCACCGCCGCCTGTCCGCCCGCCTCGCGGCGGGCGTGGTCCTGGTCCTCGTGGTGGCGCTCGTCATCGCCGGCGCGTGGATCGGCCTGCGGGAGCACCAACGCTTCGAGGAGCAGCACCGCGAGCACGCGGCGCAGGTCTCCCGCATGGTGGCGCGCACCCTTTCCGAGCGCATGCTCGCGGGCGGCGGCAGCGCGGTCTGGCAGGACGTGACGCAGGTCTCGCGCGAGCTGAGCGCCGCGGTGGGCGCCCGGAGGATCCTCGTGCTCGCGCGCGACGGCCGCGTCAAGGCGACCACGGACCCGGCGCTGGAAGGGCATCGCTTCTCGCGCGACACGGACCCCGAGTGCGCCGATTGCCACGGGGCGGGGATGCGGCGCTTTCCATCGGCCGTCGTGCGCGCCGACGGCGGCGGTCGGCTGTTGCGGGTGGTGGGCGCCATCGAGAAGCTCCCGGGCTGCGGGGCTTGCCATCGCGAGCCCGAGGCCTTCCGCGGCATGATCGCCATCGACTTCGACCTTGCCGGCACGGCGGCGGCGGCGCGGGACCGCGAGCGGCTCCTTTTCGGCATCGGCCTGGCCGCGGCCCTCGCGATGGCCGCCTTCCTCATCCTGCTGCTGCGCGAGCTGGTGCACCGGCCCATCGGGGACCTCGCGCGCTCGGCGCACGACCTGGGCGGCGGCGACCTCGCCTCGCGCATCCCCGTGCGCCGCGACGACGAGCTGGGACGCCTCGCGGGGGAATTCAACCGGATGGCCGCCCGCATCCAGGAGCAGGTGGAGCGGATCGAGTCGGGGCGGCGCGAGATGGAGCTCATCTACAACCTCGTGGTCGAGGCGAGCCGCAACATGGAGGTCGCGCAGGTCCGCGACGCGGTCCTCAAGGTTCTGGGCGATCGCCTGCCCTTCCGCCAGCTCATCTTCTGCGTGGCTGCGGGCGAGCGGGGCTGGTCGACGAAGATCCGCGACGTCTCCGGTCGCGAGGAGTCGTTCTCCGGCGGCGGCGAATTCTCCCGTGTCCTGGCCGGTGACGACGAGGCGCTGGCGGCGGCGCTGCCCGGCGTTCCCGCCGGGCTCCTGCGCCAGGCCTGCGGGCAACGGCGCTCCGTGCACGATTCCGCGGGCGGGTCCGACCACCTGGTGGTACCGCTGGAACACCTCGGGCAGCTCGCCGGGATCGTGGTGGCGAGCCACGGCTCGCCCGCGCGGCCGCCGGACGAGACGCTGCTTCGCAACCTCGCCGTCCACCTCGGCCTCGCGCTGGGCAACGCCCTCAACTTCACGCAGTCGATCACCGACGGCCTCACCGGGCTCGCCAACAAGCGCCACGGGCTCGTGCGCCTCGAGGAGTCGCTCTACGCGGCCCGGCGCCACGGCATGCCGGTGTCGGTGATGATGATCGACATCGACCACTTCAAGCGCGTGAACGACACGCGCGGCCACCTTGCCGGGGACGCCGTGCTCCGGGCCGTCGCGGCGCGCCTGCGGGCCGTCCTGAGGACGGGCGACAYCCTGTCGCGYTACGGCGGCGAGGAATTCATGGCCGTGCTTCCTCACACGCCCGCACCCGCTCTCGCGGAGCTGGGCGAGAGGCTGCGCGGCGCGATCTCGGGGGCCGCGGTCGACTTGCCGGGTGGGGCGGACGCGCTCGCGGTGACGGTGAGCCTCGGGGCCGCCCAGTACGAGCCCGACACCGACACGGCGACCACCCTCATCGCGCGCGCCGACGAGGCGCTTTACGCCGCCAAGCGGGGCGGGCGCGACCGCGTGGTGGTGTCCGGGAGGGGCGATCAGTCGTAGAGGCCGGCCTTCGCCTTGCCGCGGAAGACGCGGTACGAGATGGCCGTGTAGCCCGCGATGAACGGCAGCACCACGAGGGCGCCCGCGAGCACGACCTTCAGCGACGACGGGTGCGCGGCGGCCTCCCAGATCGTCAGCCTGTCGATCACCACGTAGGGATAGAGGCTGTAGGCGAGGCCGAGGAAGGCGATCGCGAAGATCGCCACGGCCCCCGCGAAGGGCTGCCAGTCGCGAGCGCCGCCGCCGCGCGCGATGCTCCCCGTCGAGCGCCACACGGTGAACCCCGCCCACAGGCACGCCGCCGGCAGCGCCATGAGCGCGAGGGTGCGCGGGAAGTCGAACCACTTGGCGCGCACCGTCTCGCTCACCATCGGCGTGGCGAGGCTCACCAGCCCCACCCCCAGCGCCACCCACAGGAGCCCCCAGCGCGACCACGCGAGCGCCTTCCCCTGCAGCTCGCCCTCGGTCTTGAGCACGAGCCAGGTGGCGCCGAGCAGCACGTAGCCGCCGCACAGGCTCGCGCCCACGACCGCCGCGAAGGCGAGGTAGCCGAAGCCGGGCTCGAACCCCGTGATGTAGCGCCCCAGCATGAACCCCTGGGAGAACGAGGCGAGGAAGGAGCCCGCCCAGAAGAGCCAGTTCCAGAGCTCGCGGTGCCATCCCTGCGCCTTCATGCGCAGCTCGAAGGCCACGCCGCGGAACATGAGGCCCACGAGCATCGCCACCACCGGCAGGTAGAGCGCGCCCAGCACCACGCCGTGGGCGAGCGGAAAGGCGACGAGCAGGATCCCGACCCCGAGGACGAGCCAGGTCTCGTTCGCGTCCCAGAAGGGGCCGATCGAGGAGACCATCACCGATTGCTCCGGAGCGCTCGCCGCCGGCATGAGCATGCCCACGCCCAGGTCGTAGCCGTCCAGCACCACGTAGGCGAGCACCGAGACGCCCATCAGCACCATGAAGATCAGCGGCAGGTCCATGGCGGCTCCTCAGTCTGCGGCGGCGCCGGCGGCGGAGGCGCCGGGAAGCGGTTTCGCGGCGGCCGCCTCGGCCCCCGCGCCGGCCAGGTGGGTGAGCACGACCATGTAGGCGACGAACAGGGTCGCGTAGGTGAGGGCGTAGCCGGTGAGGCTCGCGCCCAGCTCGGCGCCGGAGATCTCGCCCACGGCCTCGGCCGTGCGCAGGACTCCCTGCACCAGCCAGGGCTGGCGCCCGATCTCGGTCACGATCCAGCCCGCGAGGGTGGCCGCCCAGCCGGAGAAGGTGAATCCCGCGAGCGTCCACAGCAGCCAGCGCGGCGCCGGCGCCCCGCGCCGCGTGGCCCAGGCCGAGAACCAGGAGACGGCGATCATCGCCACGCCGATGCCCACCATGATGCGGAAGGCGAAGAACACGGGCGCCACGGGCGGATGGTCCTTCCCGAAGGCGTCCAGGCCCGTGAGCTGCGCGTTCGCGTCGTGCTTCAGGATCAGGCTCGCCCCGTAGGGGATCTCGATGGCGTAGTCGTTGGTCCTCGTCGTCGCGTTCGGGATGGCGAAGAGCACCAGCGGCACGCCCTTCTCGGTGTGCCAGATGGCCTCCACCGCCGCGATCTTGGCCGGCTGGTGCTCGAGGGTGTTGAGGCCGTGGAAGTCGCCCACCACCGCCTGCACGGGGGACAGCACGGCGGCCACGAGGACGCCCACGCGCAGGGTTCGCCGCGCGAGCGCGTCCGAGGGCGCCCCGAGCAGCCGCCAGGCCGACAGCCCCGCCACGACGAAAGCGGCGGTGAGCCCCGAGGCGATCATCATGTGCGTGAAGCGGTAGGGGAACGACGGGTTGAAGACCACCGCGAGCCAGTCGCCCGCGATCCACTGCCGGCCGTCGAGGACGTGTCCCGCGGGCGTCTGCATCCAGGAATTGAGCGCGAGGATCCAGAACGCCGAGAGCGAGGTCCCCAGGGCCACGAGCGCCGTGGCGCCGATGTGCGCCCACGGCGGCACGCGGTTCATCCCGAAGAGCATCACGCCCAGGAAGGTCGCCTCGAGGAAGAAGGCGGTGAGCACCTCGTAGCCCAGCAGCGGGCCCGCGATCGCGCCCACGCGGTTCATGAACCCGGGCCAGTTGGTGCCGAACTGGAACGACATCACGATGCCCGTCACCACGCCCATCGCGAAGGTGAGCGCGAAGATCTTCGTCCACAGCTTGTAGGTCTTCAGCCAGCCCGCGTCGCCCGTGCGGTGGTACGCGACGCGGAACCCGAGCAGGATCCAGGCGAGCGCGATCGTGAGCGACGGGAAGAGGATGTGGAACGCGATGTTCAGGCCGAACTGCGCGCGCGCGAGCAGCAGCGGGTCGTCCATGGAGGCCCCCGGGAAATCGCCCTGGGGGACATTGTAACCCCGGCGGTTACACGCCGGCCGCCGCGCGGCTCAGCTCTCGCCGAAGCGGCGGCGGAAGGCGGCGTAGTAGAGGACCGGGATCACCACGAGCGTGAGCACGGTCGACACCAGGATCCCGAAGATGAGCGAGATGGCGAGCCCGTTGAAGATCGGGTCGTCGAGGATGAAGCCCGCGCCCAGCATCGCCGCGACCGCCGTGAGGGCGATGGGCTTGGCGCGCGCCGCGGCCGACTGCATCACGGCGTCGCGGAAGGCCGCGCCCTCGGCCACCTTGAGGTTCACGAAGTCGACCAGCAGGATGGAGTTGCGCACGATGATGCCCGCGAGCGCGATCATCCCGATCATCGAGGTGGCGGTGAAGTTGGCGCCCAGCAGGGCGTGCCCCGGCATCACCCCGATCACGGTGAGCGGGATGGGGGCCATGATGACCAGCGGCACGACGTAGGAGCGGAACTGCGCCACCACGAGCAGGTAGATGAGGACGAGCCCCACGCCGTAGGCCGCGCCCATGTCGCGGAAGGTCTCGTAGGTCACCTGCCACTCGCCGTCCCACTTGACCGCGTAGGCGCGGTACGGGTCCGAGGGCTGGCGGATGAAGTACTCGCCCAGCGTGCCGCCGTCCTCGAGCGCCTGCCCCGCGACCTTGCCCCGCGCGCTGAACATGCCATAGAGAGGGCTGTCGGTGCTGCCGCCCTGGTCGGCGACGACGTAGACCACCGGCAGCAGGTCCTTGTGGTAGACGGGGCGCTCGCGGTCGTTCCTCACGACGCGCACCAGCTCCGACATCGGCACGAGCGAGCCGTCGGCCGCGCGCAGCGTGAGCTTGAGGAACTCGTCGAGCTCGCCCTGCTGCTCGGCCGGCAGCGTCAGGCGCACCGGCACCTCGTACTTGGAGTGCCCGTCGTGCAGCGGGGTCGCGTCCATGCCCGAGAGCCCCGCGCGCATCGTCTCCACGACGTCGCGCCGCGAGACGCCGGCGATGGCCGCGCGGCCCTGGTCCACGCGCAGCACGATCCTCGGCGCGGGGTCGTCGACCGTGTCGTCGATGCCGACGATGTCCGGCGTGGCCGCCAGCGCCTCGCGCACCCTCTTCGCGACGCGGATGCGGCCTGCTTCGTCGGGCCCGTAGACCTCGGCCACGATGGGCGAGAGCACCGGCGGGCCCGGGGGCACCTCGATCACCTTCACCTTCGCGCCCCAGCGCCGGCCGATCTCCTCGAGCGCCGGGCGCGCAGCGGCGGCGATCTCGTGGCTCTTGCGGTGGCGCTTCGACTTGTCGACGAGGTTCACCTGCAGGTCACCCTGCTCCGAGAGGCTCCGCAGGTAGTACTGGCGCACCAGGCCGTTGAAGTTGATGGGCGAGGCGAGGCCCGCGTAGGCCTGGTAGTCGGAGACTTCCGGGATCGTCGCCACGTGCGCGCCCAGGTCGCGGAGCGCCGCGGCCGTGACCTCCACGGGCGTGCCCGCGGGCATGTCGACCACCACCTGGAACTCGCTCTTGTTGTCGAAGGGCAGCATCTTGAGCACCACGAGCTTCACGCCGGCCAGCCCCACGGAGAGCGCGATGGCCACGGCGATGCCGATCCCGAGCCATCGCCGGTTCGCGGCCGCCTCGGGCGCGGCGATGAAGCGGCCCAGGAGCGAGCCGAAGAAGCGCTCGAGCTTCGCGTCCAGCGCCGAGGCGTGGGCGTGGCCGTGCGAGGCCAGGAGCTTCAGCGCGAGCCAGGGCGTCACGGTGAAGGCGATGGCGAGCGAGAGCAGCATCCCCATGCTCGCGTTGATGGGGATGGGGCTCATGTAGGGCCCCATGAGGCCGGTGACGAAGGCCATGGGCAGCAGCGCCGCGATCACCGTGAAGGTGGCGAGGATCGTGGGACCGCCCACCTCGTCGACGGCCGCCGGGATGATCCCGTGCAGGGGCCCGCCCGAGAGCCCGCGGTGGCGGTGGATGTTCTCCACCACGACGATGGCGTCGTCCACCAGGATGCCGATGGAGAAGATGAGCGCGAAGAGGGAGACGCGGTTGAGCGTGAATCCCCAGGCCCAGGAGGCGAAGAGCGTGGAGGCGAGGGTGAGGACGACCGCGATGCCGACGATCGCCGCCTCGCGCCGGCCCAGCGTGGCGAACACCAGGACCACGACGGAGAGCGTGGCGAAGACGAGCTTCTTGATGAGGCTCTTCGCCTTGTCGTCGGCGGTGGCCCCGTAGTTGCGGGTGACGGTGGCGCGCACTTCCGCCGGGATGAGCGTGCCCTCGAGCTCGCCGACGCGCTGCATCACCCGCGAGGCCACGTCGACCGCGTTCTCGCCGGGCTTCTTGGTGACCTGGATCGTCACGGCGGGGTGCTCGCCGGGCGAGGCGATGCCCTTCTCGCCCGCGGCCGGTCCCGCGCCGGTCCAGACGTAGCGCGAGGGCTGGTCGGGGCCGTCGACGACCTCGGCCACGTCGGCCAGGTACACCGGGCTCCTTTCCTGCACGCCCACCACGAGCGAGCGCACGTCGGCGGCCGACTCGAGGTAGTTGCCGGTCTCGACCGCGATCTCGCGGTTGTCGCGCACGAGCTTGCCGGTGGGCGCCGTCACGTTCGACAGCTGCAGGGCGTTCCTCACGTCGAGMGCGGTGACGCCGTGGGAGGCGAGGCGGTCGGCGTCGAGGATGACGCGCACCACGCGGCCCGGGCCGCCGAGCGTCTGCACCTCGCGCGTGCCCGGCACGCGCTTCAACTCGGCCTCCATGGCGTGGGCGACGCGCTCGAGCTCGTAGGCGCCCTTCGACTCGTCGTCGCTCCAGAGCGTGAGGGAGACCACCGGCACGTCGTCGATGCCCCTGGGCTTGATGACCGGCTCGAGGATGCCCAGCTCCGGCGGCGCCCAGTCGCGGTTGGCGCTCATCGTGTCGCGCAGGCGCACGATCGCGTCGATGCGCGGCACGCCCACCTTGAACTGCACGGTGAGGACGGCCATGCCGGGGCGCGAGACGGAGTACACGTGCTCGATTCCCTCCATCTGCGAGAGCACCTGCTCGGCCGGCGTGGACACGAGCGACTCGACGTCGAGCACGGAGGCGCCCGGGAACGGGATGAACACGTTCGCCATCGTGACGTTGATCTGCGGCTCCTCCTCGCGCGGCGTGATGGCCACCGCGAGCAGTCCCAGCAGGAACGCGACCAGCGCCACCAGCGGCGTGAGCTGCGAGTCCTGGAAGTAGCGGGCGATGCGCCCGGAGATGCCCATGCCTTCCATGGGCGCCTCAGTTCGCCGCGGCCGGGGCCATGCCGGCCTTCACCGGCTCGAGGGCCACCCGCTCTCCCGCCTTGAGCCCCGCGAGCACCTCCACCGTCTTCTCGTCGGAGGCGGTGCCCAGGCGCACCTGGCGCAGGCGGGCCTGGCCCTGGGCGTCGACGACGTAGACGGCGGTGACCTCGCTGCGGCGCAGGACGGCCTCGCGCGGCACCATCAGGCGCGGCGCGCGGCCGGTGACGAAGTAGGCGCGCGCGAAGACGCCCGGCAGGAGCCCCTTCGCGTCGGCCGGCAGGTCCAGGCGAACCTGCGTCGTGTGGGTGCGCGGGTCGGCCGAGGGCACGACCGTGATGGACTTCACCTCGACCCAGCGGCCGAGCGAGGGAACCTCGATGCGCGCCTTCGCGCCGGACTGGATGGCGGGCACCTGCGCCGAGGGCACCGTGGCCACCACGCGAAGCCCCGTGGGGTCGAATCCGGTGAAGAGGGGCTTGCCCGGCGCGGCCATCTCGCCCAGCTGCACGTGCCGCGCCGACACCACGCCACTGTAGGGCGCGACGATCGTGGTGAAGCTCTTCTCCGTGGCCGCGGCGCCGGCGCCGGCGAGCGTGGCCTTCATGCGCGACTCGGCGGCCTTGAAGTCGGCCTCCGCCTTGTCGACCGCGGCCTGGCTCACGAACTTCTGCGCCAGGAGCTGCCGGGCGCGTTCGTAGCTGGCGCGCGCGTTCACCAGGTTGGCCTCGGCCTCGCGCACCTGCGCCTCGCTCGCGGCCACGGCCTGGGAGGCGGCCCGCTCGTCGATGCGCAGGATCACCGCCCCCTTCTCCACGCGGTCGCCCACGTCGAAGCGGATGTCCACGATGCGCCCGGACACCTGGGCGGAGACGGTGGACTGGCGCACGGCCTCGACCACCGCCTCGGCGGAGGTGGTGAGGTCGACCTCGCGCAGCTCCACGGTCGCGGTGGAAAGCGGCGCGGCCGCCTTCAGTGCGGGCGCGGGCCCGGAGGGGCCGCAGGCGGCGAGTACCAGCCCGGCGGCGGCGAGGAAGGCGAGGGAGGCAGGTTTCATCCGGATGTCGTCAGGCGGAGGCGACCCAGTCCTGGAGGTCGTCGGCGGGGCGCACGCCGGTGGCGCGGCCCACCTCGCGGCCTTCCTTCAGGAGGAGAAGGGTCGGAATCGAGCGTATCCCGAAGCGTCCCGCGAGGGATTGCGACAGGTCAGTGTTCACCTTCACGAGGCGGGCGCGCCCCTTCAGGCCGCGGGCGGCGCGGGAGAACTCCGGCGCCATCTGGCGGCAGGGCCCGCACCACGGCGCCCAGAAGTCGACGAGGACGGGCACGCTGGTGCGCGCCACGAAGGAGTCGAACGAGGCGTCGTCGAGCTCCACGACGGACTCGTCGAGGAGCGGCGTCTCGCACCGGCCGCACTTCGGGGCCTCGAGCACGCGCGCGGCATCGACGCGGTTCTGCGCGAGGCACTTGGGGCAGGCGACGTGGACGAAGCCGGCGGAGGCGGGGGCGGCGGAGGCCATCGCGTTCCCCTACGCGCCCTGGGCGGCGCTCTTCACGCCGAGCTTCTTCAGGATGAGGTCGAGCGGGCAGAAGCAGGTGAAGCCGCTCTGCAGGAGGTTGGCGCCCACGAAGGCGGTGAACCACAGGAAGTTCTGGTTCACGAAGAGGGGGCTGCCGGGCACGCCCAGGCCCAGGGAGAGCAGGACGAAGGTGCCGGCGACGATGCGGACGATGCGTTCGGTGGTCATGGCGGTTCGGTTCCGTGTGGTGGGATCGGGGCGGATAATACCGTGGGGAGTATAGTATGTCAAGGGCGATACCCCCGCCGGGGCGCTTGTCATGCTATACGGGGTAGTGTATAAAGAGGGCGCACACAGGAGACGCCCATGCCCACCATCCGGGACGAGACCCACAAGAAGGAACTGATCCACCGCCTGCGCCGCGTCGAGGGACAGCTGCGCGGCATCCAGGCCATGATCGAGAAGGGCTCGGACTGCGAGGCGATCACGCAGCAGCTCTCCGCCAGCCGGCGCGCGCTCGACAAGGCCTTCTACCACGTGCTTTCCTGCGCCATCCAGTCGGGCGGCGAGGTGCCGGCGGGCACCCCCGGCAAGGCCGTCGTCGACAAGCGCCTCGAGCACGCGGCGGAGCTGCTGGCCAAGTTCGGCTGACGGGCTCCGGCTGACGCCGGGCCGGCTCATCGCCTGAGCCACCGGGCCGCTATGATGCGGCCCATGCGGTCCCCGTTCGCCACCCTCGCCCGCGAGGCGCTCCTCGAGCGTCTCGGCCTCGGCCACGCGGGCGCCCTCACGGTCCTCACTCCCAACCGCCGCCTCGCGGCCGCGCTCGCCCGCGATTTCGACGACTCGCGCGCCGCCGCGGGACTCGCCGCCTGGGAAAGCGCCGACGTGCTGCCCTGGCCCTCCTTCGTGGAGCGGCTCTGGGACGACGTCCTGCACCTGCCGGATTCGGCGGAGCTTCCGGTCCTCCTCGCCCCCGAGGAGGAGGACGCGCTCTGGGAGGCGATCGTGGCCGACTCGCGCCACGCGAAGGGCCTCTATTCGCCCGCTTCCGCCGCCAGGCTCTGCCGCGAGGCCTGGCAGCTCGCGCACGCGTGGCGCCTGCGGGCGGACGGGGTGGACGCCAACGAGGACGCCCGGGCCTTCGCCGAATGGTCCTCGCGCTACGAGCGCCGGACGCGCGAGGGCGGCTTCCTCGACGCCGCGCGCCTTCCCGACGCGGTGGCGAGGCGGCTCGCCGACCCCGGCCTCTCCCGTCCCGCCACCCTCGTCCTCTACGCGTTCGACCTCCTCACGCCGCAGATGCGCGACCTGCTCGCGGCCGCGGCGGCCTCGGGTATCGAGGTGCTCGCGTGCGAGCCGCCCCGGCATGCGGGCATACCCGTCCGGGTACCCCTGGCCTCGCCGGCCGAGGAGGTCGCGGCCGCCGCCCGCTGGGCCCGCGCCCGGCTCGAGACCTCGGCCTCGCGCGGGCGCGTGCCGCGCATCGGCATCGTCGTGCCGGACCTCGCGCAGTCCCGCCGCGTCGTCGAGCGCGTCTTCGCCGCGACGCTGCACCCCGGGTTCAACGCGCCGGGCGGACGAACCCCGCCGCGCGCCTTCGACGTCTCCCTGGGCCAGCCCCTCGCGGAGTTCGCCCTCGCCCGCGACGCCCTCCTCCTGCTGCAGCTCTGCGGGCGCGAGATCGCCTTCGACGACGCGAGCCGGCTCCTGCGCTCGCCGTTCCTCGCGGGCGGGGAGTCGGAGATGGCGGCGCGCTCGCGGCTCGACGCGAGGCTGCGCGAGCGCGCGGGGACCGCGCTCACCCTCGACCGCCTCGTGGGCCACCTCGCCGCGCCGCGCATGCCGCGCGTGCCGATCCTCGCCGAGCGCCTCGGGGAACTCGCGAGGTTCCGCCGCAGCGACCTCTTCGCGCCCCGCACGCCGCCGCAGTGGGCGCGGGCGTTCGCCGAGGCGTTGCGCGTGGCGGGATTCCCGGGCGAGAGGTCGCTGGATTCCGCGGAGTTCCAGGTGCTCGGCAAGTGGCACGAGGCGCTGGCCGCCTTCGCGAGGCTCGAGCGCGTCGCCGGCCGGATGGGCTTCCAGGACGCGCTGGGACGCCTGTCGCGCCTCGTCGCCGACACGCTCTTCCAGCCCGAGTCGCCCGAGGTCCCCGTGCAGGTCATGGGCGTGCTCGAGAGCGCCGGCCTCGATTTCGACCACCTGTGGGTGATGGGCCTCGACGACGGCGCGTGGCCGCTGCCCGCGCGGCCGCATCCCTTCATACCCGTCCGCCTGCAGCGCGCGGCCGGCGTGCCGGAGGCGGACGCCGCCTCGTCCTTCGACCTGGACCGGCGGATCACCGAGGGGTGGCTGCGCGCCGCGGACGAGGTCGTCGTGAGCCATCCCCTCGCCCGGGGCGAGGCGCAGTCCCCGGCGAGCCCGCTCGTCGCGGCCATCGCCATCGCCGACGGCGGCGTGCCCGGCGCGGCGGACGCGTTCCCGACCTGGCGCGATGCCATCCACGCCGCGCCCGCCCTCGAGCGCCTCGTCGACGAGCGCGGGCCGGCGCTGGCCGGCGGCGCGGGAACGGGAGGCACCGCGGTCTTCCGCGACCAGGCCGCCTGCCCGTTCCGGGCCTTCTCGGCGCACCGGCTCGGCTCGGACGCTCCCGCGGTCCCGCAGCCCGGCCTCACGGCAGCCGACCGCGGCAGCCTCCTGCACGCGGTCCTGGCGGCGGCGTGGGAGCGCATCGGCGACAAGGGCRCGCTGGACGACCTGGACGCGCGGGGGCTCGCGGACATCCTCGGGCCCGCCGCCGACGCCGCCCTCGAAAGAATGCGCCGGCGCCGTCCCGACGCGCTGGCGGGACGCTTCGCCGCGCTCGAGCGCGACCGCCTCGTGGCGACCTCGCTCGCCTGGCTCGAGCACGAGCGCGGCCGCGGCGACTTCCGCGTCGTCGCGACGGAGCGCAAGCTCGCGGTGTCCTTCGGCGGCGTGTCGGCCAACGTGAAGCTCGACCGCATGGACAGCCTGGCGGCCGGCGGCTGCGCCATCATCGACTACAAGAGCGGCGAGGCGCGCGTGGGCGCGTGGCTGGGCGCCCGCCCCGACGAGCCGCAGCTCCCGATGTACGCCCTGGGCAGCGGCGAGGACGTGGCCGTCGTCGCCTTCGCGCGCGTGAAGCCGGGCGAGAACGCGTTCCGGGGCCTCGCGCGCGAGGAGAACCTGCTGCCGGGAACCACCCTCGTGTCGAAGGACCGCAGCAAGCTGGCCGCGGGCTATGCCGACTGGTCCGCGTTGCGCGAGGGGTGGCGCCGCGAGCTCGACGCCCTCGGGAGGGCGTTCGCCGCCGGCGACGCGCGCCTCGATCCCAAGAGCGGGGCGAAGACCTGCGAGGGCTGCGCGGAGAGGCTCGTCTGCCGCGTGGCGGAGCTCGGGCTGCGCCAGGCCGACGAGGGCGAGGGGACGCCGGATGAATAGCCCGCGCGCGATTCCCGACCTCGAGCAGCGCCGCACCGCCCTCGATCCCGCGCGCTCGTTCATCGTCCAGGCGCCCGCGGGCTCCGGGAAGACGGAGCTGCTCATCCAGCGCTGCCTCGCGCTGCTCGCCATCGTCGCGCGCCCCGAGGAGATCGCCGCCATCACCTTCACGCGCAAGGCCGCCGCCGAGATGCGCGGGCGGATCCTCGCGGCCCTCGCGCAGGCCCGCGCCGCGCCGCGGCCGCGCGAGGACCACCGGGCGCTCACCTGGGACCTCGCGAGGGGCGCGCTCGCGCGCAACGACGAGCTCGGCTGGCGGCTCGAGGAGAACGCCGCGCGACTTCGCGTCCAGACCATCGACTCGCTGTGCGCCTCGCTCACGCGCCAGATGCCGGTGCTCGCCCGGTTCGGCGCGCAGCCCGAGAGCCTGGAGGACGCGGAGGCGCTCTACCGCGAGGCCGCGCGCGCCACCCTCGCCCTCGTCGACGGGGACCACGCGGCGTCCGCGGACGTGGCGCTCGTCCTCAAGCACCTCGACAACGACGCGGCGCGCGTGGAGGAGCTGCTCGCGGGCCTGCTGCGCCGGCGCGACCACTGGCTGCGCTACCTGCGCGCGGCGGACCAGCGCGGGGCCCTCGAGGCCACGCTCGCCGACATCCGGCGCGAGGCCGTGGACCGCGCCGCGGCGGCGCTCGAGGCGACGGGCCATGCCGGTCCCGGCGGCGCCGGGGCGGTGGCGGCCGACGACTGGATCGCGTTCGCGAACGAGCTGCTGACCAAGAAGGGAGAGTGGCGCAAGGGGCCGGCCCTCGCCAAGGCGCTCGCGGGCGACGGCGAGGCGCTCGAGGCCCTGCGGGCGCTGCAGGGCCTGCCGCCGGCGCGCTACGGCGACGGTCCCTGGGAAGCCCTCGGCGCCCTCGTGCGGGTCGCGGAGGTGGCGGTGGCCAACCTCAAGGTGGCCTTCGCCTCGCACGGGCAGGCCGACTTCGTCGAGATCGCGCAGGGGGCGCTGCGCGCGCTCGGCACCGAGGACGAGCCGACCGACCTCCTGCTCGCGTTCGACTACCGCATCCGCCACATCCTCGTCGACGAGTTCCAGGACACCTCGGTATCGCAGAACGAGCTCCTCGCGCGGCTCACCGCGGGCTGGGAGCGCGGAGACGGCCGCACGCTCTTCGTCGTGGGCGACCCGATGCAGTCGATCTACCGCTTCCGCGAGGCGGAGGTGGGCCTGTTCCTGCGCGCCCGCCACGAGGGCATCGGGCCCGTGCGCCTCGTGCCGCTCACCCTGTCGGCCAACTTCCGCTCCCAGGCCGGCATCGTCGACTGGGTCAACGCGGCGTTCCGGCGCGTGATGCCCGCGCGCGAGGACATCGCCGAGGGCGCGGTGACCTACGCCGAGTCGCACGCGGTGCACGAGGCGATGGCGCAGCCGGTCACCGTGCACCCGTTCTTCAACGGCGACCGCGCGGGCGAGGCGGCGCGCGTGGCTCAGCTCGTGAAGGAGGCGCTCGCGGAGCCCGCGGCCGGCCCGGAGGGGGCGCCGACGGTCGCCATCCTCGTGCGGGCGCGCTCGGCGCTGGCGGAGATCGTGCCGGCGCTCAAGGCCGCGGGGCTGAGCCCGCGGGCCATCGAGATCGATCCCCTCGCCGAGAGGCCCGTCGTGGGCGACCTGCTGGCGCTCACGCGCGCGATCGCGCACCTGGCCGACCGCACGGCCTGGCTCGCGGTGCTGCGCGCGCCGTGGTGCGGGCTCACGCTCGCCGACCTGCACGCGCTCGCCGGTGCCGACGGTTGCCATCCCGACGACCTGCCGACCGTGCACGAGGCCCTGCGCGACGAGGCGCGGCTCGCGGCGATGTCGCCCGATGGGCGCGCGCGCCTCGCGCGCGTGCGGGCGGTGCTGGACGCGGTGCTCGCC
>PQAI01000270.1 GCA_003105245.1 Betaproteobacteria bacterium | reverse complement strand
AAGAGGCCCGCGCGGATGCGCGGGCCCCTTCGTGCGGGATCCTTCGGGAAGCTAGAAGGACATGCAGACCAGGTAGGGGGTGGCGTCGTCGATCGATGCCGTGGCGATGGCCGTGTTCGTCGCGGTCATCAGCGAGGCGCGCATCGATCCCGTCTGCGTGTTGCCGTCGTCCATCTGGGTGTCGAGCTGCTTGGCGAACTTGCCGAGGATGGACTCGGAGCAGATCTGGTAGGTGCCGCTCATGGTGGTCGGCAGGGTGATCTTGGCGTTCGCCATGGCGCCCGTGTTCACGAGGCTCGCGATGCCGATGTAGCCGCCCACGGCGTTCTTCGGACGGTAGTCGGCGTCGCCCGTGGCCGTCGGGCCCGCGGCGAGGTTCGACAGGCGCACGTGCTGCCAGAAGAGGAACGATTCGTTGGTGGCGGTGGACGACAGCGGGTCGCTCTCGATGACGCCGTTGCCGACCGTGCCGACGGTGGCCGCCGTGCCGCTGGCGCCCAGGTGCGTCGCGACCGCGTTGTCGTCGCCGGGCAGGGACTTGAACTTGTCCTGGTAGGCGTAGATGTAGGTCGGGATCGTGCGGAAGTCGTTCGCGAGGTTCTTCACCTTCGCGCTGTTGATCAGCTCCTGGCCCTTGAGGATGCCCCCGAGGAGCAGGCCGATGATCACGAGCACGATCGCGATTTCCACGAGCGTGAAGCCGGATTGCTGCGATTTCATGGTTCTTCTCCTGGTCTTTTAGAGGCGGTTGTCGCTCAGAATCCGAAGAGACCGGCCAGTTGGCGCGCGTTCTCGTAGACCCGCGCCACGAGGCCGAGGAGGAGGCCGGCGCCAAGGAAGATGACGGCGGCATCGAGCGGCATCAGTTTCGGGGTTTTCATGTTGGGCTCCTGAGTCGGTTGTGCACCCTGATCAATGCAACGGGCGTGCCAATAGCGACAACCAATTGTTTATAAAGCGGAAAAGGTAGGCGCTGCCGCTTCTCCGGCCAGGGGAATACCCGGGACTGTCGAAGATCCGGACACCTGGTGTCCGGGTGTCCGTCGTCCGGACACCCGTTCGTGACCGGCCCCCGGAAAGCGTCGCGGGGCCCAGCCATGCGATCATCGGGACCGCCACCAACCCTGCCCCGACCTTGTTCTCCACCCCCTTTTCCTCGACCAAGCTCGGCGGCTTCCTGCTGAACGCCCGGCGCTGGGTGGTGCTCGCCATGCTCCTCGCCCTGCACGAGGCGCTGGTCACGGACCCGGGCGGGGACTTCCAGCGCATCTGGCTGCTGGTCCACTTCGGCCTCTTCCTGCTGTGGCAGCCCTTCTTCGAGACCGACAAGGAACTCGAGCGGGTGGCGATCGTGCTCCTCGTCGTGATCACGGCCACGATCCTCTACTTCCTGCCGGGCTGGCTCATCGGCGCGTGGATCTGCGTGCTCATGGGCATCCTGGGCGGGAAGGTGTTCACGGTGCAGGCGGCCAGGCGCAGCCGCTTCTACCTCGTCGCGTTCTTCTACCTCGCGACGATGATGCTGCTGTGGGTCGTGCCGCGCATCGTGCTGCGCGAGCATTCGATCCCGCAGCCCGTCGAGGCCTTCGCCACGCTTCTGCTCCCCCTGATCCTCGTGGCACTCGTGTTCCTGCCCTTCGACCCGAAGGACGACGACACCCGGCAGGTCTTCGACTTCTTCTACGCGGTCCTCGTCTTCCAGCTCGTCGTGGTGCTCGTGCTGGGCTCCATCGCGGTGATGCGCTACACCGACGGGGAGTATTTCCCCTCGGCCGTCCTCACGGTGATCGGCTTCGGCTCCACCCTCGTCGTGCTCGCGGTTTTCTGGGGCCCGAGCGAGGGATTCGGGGGACTTCGCACCCACCTTTCGCGCTACCTCATGTCCGTCGGCATGCCCTTCGAGGTCTGGGTGCGCCGCATGGCCGAGCTCGCGGAGCACGAGCCCGACCCGCAGCGCTTCCTCGGGCAGGCCCTTTCGCTCGTGGCGGAGCTTCCCTGGGTGCGCGGCGGCAGCTGGAAGACGGAGGAAGGCGAGGGGAAATTCGGGACGAGCTCGGCCAACGTCGTGAAGTTCGGGTTCCACGGGCTGGAGCTCTCCTTCCACACCGAGATCGCCCTCTCGCCGGCGCTCTTCCTGCACATGCGGCTTCTCGCCCAGGTGGTGGGCGAGTTCTACGAGAGCAAGCGGCGCGAGGCCCTCATGCGCCGCAACGCCTACCTCCAGGCCGTGCACGAGACCGGCGCGCGCCTCACGCACGACATCAAGAACCTCCTGCAGTCGCTCTACACCCTGACCTCGGCCTCGCCGCGCGAGGGAGCGATGGACCCCGAGTACGCGAACCTGCTTCAGCGCCAGCTCCCGCAGCTCACCAAGCGGCTGCAGTCGACCCTCGACCAGCTGCGCTCTCCGCAGGTGGAGACGCGCGATTCCATGCGCCCGGCGCAGGCGTGGTGGAAGGACGTCGAGCGCCGGCACGTGGCCGACCGCATGCTGCTCGAGGCGAAGATCGACGGCGACGTGGCCGTTCCCGCGAACCTCTTCGACGCGTTCCTCGACAACTGCCTCGACAACGCGCGCGGCAAGGGCAGCACGGCGGCGCGCGTGAAGGCTTCGTTCGCGGTGAGCGGCGGCCGCGCCGAGCTCCTGTTCGAGAACGACGGCGACGAGATCCCGGCCGGCATCGAGAAGAGCCTCTTCCGCGAGCCGATCGCGGTATCCGGCAAGGAGGGGCTGGGCATCGGCCTGTACCAGGTCGCGCGCCTGGCCGCGCAGTCGGGCTATTCGATCGAGCTCGCCCACAACGAGCCGGGGCGGGTCGTGTTCCGGCTGCATCCGGGCTGAGCGGGCCGGCCTACGGCAGTCGCCCCGCCGCGATCATGCGGCCGGCGAGGACGGTGAGCGGCACCCAGGTCACGATGTCGTCGAAAGGGTTGCCTTCCGCCATCGAGGCTTCGCGCGAGACGTACACGCCATTCCCGTCGAGGTTCCGAGACTCGTCGGTTCCCGGTGCTGGCGCTTGTGCGGCGTTCGCCCCGAGCGACAGCAGGACGAAGGCCGCGCGGCGCGTGAGCTGGTTGGCGGCCGGCCCGCAGCCCGAGCCCGTGGCGGCCGCACCCGTGCCGCAGATCACGAGGTAGCCCGAGGCATCACCGAGCGCGGCGAGGGTGGCCATGCGCATGCCGTTGGCGCGCGTGAGGGGATTGGCCACGCTGCCCACCGCTCGGCCGTCGCCGAACACGGCATAGCGGATGCGGTTGGCGCCCGTCCCCCAGCCATCCCTCGCGAAACCGCCGGGGTCGAGCGGCGAGAGGCCGAGCGTGGCGGCGGGGAGGAAGCCGTCGTGGAAGTTGGAGCAATTCCCGTCGAGGGCGCTGCCGCCCGGTGCGAAGCTCTCCTCGCCGCGGCTCGACGCGCTGGCCGGGCAGGGCAGGCGTCCCTGCGTGGCCGCGAAGCCGAGCACGGCCTCGCGGGCGTCGTCCAGGATGCGGCGCGTCTCCTCCTGGCGTCGCAACGCCACCTGCGTGGCGAGCGGCACGGAGAGCCCCGTGAGCAGGATCGCGAGGATCAGCATCACGAGCATGACCTCGAGCAGGGTGAACGC
>PQAI01000269.1 GCA_003105245.1 Betaproteobacteria bacterium | reverse complement strand
GCGTCGATCCCGGTGGCCAGCGGCACGCCGGCGTGGCGCGCAGCGGCCAGCGCCGCGAGCGCGTTCATGCGGTTGTGCTCGCCCGTGGCGTCCCAGCGCACCACGCCCTGGACGGCGCCGTCGTGGACCACCTCGAAGGAGTCGTCGGCGCCCACCGATCCCACGCGCCACGCCTGCCCGGGGCCGAAGCGCTCCACGCCCGTCCAGCAGCCGCGCTCCAGGACGCGGGCGATCGAAGCCTCGGCGCCGTTGGCCACCACGAGCCCGTTGCCGGGGACGATGCGCACCAGGTGGTGGAACTGCGTCTCGATGGCAGCGAGGTCCGGGAAGATGTCCGCGTGGTCGAACTCGAGGTTGTTGAGGACCGCCGTTCGCGGCCGGTACCAGACGAACTTCGAGCGCTTGTCGAAGAAGGCCGTGTCGTACTCGTCGGCCTCGATCACGAAGAAAGGCGAGTCGGTGAGGAGCGCCGAGACGTGGAAATTGCGCGGCACGCCGCCGATGAGGAAGCCGGGGTTCAACCCGGCATTCGCGAGGATCCAGGCGAGCATCGCCGAGGTCGTCGTCTTGCCGTGCGTGCCCGCGACCGCGAGCACCCACTTGCCCGGCAGCACGTGCTCGGCGAGCCACTGCGGGCCGGAAACGTAGCGCAGTCCCCGGTTCAGGATCTCCTCCACGACCGGCTTGCCGCGGGTCATGGCGTTGCCCACGACGTAGAGGTCGGCGGGGTAGCGCTCGAGCTGCCCGGCGTCGTAGCCCTCGTGCAGGGCGATGCCCAGGTCGCGCAGCTGGTCGCTCATCGGGGGGTAGACCTGCGCGTCGCAGCCGGTCACCTCGTGGCCGGCCTCGCGGGCGATCTTCGCGAGACCGCCCATGAAGGTGCCGCAGATGCCGAGGATGTGGAGGCGCATCAGCCCAGGAAGATGAAGTAGACCGCGCCGACGAGGCAGAGCCCGGCCCACAGGTAGTTCCACTTGAGCCCCTCGCCCATGTAGAGCATGGCGAAGGGAACGAACACCGCGAGCGTGATCACCTCCTGGAGGATCTTGAGCTGCGCGAGCGAGATCCCGCCGGCGAACCCGATGCGGTTGGCCGGCACCTGCAGGAGGTACTCGAAGAGCGCGATGCCCCAGCTCACGAGGGCCGCGATCCACCACGGGCTCGACTGGAGGTGCTTGAGGTGCCCGTACCAGGCGAACGTCATGAAGAGGTTCGAGGCCGCGAGCATCGTGGCGGTGAGGGCGAGCGTCTGCAGCGAGGTCATGGCTGGCGGGCGGCCCCGGGGCAGGGCCCGCGAGGGGGCGTGGGCGCGAATTTTATCATCCGGCCGGGTTAAACTAGCCGTCCGCCCGCCCCACGAGGGACGGCGGTCCCATCCCAAGCCGCGAGGGGCGAACGCCCCCACCCCTGCCCATGGTCCCTCACCTCACCACCTCCCTCACCGGCCCCCTGCAGGACCTGGAGCGGCTCGTCCTCGACCGCCGCCCGGAGATCGAGCGCTGGTTCCGCTCGCGCTTCTCCGAGCACGAGGTGCCCTTCTACTCCTCCGTGGACCTGAGGAACGCCGGCTTCAAGCTCGCGCCCGTGGACACGAACCTCTTCCCCGGCGGCTTCAACAACCTGAACCCCGACTTCCTGCCGCTGTGCGTGCACGCGGCGATGTCGGCGATCCAGAAGCTCTGCCCTGACGCGCAGAAGTTCGTGCTGGTGCCCGAGAACCACACGCGCAACCTCTTCTACCTGCAGAACGTCGCCACCCTGAAGCGCATCCTCGAGGGCGCCGGGCTCGCCGTGCGCGTGGGCAGCCTCATCCCGGACCTCGCCGGCCCGACGGAATTCGAGACCGCCGGCGGCGACAGGCTCCTGCTCGAGCCCCTCCGGCGACACGGCAACCGGGTGGGGCTCGAGGGCTTCGACCCCTGCGCGGTCATCGTCAACAACGACCTTTCGGGCGGCGTGCCTCCCATCCTCGCCGGGCTCGAGCAGACGGTCGTCCCCCCGCTCATCGCGGGCTGGTCCACGCGCCGCAAGTCGCAGCACTTCCACGCCTACGACACGGTGGCCGAGGACTTCGCCGAGCTGATCGGCATCGATCCCTGGCTCGTGAACCCGGTGTTCAGCCAGTGCAGCGCGGTGAACTTCGCGGAGAAGGAGGGCGAGGACTGCCTGGCCGCCAACGTGGAGTACGTGCTCTCGGAGGTTCGCGAGAAGTACGCGCAGTACGGCATCACGGAGGCGCCCTTCGCCATCGTCAAGGCCGACGCGGGCACGTACGGCATGGGCATCATGACGGTGAAGAGCGCCGACGACGTGAGGAACCTCAACCGCAAGACGCGCAACAAGATGTCGGTCATCAAGGAGGGCCAGCAGGTCAACCAGGTGATCATCCAGGAGGGCGTCTACACCTTCGAGGACGTCGACGGCGCAGTGGCCGAGCCGGTGATCTACATGATCGACCAGTTCGTGGTGGGCGGCTTCTACCGCGTGCACAACGCGCGCGGCAAGGACGAGAACCTGAACTCCCCCGGCATGGAGTTCCGCCCGCTCGCCTTCGAGACGGACTGCCACTCCCCCGACTGCGCGGGCGCCCCGGGCGACCCGCCCAACCGCTTCTACACCTACGGCGTCGTGGCGCGGCTCGCCAACCTCGCCGCGGCCGTCGAGATCGAGGAGATGGGAGTCCGCGCCGAAGAGGAGGCCGCCGCGCTCGCGGCCACGGCATGAAGCTCGCCCTCGTCCTCGACCCGCTCGGGAGCCTGAAGCCGAAGAAGGACTCCTCCATCGCCCTGATGCGCGAGGCTTCGCGGCGCGGCCACGAGGTCTACGCCATCGGCGCGGCGGACCTCTTCGTGCAGGACGGCTCGGTGCTCTCGCGCGCGGTTCCGCTCGCCGTGGACGACGACGACTCGGCCTGGTACCGCGAGGGCGACGCCGAGGAGGTTCCGCTCGCCTTCTTCGACCTGGTGGCGATGCGCAAGGACCCGCCCTTCGACCAGGAGTACTACTACGCCACGCTGCTGCTCGAGCGCGCCGAGGCCGAGGGCGCGCGCGTCGTGAACTCGCCGCGGGCGCTTCGCGACTGGAACGAGAAGCTCTCGATCCTGCGCTTCCCGCGGTTCACGCCGCCCACGCTCGTGGCGCGCGACCCCGCGCGCATCCACGCGTTCGTGGAGCGCCACGGCGACGCGATCCTCAAGAAGCTCGACGGCATGGGCGGCTCGATGATCTTCCGCGTGCGCGCCGAAGACCCCAACCGCAACGTGATCGTGGAGACGCTCGTGGGCGACGCCGAGCGCACGATCATGGCGCAGAAGTACCTCCCGGAGATCGCCCGCGGCGACAAGCGCGTCCTGGTGATCGGGGGCGAGCCCTTCCCCCACTGCCTCGCGCGCATCCCGCGCGCGGGCGAGACCCGCGGCAACCTCGCGGCGGGGGGCACGGGCGTGGCCCAGCCGCTCTCGGCGCGCGACCGCGAGATCGGC
>PQAI01000268.1 GCA_003105245.1 Betaproteobacteria bacterium | reverse complement strand
ACCGGGGGCGCCTGGCGGGTGTAGAGGTTGTTCTGCCGCAGCAGCGGGTAGACGGCATCCGCCGAGACCGGCGCGGAGAAGTAGAAGCCCTGGCCCGTGCGGCATCCCTTGGCGCGCAGCAGCGCCAGCTGCCCGGCGGTCTCCACGCCCTCGGCGATCGTCTCGAGCTCGAGGCTGCGGGCCATGTTGATGATCGCCACCACGATCGCCGCGTCGTTGGGGTCGACGGTGACGTCGCGGATGAAGGACTGGTCGATCTTGAGCTTCTGGATGGGCAGGCGCTTGAGGTACGAAAGGCTCGAGTAGCCGGTGCCGAAGTCGTCGATGGCGAGGTGCACGCCCATCTCCGAGAGGCGCCCGAGCAGCAGGATCATCCCCTCGGTCTGGCGCATCACCTGGCTCTCGGTGATCTCGAGCTCGAGCCACTTCGGGTCGAGCCTAGTGTCCTCCAGGACGCGGATCACGGTGTCCAGGAAGGCCTTGTCGGCGAACTGGCGCGCCGAGAGGTTCACCGCCATGCGCCGCGGGGCGAGGCCGCGGTCCTGCCACTCCCGGTTCTGCCGGCAGGCCTCGCGCAGCACCCACTCGCCGATCTCGCTGATGAGCCCGGTCTCCTCCGCGAGCGGGATGAAGTCGCCGGGCATCACCGTGCCGCTGTCCTCGGTCTTCCAGCGCACCAGCGACTCCACGCCCACGATCTCGCCCGTCTCGAGGTTCACCTGCGGCTGGTAGTGCAGCACGAAGTCCTTCTGCAGCACCGCGCGGCGCAGCGCGGACTCCAGCGTCATGCGGCGCTTGACCGCGATGTTCATCTGCGCCGTGAAGTACTGGTAGGTGTTCTTGCCCACGCCCTTGCCGTGGAACATGGCGGTGTCGGCGTTCTTCATGAGGGTCTGCGCGTCGCGGCCGTCCTCTGGATAGACCGCGATGCCCACCGAGCCGCTCACGTGCTGCTCCGTGCCGCCCAGCGCGAAGGCGGCGCGAAGGGAATTGAGGATCTTCTGCGCCACGACCGAGGCGCCGCGCCCGTCGTCGAGGTTGTCGAGGAGCACGATGAACTCGTCGCCGCCCTGCCGGGCGATCGTGTCGCCGGCGCGCACGCACTCGGAAAGCCGGCGCGAGACCTGGCGAAGCAGCTCGTCGCCCACGTCGTGGCCGAGGGTGTCGTTGATGTTCTTGAAGTTGTCCAGGTCGATGAACAGCACCGCCACCTTGCGCCCGCTCCTCTCGGCGCGCGCGATCGAGTGCGCCAGCCGGTCCTGCAGCAGGCCCCGGTTGGGCAGTCCCGTGAGGTTGTCGTGGTAGGCCAGGTGCTGGATGCGCTGCTGGATCGCCTTGCGGTCGGTGACGTCGCGCGAGTTGAAGACCACGCCCCGGATGTGCGGGTTCTCGACGCAGTTGGTGCCCAGCGACTCGAAGGTGCGCCACTGGCCGTCGCGGTGGCGGATGCGGAACTCCAGCGGCTCGCGGAAGTTGTGCGTCTCGACGATGCGGCGGAAGGCGGCGCGCGCGGCATCGACGTCGTCGCGGTGCACGAGCTCGAAGACGTTGCGGCCGATGGTGTCGGCCGGGTCGTAGCCCAGCAGGTGGCGAAGCGCCAGGCTCTGGTAGAGGATCGTGCCGTCCTCGGCGAGCACCGAGATGAGGTCCAGGCCGCTCTCGGTGAGCACGCGGAAGCGCGCCTCGCTCGCCTCCAGCGCCCGCTCCGTCTCCTTGTAGCCGGTCACGTCGGTGATCGTGCCGATGACCCCCGCGATCTTTCCCGCCTGGTCGACGAAGCTCACCTTGTTGTAGAGCATCTCGCGCTGCCGCCCCGCGTTCGTGGGCATCATCGCCTCGTACTGGACCGAGGACGGGCTCGTGAAGAGCGGCCGGTCGCGCTCGTCGTGCAGGCGCGCGATCGGCTCGTCGAACATGTCGTGGACGGTCTTCCCCACCCAGTCCCTGCCGTCTCCCCAGAGCTCGTGCCAGGCGCGGTTGTAGACCCGGTAGCGGCCCTCGACGTCCTTGAAGTAGACCGGGTTGGGGATCGCGTCGATGAGGGCGCGGGTGAAGTGCAGCTGCTCCTTGTAGGCCGCCTCGGTGCGCTTCGCCTCGGTGATGTCGAAGCACATGACCAGCAGCCCCACGATGCGGTTGTCGTCGTCGCGAAGGGGCGCGGCGGAGCCGTTGATCGTGATCGGGGTGCCGTCGGCGCGCCGACGCTCGAGGTGCAGGTCGGTGAGCACCTCCCCGGCGATGACGCGCTCGCGCAGCGCCCTCGCCTCCTCCCGCTTCTCCGGGGGCACGAAGGGCGCGCGCTGGCCCAGCGCCTGCTCGCGCGTGAAGCCGAAGGTGCGCTGCGCGGCCGGGTTCCACAGCGTGACCATGCCCTCGAGGTCGGTGGCGTAGGTCGCCACCGGCGAGTTCTCGATGATGGCCGACAGGAAGCGGTTGGTGGCGTGCAGCGCCCGGTCGCGCGCGCGCTGCTCGGTGAGGTCCGTGTAGGCGCAGACGACGAACCGCGGGTTCCCGGCCGCGTCGCGCATGAGGCCGGGGGCGCGCCGGACCCAGACGGTGGAGCCGTCGCGCCGGCGCAGCTGCTTGTCGATCACGGGAGGCGCCTCGCCGACGCATGCGCCCGAGAGCGAGGCCTGGTCGAGGTCGACGTCCTCCGGGCGGGAGACGAGGCAGCAGCTCTTTCCCACGAGCTCCTCGCGGGAATAGCCCGAGAGATCGCAGAAGGCCCGGTTCACCAGGAAGAACTCGCCCTCGAGCGAGACCAGCGTGATGCCCACCGAGGTCTGGTCGAAGGCCTCGCGGATCACGGCGAGCTCGTCGTCGCGCTCCCCGGCGGGCGACTCGCCGCGGCCGAGGAAGTCGTTGAGGGCGCGCCGGAAGCGTTCCATGGCCCTAGCGGAAGGAGGCGCCGGCCGGCAGGTCGGAGAGCGCGCGCAGGAGCGACTGCGCCGCCCCGGTGCCCAGCCGCTTCGAGAGCTGCTCGAAATAGTTGTCCTCGGGCGTGTAGTCGACCACGTTCTCGGCCTTGAACACGTCGCGCGCCACGCTGTCGAGGCTTCCGAAGCCGTCGGCGAGCCCCAGCTGCACGGCGCGCTCGCCCGTCCAGACCAGGCCCGAGAAGATCTCCGGGGAATCCTTCAGGCGCGTCCCGCGCCCGTCGCGCACCACCTTGATGAACTGCTGGTGGATCTCCTCGAGCATCTTCTTCGCGTGCTCCCTGTGCGCCGGGTTCTCGGGGGCGAAGGGATCCAGGAAGTCCTTGTTCTCGCCCGCGGTGTAGGCGCGGCGCTCGATGCCGAGCTTGTCCATCGCGCCCGTGAACCCGAAGCTGCTCATGATGACGCCGATGGAGCCCACCAGGCTCGCCTTGTCGACGTAGATGCGGTCGGCGGCCACGGCGACGTAGTAGCCGCCGGAGGCGCACAGGTCCTGGACGACCGCGTGCAGGGGCACCTGCGGGTACTTCGCGCGCAGGCGCCGGATCTCGTCGTTGATGTAGCCCGCCTGCACGGGGCTGCCGCCGGGGCTGTTGATGCGCAGCACCACGCCCTGCGTGTGCTTGTCCTTGAAGGCGGCGTTGAGCGCCTGGATCATCTTGTCGGCGCTCGCCCGCGATTCCACGCCGATCACGCCGCGCAGCTCCACCAGCGCCGTGTGCTTGCCCGTGCGGATGGGCTCCTTGGAGGCGCCGCCGATCCAGCCGAGCGCGCCGGCGACCACGATGAAGAAGAGCGTGAGCCAGAGCAGGCGGATGAGGGTCGACCACTGCCGGGCGCGGCGCTGTTCGTCGAGCGCGCGCAACGCCAGCCTCTCGAGGGTGGCACGCTCCCAGCTGGGCGGGGTGGGATCGGTCATGGCTTGTTCGTTCGGCCGTCCCCGGGGACGGCTGGCGTGGAGATTTCGTGGATGCGGACCCGGCCCTGGCTCTCCTCGACGGCGATCGCCTCGAGCCGGGCCCCCCGGCAGGGACCCGCGACGCACAGGCCGGTGGACGGCTCGAAGATCGCGCCGTGCGTCGAGCAGATCAAGTATAGCCCGGTTTCCTCGAAGAACTCCCCGGGCTGCCAGTCGAGCTCGGTACCCACGTGCGGGCAGCGGTTCACGAAGGCGCGGGCGACGCCGTCGTGGCGCACCACGAAGCCCTTTCCCGGGCCGCCGGCCGGCGCCCAGTCGAAGCGGATGCCCGCGCCTGCCTCGGCGAGCTCCGCCGATTCGCAGATCACGCGTTCCCGGCCAGCCATCGGCGCAGCTCCGCGACGGAATCGGCGTAATGGCGCGCGGCGCGCTCGCGCAGCAGGGCCTCGCCGTGCGCGCCGTAGGTGACCGCCACCGCGTCCACCCCGGCGTTGGCGGCGAGCTCCAGGTCGTGCGTCGTGTCGCCCACCAGCACGGCGCGCGAGGGCTCCACGCCCGTCTCCTCCAGCAGCCGCAGGACCATGTCCGGGTGCGGCTTGGGGAAGCCCTCGTCGGCGCAGCGCGTCGCCTCGAAGAGCCCCGCCAGGCCCGAGGCCCCGAGCGCGCGTTCGAGGCCTCGCCGGGACTTGCCCGTGGCCACCGCGAGACGGCGCTCGCGGGCGCGCAGCTCCGCCAGAAGCGCCGGGATGCCCTCGAAGAGCGGCGCCTCGTGGTCGCGGGAGAGGAAATGGCGCCGGTAGCGATCGGCGAACTCGCGGCTGCGCCCGGCGTCCAGCCCGGGAGCCACCCGCTCCATGGACTGGACGATGCCCAGCCCGATCACCCACTTGGCCTCCTCCTCGCCGGGAACGGCGAGCCCCATCTCGCGGCAGGTCTCCTGGATGCACGCGGCGATGAGCCCCGTGGAGTCCATGATCGTGCCGTCCCAGTCGAAGATGACGAGCTCGTAGCGGCTCATGGCGCTYCCCCGCCGAACTGCTCGCGGCGGAAGGCCTCGAGCTCCTCCGGCAGCGGCGAGCGGACCACGACGCGCTCGCCCGTGGCCGGGTGCGTGAAGGCGAGCTCGGCGGCGTGCAGGAACATGCGCCTGAGCCCCCGCTTGCGCAGCGACTTGTTGAGCGCGAAGTCCCCGTACTTCTCGTCGCCGAGGATGGGGTGGCCGATGTGGGCGAGGTGGACGCGGATCTGGTGGGTGCGGCCGGTGAGGAGCTCGGCCTCGACGAGGCTGAACTCGTCGTTTCGCGCCAGGCGCCGGAACACGGTCTCCGCCGTGCGGCCCTCGCGCTCGTCCACGGCGACGCGCCGGTCCCCCTCGGCCGTCGCGTACTTGCGAAGCGCCACCCTGACGCGCCGCAGCTCGTCGCGCACGCGCCCGGCGACGGCGGCGAGGTAGCGCTTGTCCATGCCGCGTTCGCGAAGCGCGTCCTGCAGCGCGACCAGCGCGGGGCGCCTCTTGGCCAGCAGCAGCACGCCGGAGGTCTCGCGGTCCAGGCGGTGGACCAGCTCGAGGAACCTCGCCCCCGGCCGGGCCGAGCGCAGGCGCTCGATGGCCCCGTGGGCGATGCCGCTGCCGCCGTGGACCGCGAGCCCCGCGGGCTTGTCGACCGCCAGCACGTGCTCGTCCTCGAAGAGGACCGGGAGCTCGAGCGCCGGCGCCGGGGCCGGCCCTGCCTCGCGCTCGGCCACGCGGATGGGCGGCACCCGGATGCGGTCGCCGAGCTCCAGGCGGCGCGAGGCGGCCACGCGGCCGGAATTCACGCGCACCTCCCCGCTCCTGAGGATGCGGTAGACGTGGCTCTTGGGAACGCCCTTGAGGCGGGTGACGAGGAAGTTGTCGATGCGCTGCCCCACGCCGCCCTCGTCGACCACGATCGTGCTCGCCGCGCGCCCCGCGGGAGCGTCTTTGCCTTCGACCTTCATGGGCGCTATACTAATATCCCGTTGATTTGAAAGCCCCGCGCGCGACTCGTCGCCCCGGTGCGACAAGCAGGTCAGCGCGACGCGGAGGCCGCGAAAGGGCTTCCGAAGCCGGTTAACTTCGCTCACCGGCCGATCCAAGCAGCGATGGTAAACGAATTGACGCGCTCGATTTCACGCTAAAGATTCCCGGCGTGCCGCCGCAACGCAACCTGCGGCGCGCCAGACGAAAGTCCCTTCAGCGACATCGCCCCCCTTCACTCGCACGCACCTGATGCAGTCAAGACTCGATTCCTGATGTCTCTCGTCCCGGGCCCCTCCTGAAGAGGGCCCTCTTCCGTGTTTCGAGCGCGGGAGAAAAGAACGATGAAGCGAATGCTTTTCAACGCGACCCAGGCGGAGGAACTCCGGGTCGCCATCGTCGACGGTCAGAAGCTCATCGACCTCGACATCGAATCCGCCGGCAAGGAACAGAGGAAGAGCAACATCTACAAGGGTGTCATCACCCGCGTGGAGCCCTCGCTCGAGGCKGCGTTCGTCGACTACGGCGCCGAGCGCCACGGCTTCCTCCCGTTCAAGGAGATCGCCAAGCAGTTCATGGTCAACGACGAGGGCGAGTTCGGCCGCTCGAAGATGTCCACGCACCTGCGCGTCGGKCAGGAGATGATCGTCCAGGTGGACAAGGACGAGCGCGGCAACAAGGGCGCGGCGCTCACCACCTACATCTCGCTGGCCGGCCGCTACCTGGTCCTCATGCCCAACAACCCGCGCGGCGGCGGGGTCTCGCGCCGCATCGAGGGCGAGGACCGGAACGAGCTGCGCGAGGTCATGGACCAGCTCCAGGTCCCCGAGGGCATGAGCCTCATCGCCCGCACCGCGGGCATCGGCCGCTCCCTCGAGGAGATGCAGTGGGACCTGAACTACCTGCTGCAGCTCTGGAACGCCATCGAGACGGCCGCCAGCGAGGAGAAGGGCCCCTGCCTCATCTACCTCGAGTCGAGCCTCGTGGTGCGCGCCATCCGCGACCTCTTCCAGCCCGACATCGGCGAGATCCTCGTCGACACGCCGCACATCCACGAGCAGGCCATCGCGTTCATGAGCACGGTGATGCCGGCGAACGTGAACAAGGTGAAGCTCTACCGCGACGACGTGCCGCTCTTCTCGCGCTTCCAGATCGAGCACCAGATCGAGAGCGCCTACCGCCGCGACGTCACCCTGCCCTCCGGCGGCGCCATCGTGATCGACCACACCGAGGCCCTGGTCTCGGTGGACGTGAACTCGGCGCGCGCCACGCGCGGCCACGACATCGAGCAGACGGCGTTCAACACGAACCTCGAGGCCGCCGACGAGATCGCCCGCCAGCTTCGCCTGCGCGACCTGGGCGGACTGATCGTCATCGACTTCATCGACATGGAGAGCGCCAAGAACCAGCGYGAGGTGGAGAACCGCCTGCGCGACGCGCTCCGCCACGACCGCGCCCGCGTGCAGGTCGGCAAGATCTCGCGCTTCGGGCTCCTCGAGCTCTCGCGCCAGCGCCTGCAGCCCTCGCTGGAGGAGACCACSCACTCCGCCTGCCCGCGCTGCCACGGCACCGGCTTCATCCGCGACACCGCCTCCACGGCGCTGCACGTCCTGCGCATCCTGCAGGAGGAGGCCATGAAGGAAAGCACCGCCGCCGTGCGCGTGCAGGTGCCCGTGGACGTCGCGACCTACCTGCTCAACGAGAAGCGCTCGGAGATCATCAAGATCGAGGCCCGCTTCAAGGTCGGCGTGCTGCTCATCCCGAACCCGGCGCTGGAGACCCCCAACTACCACGTCGAGCGCCTGCGCCACGATTCGCCGCTGCTCGACGCCCAGGTGCCCAGCTACGAGATGGTGGGCATCCCGGAGGAAGAGGAAGACGAGCGCCGCCCGCAGCGCGGCGCCCCGTCGAAGGACAAGGAAGAGAAGGCCGCGCGCCCCGAGCCGCTGGTGAAGGGCATCACGCCCGAGCAGCCGGCCCCGCAGGCCGCCGAGCCCGCCGCCGCGACGCCGGCGCCCGCCCCTGTCCCTGTCGCCGTGCGCGAGGAGGCGCGCGGCGGGCTGCTGGATCGCATCTTCGGCTGGTTCCGCAAGCCGGAGACCACCGCCGTCGCGGCCATCCCCGCGCCGGAAACCGCGGCGCCGAAGGCGTCCGAGGGCATCCTGCGCAAGGAGCGTGACGAGCAGCGAGGGGGCCGCGGCGAAGGCCGCCGCGGTGAAGGCCGAGGTGGCGAAGGTCGCCGGGGTGAAGGTCGCCGTGGCGAAGGTCGCGGCGA
>PQAI01000267.1 GCA_003105245.1 Betaproteobacteria bacterium | reverse complement strand
TCGACGGACACGCGAACGGTGCCGGCCTCGATGCCGGGGACGGCCCCGAGCGCGGCGCGAACGGACTTCGCGCCCCCGGCATCCGCGCCCTCGATGGCGAGGAAGGCGACGGCGTGACCCTTCCGGTAGGCGCCCTCCACGACCGCGTGGTCGTAGACCGCGGCGACCCGGTCCTCCACGCACACGCCGCAGGCCCCGGCATGCGGGGCGAGCGTGGCGAGGAAGGCCGCGAGCGCGAGCGATGCCCGCGCCGCGTTAGTGGGCATGCGTCCCCGCGCGCGAGTCGAACCAGTGGAAATACTTGAGGTACTGGCGGATCTCCGCGTCCGGGAGGTTCTGGTTGGGCATGGGCAGGTTGCCGTACTCCTTGAGCATCGCCTTCGCATCGGGATCGGACTCGAGCATCTTCTCGGGGCTCTTCAACCATTTCGAGAGCCACGCGTCGGTGCGGCGCTTCGTGACGCCGGCGATGTCGGGCCCGAGCTTGCGGCCGCCGCCCATCGAATGGCAGGCGAGGCACTTGCTCTCGAAGGCGAGCTTGCCCTGCACGGCCTCCGGGTCGTCCGGCGTGCCGGAGGCGGCGATGTTGTGGTGCTCGATCTCCTGCTCCTCGCCCTTGCCTCCCGCCTCGATGATGCCGATGGCGCCCTGCGAGGCGTTGGCGAAGTGGTGGTCGACCATGACGTACGCGCCCTTCTCGGGAATCACGAACTCGACGATGGCGCTGTTGGAGGAGCCGAGCAGCACCGTCTGCATGCCGCGGAACTGGTTGTCCGGGTTGCCCTCGAACCACACGCGGTCGAAGATCGTCCCCACGACGTGGAAGCTGGAAGTCTTGCTGGGGCCCACGTTCATCACGAAGAGCCGCACGCGCTCGCCGGGCTTCGCGACGAGCGGGTTCTTGACCATGCCGTTGTGCACGCCGTTGAAGACCGTGTAGGTCGGGCGCGAATCGCGCAGCCGGTCGCTGTCGAGCACGTAGAGCGGGGCCTTGCCCACCTTGCGCTTGCCGGGGTCGGGCTTCACGTAGAACTCGCTCTGGATCACGACGTACTCGCGGTCGACCTTCGTGGGGTAGCCCTCCCGCGGCTCCACGACCACGGCGCCGTACATGCCCGAGGCGATGTGCTCGAGGATCATGGGCGTGCCGCAGTGGTACATGAACACGCCCGGGTAGTTGAGCGTGAACTCGAACTCGATGGTCTGCCCGGGCGCCACGGAGCGGTACTTGTCCTGCGGCGAGACCATGGCGGCGTGGAAGTCCATCGAGTGCATCATCGGCGCGGCGGTGAGGCGCACGCCGGGAACGGGCTCGTCGCTGCGGTTGGTCATGCTGAAGCGGATGCGGTCGCCGACGCGCGCGCGCACGGTGGGCCCGGGCACCTGGTCGCCGAAGGTCCACGCGCCGAACTTCACGCCCGGCGCGATCTCGATGATCTTGTGCGTGGTGTCGAGCCTCACTTCCTTCACCGGCGCCGGGTCGAGGGGCTTCAGGGCCGCGCCGAAGCTGAGGGACGCACCCTCGGCAAAGGGGCCCTTGTGACGCTCCGACATCACGCGGGCCGGCTTGGGCGCGAGGTCCATGCCCGCGGGATCGTAGGGATCGCGGGCGGGAGCCAGCTGGGCGGCGCAGATCGAGGGCAGCGCGGCGAGGAGTGCCGCGGCGAGGCGGATGCGGGCAGAGACGAGTTCAGGCACGGTGACCCTCCGGCGGATGTGTAACGGGGACCGTTACAGCTTAGCCCATCCGGCGCGCTAGTGGGGTCGGGTCGGGTCTTCGTAATCAGATTAGGATTTCCAATCTGATTACGTGTGCAAAGTAACCTGACACCACTTTTGGGTATACCAGCCCCATCTCCGGCTAGTATAACTGCGCGGGACGGGTTATACTAGATTACATTCCTACAGGTATAACGGCCGGAGGCCCCATGCCCGCCCGCTTCAGCACGCCCATCGCGGCCTCGGCCCAGGCCGCCTATGCGGAGCTCCTCGAGGTGACGCGCCACCAGGAGCTCTCCCGGTCCGTCGAGAACCTGAGCGGCTCCTTCAGCCGGAAGACCGTGAAGGGCGCGACCTACTGGTACTACCAGTTCACCGAGGGCGCGGGCGGCGGGACGCGGCAGATCTTCGTCGGCCGGGACAGCGAGAAGCTGCAGGAGCTCGTGGCGCGGGCCAAGGCGAAGGACACTTCGCAGATCGGCCGGCTCGCCAAGGGCGCCATGGCGCTCGGCTGCGCGGCCACGACGGCGGCGCACTTCCGGATCGTCCGGCGCCTGAACGAGATCGGGTTCTTCCACGCGGGCGGCGTGCTCGTCGGCACCCACGCGTTCCTCGCCTACGGCAACGCCCTGGGCGTGTCGTGGGGAGAGCTCGCCCGCACGCAGGACCTCGACTTCGCCCACGCGGGCAACCGGATCGAGCTCGCCCTGCCCGCGACGCTCGAGATCGACACGAAGGACGCGATCGAGCGGCTCGAGGCCGGGTTCCTGCCTGCCCCCGGTTTCGGAACGGGAGACAGGACGGCGACGTTCGTGAGCAAGGTGGACAAGTCGCTGCGCGTGGACTTCCTGACCCCGATGGTCGGCGGCAGGGAGAAGGTCTTCGGGCACGACGGGCTGGGGGTGAACCTGCAGCCGCTTCGCTTTCTCGAGTTCCTGCTGGAGGACGTGGACCAGGTCGCGATCATCAGCGCGGTGGGTTCCGTCCTGGCGACGACGCCGGACCCGGCCCGCTATGCCCTGCACAAGGTCCTCGTGTACGCCGAGCGGCGGCAGAGCGCTCCGGAGAAGGCGTTGAAGGACCTGCGCCAGGCCGCGGCGTTGATCGAGGTGCTGTCGGAGTTCCGGGCCGACAGCCTCGGGCACCTCTGGGAAGACCTGGTCGGGCGGGGGGCCGGATGGCGAAAGCGCGCGAGGACGGGATTGGTCGCGCTGGAGAAGCTGCTTCCGGGCGCTGCCATCCTGGAGGGGATGCGGGCGGCGCTGGAAGCGGCCCCGCCTTCGTGAACCTGGCGGCGTCAGGTTACGTTGTCGTCATCAGATTAGAAGTCCTAATCTGATGACGACAACGGGGCGAAGCTACCTGACCCCGTTAGAGCACCATTACCAGGCCTCCCGACCCTCCGGCGTGGCCGATTCCCAATAGACCAGATCCGCCGGTGGACGCGACTTCCGGTCGCATTGAGCGATCAGGTCGGCCAGCCGGTACCTGCGATTGCGCGCCAGGATGATCCTGCCGTCCGGGGACGTATGGAGCGTCATCTTCTGGCCCGCGGCGAGGCACAGTTCCTTGAGCACCGAAGGCGGAAGCACTACGACGATGCTCTTGCCTTGCTTGCGAAGGACGATTTCCATTGTGTGCTCCCGTTCCGCAATGCCAGGCAGAGGTCGCGTTGGGGCCCGGTGACCAACAATCCGCGCGTCAGTACTCGCCGCCCTGCCTTAGACGATCGATCAGCTCGTTCGTGACCACGCCACCACGCTTGGGGAATGGGCGAAATCCGAACACGGATCGAGTCGGCTCGGACCGCGACGATTCGGCCGGCCCGCCCAGCGCAGCGCGCGCCAACTCCGAAACAACCTCTCCGACGGTCTTGTTTTCGCGTCGCGCGCGTTCCCTGGCGGCCTGCAGCACGTCGTCGGCGATGTTGAGGGTCGTCCTCATTTCGTCATGCTGGTTTGCCCTACGGCCTGAGTCAACCTGGAATGCAGATCGCCCGTCCAATGGGGATACCTGCACGTTGCCTCCACCCGCTGGCCGGACTTATCCACATCGCTTGGACCCATGGCGTACAGGCACCACCGCGGTCGTCTTCCATGCCTACAATCATCGATTGCCCTTCCCGAAGCCCGGCCCCGTGGCC
>PQAI01000266.1 GCA_003105245.1 Betaproteobacteria bacterium | reverse complement strand
TCGTCTCCAAGATCCTGGAGTAGCAGGCAGAGCGTTCGAAAGGTTAGGCCAGTAGCTCAATTGGCAGAGCGGCGGTCTCCAAAACCGCAGGTTGGGGGTTCGAGACCCTCCTGGCCTGCCACCGAAGTGGCAGAGGACATGGCAGAGAAGATAAAGATTGCGGTAGCGGCGGTGATTGCGGCGGCGGGCCTGTGGGGCTTCTACGCCATCGCGGACAAGCCCACCATCGTGCGCCTGGGCGTTCTCGTCGGGGCGTTCGCCGCGGCCGCGGCCCTGATGTGGTTCACGCAGGCGGGCCGCGACTTCGCGGTCTTCTCGCGCGAGTCCTGGGACGAGGCCAAGCGCGTGGTCTGGCCCTCCCGCAAGGAGACGCTGCAGACCACCGGCATCGTCTTCGCGTTCGTGTTCGTGATGGCCATGATGCTCTGGATCATCGACGCGGGGCTGCTGTGGGTCACGCAGCGCCTGCTCGGACAGGGGGGCTGACATGAGCATGCGCTGGTACGTGGTTCACGCCTATTCCGGGCAGGAGAAGAGCATCCAGGCCGCGCTGATCGACCGCATCAAGCGTTCCGGGATGGCCGACAAGTTCGGCGAGGTCCTCGTGCCCACCGAGGAAGTGGTGGAGATGAAGGGCGGGGCGAAGGCGCTGAGCGAGCGCCGCTTCTTCCCGGGCTACATCCTCGTCCAGATGGAGATGACGGACGACACGTGGCACCTGGTGAAGAGCACCCCGAAGGTGACGGGGTTCATCGGCGGCACCGCGATGAAGCCCACGCCGATCTCCGACAAGGAGGTGGCGAACATCCTGCACCAGGTGCAGGAGGGCGTGGAGAAGCCCAAGCCCAAGGTCCTCTTCGAGGTCGGCGAGTCGGTGCGGGTGACGGAAGGCCCGTTCACGGACTTCAACGGCAACGTCGAGGAAGTGAACTACGAGAAGAGCAAGATCCGGGTGTCGGTGCTCATCTTCGGGCGCGCCACGCCGGTGGAACTGGATTTCGGACAGGTCGAGAAGGCCTGAGGAATTTACCGCCGCCTCCGGGCGGCGCGCGGTGGCCGGGCGTGCTTCCCGGCCGAACTTGACGGGGAGGGCGCGAAGCACGCGTCCGCCTGAACCCGAGGAGTGACATCGTGGCAAAGAAAGTCGTCGGCTTCATCAAGCTGCAAGTGCCTGCGGGCAAGGCGAATCCCTCGCCGCCCATCGGCCCCGCGCTCGGCCAGCGCGGCCTCAACATCATGGAGTTCTGCAAGGCCTTCAACGCGCAGACCCAGAAGGTCGAGCCGGGCCTCATGCTCCCGGTCGTCATCACGGCCTACGCGGACAAGAGCTTCACGTTCATCATCAAGACGCCGCCGGCGCCGGTGCTGATCAAGAAGGCGCTCAAGCTCGAGAAGGGCTCCAGCAAGCCGCACTCCGACAAGGTCGGCAAGCTCACGCGCGCCCAGGCCGAGGAGATCGCCAAGACCAAGATGCCCGACCTCACCGCGGCCGACCTGGACGCGGCGGTCCGCACGATCGCCGGCAGTGCCCGCAGCATGGGCGTGGAAGTGGAGGGAGTCTGACCATGTCCAAGCGAGTCAAGACCATCACGGCGCTCGTCGACCGCGCCAGGGCCTACGCCGTCGCCGAGGCCCTCGACCTGGCCAAGAAGACGGCCACCGCCAAGTTCGACGAGTCCATCGACGTCGCGGTCAACCTCGGCATCGATTCCAAGAAGTCCGACCAGGTGGTGCGCGGCAGCGTCGTGCTCCCCCGCGGGACGGGCAAGAAGGTCCGCGTGGCCGTGTTCGCGCAGGGCGCGAACGCCGAGGCCGCGAAGGGCGCCGGCGCCGACGTGGTCGGCTTCGACGACCTCGCCGAGAAGATCAAGGGCGGCTTCATGGACTTCGACGTGGTGATCGCCACGCCGGACGCGATGAAGGTCGTCGGCCCCCTGGGCCAGGTCCTGGGCCCGCGCGGCCTCATGCCTAACCCGAAGGTCGGCACCGTCACGCCGAACGTGACCGAGGCGGTCAAGAACGCCAAGGCCGGCCAGGTGCAGTACCGGGCCGACAAGGCCGGCATCGTGCAGTGCACGATCGGCCGCGCCTCGTTCCCCGTGGAGGCCCTCGCCGAGAACTTCGAGGCCCTCATCGGCGCCATCAACAAGTCGAGGCCCTCGTCCGCCAAGGGCGTGTACCTCAAGAAGGTGTCGGTCTCCAGCACCATGGGAGTCGGCATCCGCGTGGATCATTCGGCGCTCGCCGGCTCGTCGGCCGGCGCCGCGCATTAGGTTTGGGCCGCCGCCGGCCGCAAGGCCGGCGGCGGGTTATCCAAGACCGTAGGCGCCCCGGGGATCCCCAGCCTGCTGGGGGGAACCAAGCAAGGGGCTCAATGGAGGGGTGTCACACCCGAAGCCTACGCAGATAGCGAACCCAAGACAGGATTCTCGCGCCCCCGGGCGCAACCGGTCTCCTGACGAAAGGTCGCTATGGGTGGTGCGGCGACCCGCGGGCATTCCCAATGGCCCCCGAAGCCGTCGCATCGAACAGCAGAAGGAGAAAGACCTTGAGTCTGAATCTTGAAGGCAAGAAGGAAGTCGTGGCGGAAGTCTCCGCCCGGCTGGCCGACGCGCAAGCCATCGTGCTTGCCGAGTACCGCGGCCTGCCGGTCGAGAAGATCACGCAGCTTCGCGCGAAAGCGCGCGCTTCCGGCGTCTACCTTCGCGTGCTGAAGAACACCCTCGCGCGCCGCGCGGTCAAGGGAACGCCGTTCGAGAAGCTGGCCGACCAGATGGTCGGTCCGCTCGCCTACGGCATTTCCGTCGACCCCGTGGCGGCGGCGAAGGTGCTCCACGCCTACGCGAAGGAGAACGACAAGCTCGTCATCAAGGGCGGGGCGATGCCCGGCCAGGTGATGAGCGCGAAGGAGGTCGGGGCCCTTGCGACGCTCCCGGGCCGCGAGGAACTGCTCGCGAAGCTCATGGGAACGATGCAGGCGCCGGTCGCCAAGTTCGTCCAGACGCTGAACGAGGTTCCGTCGAAGTTCGTCCGGACCCTCGCCGCCGTGCGCGACCAGAAAGAGAAGCAGGCAGCCTGACCGCCGCGATCCCAATTGAACGACCACTGAATCGAAACAGGAGAACGAAACATGGCTATCGCCAAAGCTGAAATCCTCGACGCAATCTCGAGCATGACCGTCCTCGAGCTCTCCCAGCTCATCAAGGACATGGAAGAGAAGTTCGGCGTGTCCGCCGCCGCGGCCACCGTGGCCGTCGCCGCCCCCGCCGCCGGTGGCGGTGCCGCCGCCGCCGCGGAGGAGAAGACCGAGTTCACCGTCGTCCTCGCCGCCGCCGGCGAGAACAAGGTGAACACCATCAAGGCCGTGCGCGAAGTCACGGGCCTGGGCCTGAAGGAGGCCAAGGACCTGGTCGACGGCGCGCCGAAGCCCGTGAAGGAAGGCGTGAACAAGGCCGACGCCGAGGCGATCAAGAAGAAGCTGGAAGAAGCCGGCGCGAAGGTGGAAGTCAAGTAATCGGGCTGCATCCGATGCTTGCTGGCGTTGAGCGGCGTCGCCTTGGCGACGTCCGCTCGAACGCCGTTCCAGATGCCAAATCGAAGCCCTGACGGGCTTCGATTTGCCTTCTGAAGCGACTGCAGGAGGCGAGGTTTGGTCGGGCCGCATTCCCAATACGCGGCTGTCCGCCAGCGGCTGGTAGAGGCCAGCCACCAGGCCATGAGCACGGCACCAGTCGGGTGCACGGGCGCTTGACGCGCCCGCGGGTTTCACGGAGCCATGATGACCACGACCTATTCGTTCACCGAGAAGAAACGCATCCGCAAGAGCTTCGCCAAGCGGGCGGCCGTCCTCGACGTGCCGTTCCTGCTCGCCACGCAGCTCGACTCCTACACCGAGTTCCTGCAGGCCGAGGTGCCGCCGCACGAGCGGCGCAGCACGGGCCTGCAGTCGGCCTTCACCTCCGTCTTCCCGATCTCGAGCCACTCCGGCAACGCCCGGCTCGAGTTCGTGAGCTACGCCCTCGGCGAGCCCCCGTTCGACGTCGTCGAGTGCCAGCAGCGCGGCCTCACCTTCGCGAGCCCGCTGCGCGCCAAGGTGCGCCTGACCATCATGGACCGCGAGGCGACCAAGCCGACGGTCAAGGAGGTGAAGGAGCAGGAGGTCTACATGGGCGAGATCCCGCTCATGACCCGCAACGGCTCCTTCGTCGTGAACGGCACCGAGCGCGTCATCGTGAGCCAGCTGCACCGCTCGCCCGGCGTGTTCTTCGAGCACGACCGCGGCAAGACGCACTCCTCGGGCAAGCTCCTGTTCAGCGCGCGCGTGATTCCCTACCGCGGCTCGTGGCTGGACTTCGAGTTCGATCCCAAGGACTACCTCTACTTCCGCGTCGACCGGCGCCGCAAGATGCCGGTGACGATCCTGCTGAAGGCCCTGGGCTACACGCCCGAGCGCATCCTCGCGGAGTTCTTCGTCTTCGACACCTTCCACTTCGGCAAGAAGGGGATCGAGTTCGAGGTCGTGCCCGAGCGCCTGAAGGGCGAGATCGCCCGCTTCGACATCGTCACCAAGGCGGGCAAGGTGATCGTGCAGAAGGACAAGCGCATCACCGTCAAGCACATTCGCGAGATGGAAGCCGCGGGCATGAAGAAGCTCGCCGTGGACCCCGACTTCCTGCTCGGCCGCACGCTCGCCAGGAACCTGGTCAACAAGGAGACCGGCGAGATCGTCGCCAACGCGAACGAGGAGGTCACCGAGACCCTCCTCAAGAAGATCGCCGACGCGGGCGTCGAGGAGGTGCAGACGATCTACACCAACGACCTCGACCAGGGCCCCTACATCTCGCAGACCCTGCGCGTCGACGAGACCGTCGACCAGATGAACGCGCAGGTCGCGATCTACCGCATGATGCGCCCCGGCGAGCCGCCGACCGAGGAGGCCGTCAAGACCCTCTTCAACGGGCTCTTCTTCAGCGAGGACCGATACGACCTCTCCGACGTGGGGCGCATGAAGTTCAACCGCCGCGTCGGCCGCGACGAGCTCACCGGCACGATGACCCTGTCGACCGAGGACATCGTCGCCGTGATCCGCATCCTCGTCGAGCTGCGCAACGGCCGCGGCGAGATCGACGACATCGACCACCTCGGCAACCGCCGCGTGCGCTCCGTGGGCGAGCTGGCCGAGAACCAGTTCCGCTCGGGCCTCGTGCGCGTCGAGCGCGCGGTGCGGGAGCGACTCTCCCAGGCCGAGAGCGAGAACCTGATGCCGCACGACCTGATCAACGCGAAGCCCGTCTCCGCCGCGATCAAGGAGTTCTTCGGCTCCAGCCAGCTGTCGCAGTTCATGGACCAGACGAACCCGCTCTCCGAGATCACCCACAAGCGGCGCATCTCGGCGCTGGGACCCGGGGGCCTCACGCGCGAGCGCGCGGGCTTCGAGGTCCGCGACGTGCACCCGACCCACTACGGGCGCGTGTGCCCGATCGAGACGCCGGAAGGCCCGAACATCGGCCTCATCAACTCGCTCGCGCTCTACGCGCGCACCAACGAGTACGGCTTCATCGAGACGCCCTACCGCCGCGTGAAGGACGGCAAGGTGGCCAAGGAGATCGAGTTCCTCTCCGCCATCGAGGAGGGCAAGTACGTCATCGCGCAGGCGAACGCGGAGATCGACAAGTCCGGGCATTTCGTCGACGAGCTCGTCTCCTGCCGCCACCGCAACGAGTTCATGCTGTCGGGGCCCGACAAGATCGAGTACATCGACGTGGCCCCCTCGCAGATCGTGTCGGTGGCTGCCTCGCTCATCCCGTTCCTCGAGCACGACGACGCCAACCGCGCCCTCATGGGCTCGAACATGCAGCGCCAGGCGGTTCCCTGCCTGCGCGCCGAGAAGCCGCTGGTGGGCACGGGCATCGAGCGCACGGTTGCGATCGACTCCGGCACGGCCGTGCAGGCCCGCCGCGGCGGGCGCATCGACTACGTCGACGCCGGCCGCATCGTGGTGCGCGTGAACGACAACGAGACCCGCCCGGGCGAGGCGGGGGTGGACATCTACAACCTCACCAAGTACACGCGCTCCAACCAGAACACCAACATCAACCAGCGCCCGCTGGTGAAGGTGGGCGACCAGATCGCCGCCGGCGACGTGGTGGCCGACGGAGCCTCGACCGACATGGGCGAGCTCGCCCTCGGACAGAACCTGCTGGTCGCGTTCATGCCGTGGAACGGCTACAACTTCGAGGACTCGATCCTCATCTCGGAGCGCGTGGTCGCCGACGACCGCTACACCTCGATCCACATCGAGGAGCTGGTGGTGGTGGCGCGCGACACCAAGCTGGGGCCCGAGGAGATCACCCGCGACATCTCGAACCTGTCCGAGCGCATGCTCGCGCGGCTCGACGAGTCCGGCATCGTCTACATCGGCGCCGAGGTAGAGGCGGGAGACGTCCTCGTCGGCAAGGTCACTCCCAAGGGAGAGACGCAGCTCACCCCCGAGGAGAAGCTGCTGCGCGCGATCTTCGGCGAGAAGGCCTCCGACGTGAAGGACACGAGCCTGCGCGTCCCCTCGGGGATCTCCGGCTGCGTGATCGACGTCCAGGTCTTCACCCGCGAGGGCATCCAGCGCGACAAGCGCGCCCAGCAGATCATCGACGACCAGCTCAAGGACTACCGCAAGGACCTGAACGACCAGCTGCGGATCGTCGAGGACGACCTGTTCTCGCGCCTGGAGCGCATGCTCATCGGCAAGACCGCCAAGGGCGGCCCGAAGAAGCTCGCCAAGGGCGCCAAGCTCACCAAGGCCTACCTGGGCGAGCTCGAGCGCCACGAGTGGTTCGACATCCGCCTCTCGGACGAGGACGCCGCCTCCCAGCTCGAGCAGCTGCGCGAGTCGCTCGACCTCACGCGCAAGGAGTTCGACCGCGCATTCGAGGAGAAGAAGAAGAAGCTCACGCAGGGCGACGAGCTTCCCCCGGGCGTGCAGAAGATGGTGAAGGTGTACGTCGCGGTGAAGCGCCGCCTGCAGCCGGGAGACAAGATGGCCGGCCGGCACGGCAACAAGGGCGTCATCTCCAAGATCGTCCCGGTCGAGGACATGCCCTTCATGGCCGACGGAACCTCCGTCGACATCGTGCTCAACCCGCTGGGCGTTCCCTCGCGGATGAACGTGGGCCAGATCCTCGAGACCCACCTCGGGTGGGCGGCGAAGGGCCTGGGCCTGAAGATCGGCGAGATGCTGCGCGCCCAGGAGAGCCTCGCCAAGGTGCGCAAGTACCTGGACAAGATCTACAACTCGACCGGCAAGAAGGAGGACATCGCCTCCTTCACGGACGAGGAGGTCGTCGAGCTCGCCGCGAACCTCTCCAAGGGCGTGCCGTTCGCCACCCCGGTGTTCGACGGCGCGACCGAGGCCGAGATCAAGGACATGCTCGAGCTCGCGGGCCTTCCGCGCAGCGGCCAGATCTCTCTCTACGACGGCCGCACGGGCGACGCTTTCGACCGCACGGTGACCGTCGGCTACATGCACATCCTGAAGCTGCACCACCTCGTCGACGACAAGATGCACGCCCGCTCGACCGGCCCGTACTCGCTCGTCACCCAGCAGCCGCTGGGCGG
>PQAI01000265.1 GCA_003105245.1 Betaproteobacteria bacterium | reverse complement strand
GGGCGGGCCTGCTTGCCCTCGCCCCGGCCGTCCCCGACAATAGGGGGTCATACCGCCCAATAACCACAACATGGCGATTCCGGCACGCAGCTACGCGAACGCGGTGGTCCTGGGGGTGGCCGGCAGGCTCGACCAGGACAACTGCGACGCCTTCCGGGCCGACCTCATGGCGCACGTCGAGCGCTCCGCCCGCGAAGGCGGCGTGGCGATCCTCGACCTGGGCGGGCTCGAGTACGTCTCCAGCGCGGGGCTGCGCTGCTTCATGCTCGCCTCGCGGCAGGCGAAGGCGCAGCATGGCCGCATCTTTGTGGCTGCGCTGCAGCCGATGGTGGCCGAGATCTTCGAGATCAGCCACTTCAACCTCGTCTTCCAGGTCTTCCCGACGGTCCGCGAGGCCCTCGCGGCCGCCTCCACCGAGGCCGCCCTGGCCTTCGACAAGGGCTGAGGCGGCCCGGAACCGGCGCAAAGGACACCATGGCGATGAGAATCCGGTTCTGGGGCACCCGCGGCTCGATCCCCGTGGCGCTCACCGCCTTCGACATCCGCGACAAGCTCGCGCGCGCGCTCGTCGAGGCCTCGGGCCGCACCTTCGCCTCCTACGAGGAGGCGCACGCCTTCGCATCCACCGAGCTCGACCTGTCGATCACCCACACCTTCGGCGGGCACACGCCGTGCGTGGAGCTGGACCTGGGGGGCGAGGAGTACTTCGTCTGCGACATGGGCAGCGGCGCGCGTCCCTTCGGCGTGCACGTGCTGGCGAGGCAGGCGCGGCGCCCGGCCACGGTGAACGTGTTCATGTCGCACGTGCACTGGGACCACATCATGGGCTTCCCCTTCTTCGGCCCCGCGTACGTGCCGGGGACGAAGATCCGCATCCATTCCTGCCACGACGTGTGCGAGCACGCCTTCCGCCTGCAGCAGGCCGCGCCCTGCTTCCCGGTGGACTTCTCGCAGCTCGCGGCCTCCATCGAGTTCGTGAAGCTCGAGCCCGACAGGCCCCACGACGTCTCCGGGCTCACGGTCACGCCGCACCTGCAGCTGCACTCGGGCGATTCCTTCGGCTTCCGCTTCGAGAAGGACGGCAAGCGCGTCGTCTACTCGACCGACTCGGAGCACAAGCTCGAGAACCGCGCCGAGGCCGAGAGCTTCGCCGCCTTCTTCCGCGACGCCGACGTCGTCATCTTCGATGCGATGTACGCGCTGGCGGACGCGATCAGCGTCAAGGCCGACTGGGGCCACTCGAGCAACATCGTGGGCGTGGAGCTGTGCCAGATGGCCAACGCCCGCCACCTCGTCCTCTTCCACCACGAGCCCGCCAACGACGACGCCACGCTCGACGGCCTGCTCAAGGAGGCGCGCCGCTTCGAGGAGCTCACGCGCTCCGGGGAGCCCCTGAAGGTATCGGCGGCCTACGACGGGCTGGAGATCGAGCCCTGAGCGCGTCGGGCGCGTTCCGCGTCGCCGCCATCGCGCTGCTCGCCGCGGCTTCCCTCCTTCTCGCCGCCTCGCCGCTGCCGATCGAGCGCTTCCGCAGCCTCGTCTTCGACGGCTGGCAGCGCGTGATGCCGCGCGAGCGGCTCTCGGACCAGGTGGTCGTGGTCGCCATCGACGAGCCCGCGCTCGCCGCGCACGGGCAGTGGCCGTGGCCGCGCGACCGCGTGGCCGACCTCGTGAATCGCATCGCGGCCGGCAAGCCGCTCGTGATCGGCATGGACATCTTCTTCCCGGAGCCCGACCGCTACTCTCCCGGCGGCGTCGCCGCGCGACTGGAGGGCACCGCCCCGGACATCGCGGCGCGCCTCAGGGGCCTGCCTTCCAACGACGCGTTGCTGGGAAAGGCGCTGGCCGCCGTGCCCTCGGTGCTGGGCGTGGCCGGCCTGGAGACCCGCGACCCGCGTTTCGCCGGCCCGCCGCGCTCGCCGCCGGTTCGCTATCTCGAGGGCGCAGGCGCGGGACTTCGCGTCTTTCCCGGCCACCTGCGCAACGTCCCGGAGGTCGACGCGGGAGCGGCCGGCCACGGCCTCTACAGCATCGACCTCGAGGGCGGGGTGGCGCGGCAGCTGCAGATGGTGGCGCGCTTCGACGAGGCGACGGTGCCCACGCTCGCGGTGGAGATGATCCGCGTGGCGGTCGGCGCGCAGCTCGGCATGGCGGGCGGCGCGCCGCTCACCCTCGCGCCCTCGTTCGGCGGGACGCTGGAAATGCGCTTCGGCGRKTACGCSGTGCCGWTGCAGCCCGACGGCAGGGCCTACGTGCGCTACGGACACTCGGATCCCGGCCGTTTCGTTTCCGCGGCGGGCGTCCTCGACGGCCGCTTCGATCCCTCGCAGCTCGGGGGGAGGCTCGTGCTCGTGGGCTTCACCGGCCTGGGCCTCGCCGATCTCGTGGCCACCCCCCTGGGAGAGACCGTGTTCGGCGTCGAGAACCACGCCCAGGCGGCCGAGGCGATCCTCGAGGGCCAGTTCCTGCGCCGCATCGACCTCGCGCCCCGCATCGAGGCGGCCCTCCTCGTCGCCTTCGGGCTGGGGCTCTTCGTCCTCGTGCCGCGCACGAACGCGCAGCGCTCCGCGGCGATCCTGGCGGCCGGCAGCGTGGCGCTGATCGCCGGCGGTGCCGCGGCGTTCCGGTTCGCGGGCCTGCTCTTCGACCCCCTGGGGCCGGTGCTCGGGGCCATCGCCGTCTTCGGCGTGATGCAGGCGGGATCGCTGGCCGAGGCGCAGCGCCAGCGCCAGCAGCTGCGCGAGCAGGCCGCGCGCATGGCGGGCGAGCTCGACGCTGCCAAGCGCATCCAGATGGGGCTCCTGCCCGATCCGCGCGAGGTCCTCTCCGAGGAGCGGCGCGTGGACGTCGCCGCCCTCCTCGAGCCCGCGCGCACCGTCGGCGGCGACTTCTACGACTGCTTCATGCTCGACGACCGCAGGCTCTTCTTCGTCGTGGCCGACGTCTCCGGCAAGGGCCTGCCGGCCTCGCTCTTCATGGCCTCGGTCAAGTCGATCATCAAGAGCGCGGCGCTCACCGTGGAGGGCTCGCTGGGCGGGGTGCTCGCGCGCGCCCAGGACGAGATCCACCGCGAGAACCCGGAATCGCTCTTCGTGACGGCGCTCGCCTGCGTGCTCGACCTGGAGACGGGCGAGCTCGAGTACGCCAACGCCGGCCACGAGCCCGCGTGGTCGCACCAGCCGCACGGGAAGCCCGAGCGCCTGGACGCCTCGGGCGGGCCGCCGCTGTGCGTGCTCGACATGTACAGCTATCCCTCGACGCGTCGCACGCTGCGGCGCGGCGAGTGGCTGCTGGCGCTCTCCGATGGCGCAACCGAGGCGATGAACCCGGCCAAGGAGTTCTTCGGGGCGGATCGCCTGGGCACTTCCCTGGGTTGGCTGGGAGATGCGCCCGAGGCGGTCGCGATCGTGACCCGCGTGCGCGACGACGTGCGGCGATTCTCGGCCGGCGCGGAGCCCGCCGACGACCTGACGCTGCTCGCGATCCGCTGGATCGGCCCGGCCGACGCCGTCAGCGGACGCTGATCTCGACGCGGCGGTTGCGCGCCTCGGAGACGTTGTCCTCGGTGGGCACCAGGAGCTCGCGCTTGCCGCGGCCCGCCGCCTGGATGCGCTCGGGGGCGATCCCCAGGCCGATCATGAGCTCGCGCATGCGCTCGGCGCGGGCGAGCGAGAGCTTGTCGTTGTAGGAAAGGTTGCCCACCGTGTCGGTGTGGCCGATCACGACGATGTCGGGAGCCGGGCGGCGCTTGAGCTCGGCGAAGACCTTCTCCATCTCGAGGCGCGAGGCGGGCGTGAGCTCGTCGCGGCCTTCCAGGAAGTAGAGCGTGAAGGAAGCCGGCCGGCCCGGCAGCGCCGAGAGCGTGGCGCCGAAATCGCGCTGGATCTCGTCGGCGGAAAGCCTGGCGGCCTCGGGGCGGCCGTCGGGGCTCACGCGGGTTCCCGCATAGGCCTGGTCCAGGACCTGCTCGCTGCCGTTGGCGCGCACCACGATCGTGCCCACGTGGCCGGCGGACCCGGGGATCACGGCGAAGAGCTCCGGGCCGGTATTGCGCGGGGGCGAATGGGCGCACCCGGCCGCGGCGAGCGCGAGGACTGCTGCGACGGCCGCGAGGCGCATCCGCTGCACTTCGCTCAGCGCGCGGCGGGCTCGTCGACCTGCACGACGAACTCGGTGCCGCGGACGGCCATCACCGAGGAGGGCGTGCGGATCTTCATGGATTCCGGCGTCTGCTTGACCATCTTGCCCGAGACCGCGGCGAGCTTGCCCTTGCGCAGCGATCCCTCGAACTCGCCGACGTGGGTCGTGCTGTCGAAGCGGTACTTGTCGATCGCGAAGACGCTGTTGGGGCCCACGGAGACGAGGCTGTTGTCGGAGAAGGTGACGCCGGCCGAGCCGTCGGCGCCGGTGACCAGGACGTCGGCGGTGCGCACCGGCATGCCGACCGTCGCGGGCACGCGCTTGCCCTCGCGTTCGACCTGCACGGCGCCCTTGGCGACCTTGATCTGGCCGATGTCGTTCGCGACGGCGGGGGCCGCGAAGGCGAGGGCCAGGACGAGAATCCACGATTTGCGCATTTCTTTCTCCTTGGAGCGCGGGCGAATGCCTGTGGAACCACTCTATAATGCCCGAAAAGGCCCGACTGTGAACGCGATCACAACGCGAGTGGGTATGTTTCCGTCCCGGCAGGAGTCCCTCCGGGACGCCCGCGCGTTCCTCGAGGGGTTCTGCGAGGGCGCCGGGGTCCCCCGCCAGGCCTGCCTGAAGTTGAACCTCGTGGTCGAGGAGCTCTTCCTCAACACCGTGAAGCACGGCCACCGCGGGGGGGCGGACGCTCCCGTCTGGATCACCATCGAGGCCCAGGAAGGGGAGGTCCGCCTGACCTACGAGGACCAGGCGCCGGCCTTCAACCCCTTCGCCCCCGGCACCCGCGAGCTGCTCGAGGCGCTCGCGCCCACCCGCCGCGAAGGCGGGCTCGGCGTGCTGCTCGCCCACGGCCTCACGACCGCCAGCGAGTACGCCTACCTCTTCGGGCGCAACCGCATCCGGCTCGCCCTGCCCGCCTAGGCGTCGAGGCCGAAGAAGCTGCGGATCTTGGCGAGGATGTCGTCCTGGGGCGCCGCGCGCTTGCCGCTCTCGCTCGACTCGACGCGCCCGGAGAGCTCGCTCGTGCGCGAGGCGAGGGTGCGGGACATCTCGTCGGCGATGTCCGGCCGCGAGCGCAGCACCTTCTCGAAGCCCGCCTTGTCCAGCCGGTAGCACTGCACGTCGGTGCGCGCGACGATCGTCGCCCGCCGCGGCTCGCCCGTCATCATGCCCATCTCGCCGAAGACGTTGCCCGCGAGAAGAGTGGCCACGTGCGTGCGCTCGCCGCCCGCCTCGTGCCAGACGTCCGCCTCGCCGCCCGTGATGAGGTAGAGCCAGTGGGCCACGGCGCCCTGGCGCGTGATGGTGTCGCCCTTGACGAAGGGCGCGTCGACGAGGTGCTCCGCGAGCTCGGCGCGCTCCGCGTCCGAGAGCGTGGCGAAGAGGTCCACCTTGGCGAGCGCGGCCTGGCGGCGCGCGATCTCCTTCTGGTGCTGCGCCAGGCGCCAGGCCTCGTTCTCCTTGACCATGAGGCGCTCCTCGCGCGGCACGACGACCTCCATGCTGTGCCGGGTGAGGGAGGCGAGCACGTGGGCGCGCACCACCGAGTCGGTCACGTCGTCGGGGCGCGGGTCGTCGAGGAAGTAGCGCAGCGCGTAGCGGCCGATCCCGTACTCCACCTTCATCAGCACCGCCGTGGGCCCGGGGTCGCGCGCGACGTTCGGGATCTCGGCATCGGTCACCGCCTTCACGAGCACCTCGCAGACCCTGGGGGGCGGGTTCGCGATGTCGAGGTCGAACCACAGCCATCGCCGCCACAGGGGGGAAGGGTCCGAGCGGGAGCCGATGAGCGTGAAGCGGTTCTTCATCAGCCAGCCGTTGGGGATCACGATGGTCTCGCGGTTGCGGGTCTCGACGGCCGTGTAGCGCCAGCGGATCTCGACCACCTTGCCGCTCGTCTCCTCCACCTTCATCCAGTCGCCCACGCGGATCGACTGGTCGAGCTGCAGCACCACGCCGCCCAGGATGTTGCCCAGCGTCTCCTGCATCGAGAAGGCGACCACGCCCGTGATCACCGCCGAGGTCGCGACGAGGCTGCCGAGGTCCACGCCCGCCACCCGCAGCCACACGAGGCCCCAGGCGATCGACAGGCCCGTGACCACCAGGTCCTCGACGATGCGCGCCGGGTTCAACCGCACCGCGGGCAGCAGGACGCGGAAGACCAGGATGCCGGCCATGCGGATGAGGACCACGCCCACGAGCACGGTGGAGGCGTCGGCGAGGATCCCGGCGAAGCTGCGCCCGCCCATCGTGCCGATGGCGGTGTCGGCGGCCGCGGCGATGGCGCAGAAGACGAGCAGGACCAGCGCGTTGCGGGTGCTGGCGCGGTCCTTCGGGCGCAGCGCGAGCAGCACGATCCCCAGCACGAGGGCCACCACCATCGCGGTGGCGACCTCCGCGCGGAAGAGGCTCGTCGCGCTCAAACCGGCCTCACAGCACCGATTCGATGTGGTCGCAGAGCGTCTCGATCACCGTCACGCGCGCATGCAGCTTGTCGTTGCCCGCGACGAGCTTCCACGGCCCGACCTCCGTCGAGGTGCGCTCGATCATGTCGCAGATCGCGCGCTCGTACTGGGGCCACTTCTTGCGGTTCCTCCAGTCCTCGTCGGTGATCTTGAAGCGCTTGTAGGCGATCTTCTCGCGCTCCTTGAAGCGGCGCAGCTGCTCCTGCGGGGTGACCGCCATCCAGAACTTGGCCACGATCGCCCCGGCGTCGGCGAGCTGCTCCTCGAAGTCGTTGATCTCGTGGTAGGCGCGCATCCAGTCGGCCTCGGAGCAGAAGCCCTCGACGCGCTCGACTAGCACGCGCCCGTACCAGGAGCGGTCGAAGATCACGGCCTTGCCGTGGCCCGGGATGTGGCGCCAGAAGCGCCAGAGGTAGGGCTGCGCGCGCTCCTCGTCGGTGGGTGCCGCGACCGGGATCACGCGGTAGAAGCGCGCGTCCATGGCGCGCGTCATGCGCCGGATCGTGCTGCCCTTGCCGGCGGCGTCCATGCCCTCGAAGACCATCACCAGCGAGCGCTCCTGCATCTTCCGGTCGCGGGTGAGCTGGTTCAGGCGCGCCTGCGCCTTCTCGAGGCGCTTGTCGTAGGCCTTGGGCGTGAGCGACTTCGTGTAGTCGAGGCTGTTGAGGACGTTCTTCCTGTCGATCGGCGGCTCGGGCGGCGGGGCCGAGGGCGAGAGCTTCGGCGGCGGACCCTTGAGGCGGGCGTTGAGCGCGTCGAGCAGGAGCCGCCCGGCGGTGAGCGAGCGGTACTGCGGGTCGGAGCCCTCGATCACCTGCCAGGGCGCCTCGCCCGTGCTCGTGTCGCGCAGCGCGTCCTCGCAGACGTCCACGAACTCGTCGTAGTGCTTCCAGCGCTCCCAGTCGCCGGCGCCGACGCGCCAGGCCGTCTTCTTGCTCGACAGCAGCTCCTTGAAGCGCTTCTTCTGCGCCGGCTTCGACAGGTGGAACCAGAGCTTGAGGATCAGCGCGCCCTCGGCCGCGAGCATGCGCTCGTGGTGGCGGATGCGCTCGAGGCGGTGCTCGAACACCGCGCGCTTCTCGTGGCCCATCACGCGCTTGAGGATGGGGTCGGTGTACCAGGAGCCGAAGAGGATCCCGATGTGCCCCTTGGGCGGCAGCGCGCGCCAGAAGCGCCACATCTCGGGCTGCTCGCGCTCGACGTCGGTCATGGCGCCGAAGGCGTGGGTGTGGATGTGGCGCGGGTCCATCCACTCGTTGAACAGGTTCACCGTCTCGCCCTTGCCGGCGCCGTCGACGCCGTTCACGAGGATGATCACGGGGAACTTGCCGTTGTCGAGCAGATCGTACTGCGCCTTGAGGAGCGCCTGGCGCAGCTTCGGCTCTTCGCGCTTGTATTCCGACTTCTTGAGCTTGTGGCCGATCTCGGCGGATTCGAACATCGCGGACTCTCCCTTCGGCGGTCTCGCTGCCCGTCACGGTACCTTCAACGGGGCCGCGCGCGCAACGCGAGCGCGCTCGTGCCGTCCTCGCGGCTCCCGGTTGCCTTGCAGTCCGCCGGCGGGCAGGCGAACCGGTAATAGCGCTCGTTCAGGTGGGTGGCGACGTCGCTCACCTCGTCCTCGTTCCACTTCAGGCCCAGGTTCTCGCTCCACCGCCGCACCCAGCGGCGCACCGACTCGAAGTCGGCCGCCTGGCGGTGCGCCCGGCCGTGCACGCTCTCTGCGTGGCATCCGGCGCATCCGCCTTCGTACAGCGCCCGGCCGCGCAGCGCGTCACCGGCCGCGGCCGGCGTCGCGAGGAGCGTGCAGAGGGCGATGGCGGGGAGGGTGACAGGGCGCATGGTAGTCGCGGGCCTGCGCGTGCCTCCCCAGTCTCCCACCCGGGGGGGTGCGTCCCTTGTCTTGGATCAAGCGGGCGGGGGGACTTCCGGGGCGGCCGCCGGCTTGCGGCGCCAGAAGCGGCGTTCCCCCGAAGCTTGCGCAATGGCCCTGGCGGCGGCCTCCACGCCGGCCGCCTCCCGGGCCGCGAACCAGCCGCGCGCGAACTCCAGGAACTCGGGCGGGGGAGAGAGCTCGCGCACGTGGGCCAGGGCGTTGGCGCAGTCGTTGGCGAGCCCGAGCGCGTCCTGCACCCGGGAAAGCGCCCGGACGTGGCGGCGCGCGGGGCGCGCCTTGAAGAGGGAGCCCAGGAACTCGACCGCGTAGCGCTGGCGCTTGACCAGGATGCGCAGGCGGTGGCGGGCCGGCGCGTCGAGCGTGGCGAAGGCCGCCGCGCCCTGCGCCACGCGCTTCGCCCCCTTGCGCAGCCGGCGCGAGGCGAAGTCCTCGAGGGGCTCCACGCCTTCCGGTGGCTCGGCGGGCGCCGAGACCCAGCGCGCGAGCCGGATCATGGCGAGTCCGTAGCGCGGCGAGACGATCGCCTCGCGCGCGGCGCCGCGGGCCTCGCGCTGGCGCGCCCTCCCGCGGGCGAGCAGGACCTTGCCCGCGGCCGCATCGCCGTGGGCGGCCACGAGGGGGGGCAGCGTCTCCGACACGAACACGTCCCAGTCCCGGCAGCGGCCGAGCAGCCCCGCCGCCCAGCGCAGGTCCTCGGCGAACGCGGCGTCCTCGCCGGGCTGCACGGCGTCGCGGAACAGGCGCATCGCCGAGCGCAGCCGGCGCAGCGCCACCCGCAGCTGGTGCACGAACTCCACGTCGGCCGAATCGAGGACGCCGGACTCGTTGGCCTGCGCGTGCGCGAGGCAGGCCGCGGCGATGCGGCGCGCGGCCTCGCGCGCGTCGGGGGCGTCGGCGATCGACTGGCGGGCGGCGTGGACGGGCCGCGCCCGCGCCGTCGCGGCCAGGGTGAGGCCTCGGGCGAGCTTCGAGGCGGGTTCCGGGCGCAGCGCCACGCCCTTCGCGAGGGTCTCGGCCACGTCGAAGGCCGCGGAAACCGGCCCCTCCAGCACCTCGATCTCGACCTCCTCGATGGGGGACTCGCGGCCGCGCGCCACGATCCGCCCCTGGTCCAGCGCCACTTCGACCCGGGATCCGGGCTGGGGCTCGATTTGCCAGCGCGTGCGCCGGAACTCGGTCGCGAGGATGGGAGAGAGCCTCTCGTGCAGCGTGTCGGCGCCCGGCAGATCCGCGAGCGGCGTGCCGGCGAACCGCGAGAGGTCCAGCTGCGGCCCCGGCATGGGGTATTCCCACTCGGGGCGCTGGTGCAGGCCCCCGGAGGAGTCGCCCGAGGCCTTCAGGGTCGCGCGCCAGTGGCGCCCCTCGCGGCGCAGGCGAAGCCCCAGGCCGTGGCGGGAGAGCTCGCGCGTGGGCGTGTCGAAATAGAGGGCGCTGAAGCGGCTCGCGTGGCCCTCGAGGCCCGCGAGCGGGGCGACGAGGGGCACCCTCGCGCCCTCGCCGGGAGCGAGGACGAGCTTCAGTTCGGTTTCTCGGGGTTCGGTCGCCATGGAAGGGCGGGCAGCGCGGACCTCCACACTACGCAAGAATCGCGCGGCCTTCCACCTCGTCGCGCGGGGCTCAGAGCCCGGTGCGGGCGCGCCAGAGCTCCGGGAAGAGCACCCCCTCCAGGACGCGCCGCAGGTAGCCCACGCCCGAGGTGCCGCCGGTGCCGCGCTTCATGCCGATGATGCGCTCCACCGTCGTCGCGTGCCGGAAGCGCCACTGCCGGAAGGCGTCCTCGAGGTCCACGAGCTTCTCGGCGAGCTCGTAGAGGTCCCAGTGGCGCGCCGTGTCGCGGTAGACGCCGACCCAGGCCTCGCACACCGTGTCGTCGAAGGCGCGCGCCTGGCCCCAGTCGCGCTCGACGGCCCCGGGCGCCAGCGCGAAGCCGCGGCGGGCGAGCAGGCGCACCGCCTCGTCGTAGAGGGAGGGCTCCCGGTGCAGCCTCTCCAGGGGCGCKAGCAGGTCCGGGCGGTGGCGGTGCGGCTCCATCATCACCGCGCTCTTGGCCCCGAGGGCGAACTCGATCATGCGGTACTGCCACGACTGGAACCCGGAGGCGCTGCCCAGGCTCGAGCGGAAGGACGAGTACTCCGACGGGGTGAGCGTCGAGAGCACGTCCCAGGACTGGTTGAGCTGCGCCATGATGCGCGCCACGCGCGCGAGCATCTTGGCGGCCGGGGCCAGGTCGCCGTCGCGCACGCGCGAGCGGGCGGCGAGGAGCTCGTGCAGCACGAGCTTCATCCACAGCTCGCTCGCCTGGTGCTGCACGATGAAGAGCATCTCGTTGTGGTCGCCGGAGCGCGGGTGCTGCGCGCCCAGGACCGCGTCGAGGTGCAGGTAGTCGCCGTAGCTCATGGCGCCCGCGAAATCGAGGCGGGCGCCGTCGGCGCGGGAAGTTTCGGAGGGCATGGGCGCTTCCCTTGTGGGGAGGGGCGCCCAGTCTATCGCGCTCCCGCGGGGTCAGGGCCGGACGTAGGCCCAGCCTTCCTTCTGGCGCTTCATGATGTGCACCACCCCGGCGTCGACGAACTTGACGCCGGGCAGGATCTGGCTGCGCTCGACCTTCGTGTTCCTCATGGTGTTCTCGCAGGCCAGGACGCTGACGCCCTGCGCGCTGGCGCTGGCGATGCGCTGCGCCACGGACGAGTCCGTCTTGAGCATCGGCAGACCCGGGCCGTAGGCGACGATCTCGACGTCCACGTTGTCCATGCCGAGGTCGACCTGGACGTTGCGCGCGTTGTTGAGGGCGAGGTTCCACTTCGCGGGGTCGGCGTCGCTCACCTGGATGACCACGTGGTCGCGGGCGGATCCCATCGACGAAGCGTGGGTGGTGGACTGGGCGCCCGCCAGGCCGGGAGCGAGGAGAATCGCCGCGGCAAGTAAGGTGGCTGTCAGGTTGCGGTTCATCGGTTCCTCCGTTCGTTTTCGGTCGTTTCCGGGCGCCGCGGGGCGACGCTTCCCGTGATGGGACGCGCGCGGCGCCGCCGTTATTCCCGCTCTCCCCGCTTCCCCCGGGGCCCATCCGCGGGAATAATCGGCGCCTCGGCGGCGTCAACGGTGTGATGGCCATGGGAATCGAGGTGCTTTTCGGGCGGGATCCGGCGCTGCGCCGCGAGATCGAAGGATCCCGCGACATGCTCTGCCGCATGGCCTACGCGTGGTGCCACGACCGCGCGCTGGCCGACGATCTCGCGCAGGCGGCGGTGGAGAAGGGCCTGCGCGCCAGCGCCCAGCTGCGCGACCCGGCGCGGCTGCGCGCGTGGCTGCTGCAGATCCTCGCCAACTGCCTGCGCGACCACCTGCGCGAAGCCCGCGACTTCGTCGACATCGAGGTCATCGAGGAAAGCATGGCGGCGGACGGCGCCACGCCGGAGGAATCGCGCGTCGACGCCGAGCTCGTGGCGCGCGTGCGGCTGGCCGTCGCGGGCCTGCCGCTCGCGCAGCGGCAGGTGGTCACGCTGGTCGACCTGGAGGAATTGAGCTACACGGAGGCCGCGGAGGCGCTCGGGATCCCCATCGGCACCGTGATGAGCCGGCTATGCCGGGCGCGGCGCGCGCTTCGCGAGGCGCTCGAGCCCGTCGCGAAGGACGCGCTGGGATTGCGATTGCGGAGCGTGAAATGACCCTGGAACCCAAGGTTTCGGAAGAGATGCTGGGCGCGTTCGTCGACGGACAGCTCGACGGCGCGGAGTGGGCGAGCGTGGCGCAGGCGGTCGAAGGCGACGCGCGGCTGCGCGAGGAGGTGTGCCGGCTGAGGGCGCTGAAGGAGAACGTGCGGCACGCCTATGCCGTCATTCCCCCGGCCGGCCGGCCGCGCGAGCGGCGCCGGATGCCGGGATGGCTCGCGCTCGTGGCCTCCAGCCTCGTATTCGCCGTGGCAGGGTGGTTCGGGCACGCGGCGCTCAATCGTCCGCCGGCACTGGACGCCGCCTCGGCCTACGCCCTGAGTGGCGACTGGCACTCGCTGCGCAGCGACTGGGGCTCGCTCAAGGAGGGCAAGGTCCTCGTGCACGTGAGCTCGGCCGGGCGCGAGGCGCTCTCCTCGGCGCTCGACGAGGTGGAGGACCTGCTGCGCGACGCCGCCGCCAACGGCCGGCCGATCGAGCTCGAGATCGTGGCCAACGGTCCCGGCCTGGACCTCTTCCGCGCCGGCGACGCGCCGCTCGCCGCGCGCCTGGCGGCGATCCGCCGCGACCATCCGGGCGTCTCGTTCGTCGCCTGCGGGCAGACGATCGAGCGCCGCCGCGCCGCCGGCCAGGCGGTCGAGCTGGTGGCGGGGACGAAGGTCGCCACCTCGGCGCTTCACGAGGTGGTGGAGCGCCTGCGCGCCGGCTGGATCTACGTGCGGGCCTGAAGCTCGCCGCGCGGAACTTCCCTCCGCGGTCCGGGTTCGAAAAGGGGGGCGGTTCCGGGCCGTCCCGTTTTTTCGTCCGCGGCCGGCCATTTGCTACCATTTGCCGTCCCTTGCCGCCGGGGCACCGCGGCCCGCGCTGGCGCGTAACCGAAACCACCCGGGGAGCGAAATACCACCTGCCATGCGCGCCACGCTTCCCCTCCTGCTGGACACCGACTTCCCGCCCCTGGCGAGGCGGCGGCTCGAGACCCTCCAGGTGAACCTCGGGTACGCGTGCAACCAGACCTGCCTGCATTGCCACGTGAACGCGGGCCCCACGCGAACCGAGTCGATGGCGCCGGAAACCGTGGCGCAGGTGCTCGAGTTCCTCGCCGCGAGCGGCGCGAAGGCGCTGGACCTCACCGGCGGCGCGCCCGAGCTCAACCCGCACTTCCGCGACCTGGTGCGCCGCGCCCGCACGCTGGGCGCGCGCGTGATCGACCGCTGCAACCTCACCATCCTGGAGGAGCCGGGCCAGGARGACCTCGCGCGRTTCCTGGCCGGSCASSRRGTSGAGATCGTSGCSTCSCTSCCCTGCTACACSGAGGAGCTSGTSGACCGCCAGCGCGGCAAGGGCGTCTACGGSAAGAGCATCYGCGCSATCCGCSSSCTSAACGCSCTGGGCTACGGCCGCGAGGGCTCGGGGCTCGTGCTGAACCTCGTCTACAACCCGCAGGGCCCGACGCTGCCGCCGGCGCAGGCGAAGCTCGAGGCCGACTACAAGCGCATCCTGGGCGAGGCCTTCGGCATCGCCTTCAACGGCCTCTTCACGATCGCCAACATGCCGATCCAGCGCTTCGGCTCGACGCTCGTCACCAAGGGGCAGTTCAACGACTACATGCGGCTGCTGCGCGGCGCGCACCGCGACGAGAACCTCGACACCGTGATGTGCCGCACCCTCGTGAGCGTGGACTGGAAGGGCTTCCTCTACGACTGCGACTTCAACCAGATGCTGGGCCTGCCGCTTCGGGTCGCGGGAAGGCCGCGCCCGCACCTGCGGGACGTCCTCGGCCGCGACCTCGAGGGCAACCCCGTCGTGGTTCGCGACCACTGCTACGGCTGCACGGCCGGCCAGGGCTCCTCCTGCGGCGGGGCGCTCGCGGGATGAGGTCCGCCGACGCCGGGCCGGGGCGAAGCTGCCCGACGGCCTATCGCTACCCGCCGCGCTCCCTCGACCGCGCCCCCGAGCTCGTGGCCGACACGCTCCTCGTCGTGGGCGGCCTCTACGGCAACGTCGAGGCGCTGCAGGAGGTGCTCGCCATGGCSGCGCGGGAGGCGGGTCCCGTGGCCATCGCCTTCAACGGCGACTTCCACTGGTTCGACGCCGCTGCCGCGGATTTCASGAGCGTCTCGGAGGAGGTCGCGCGGCACGCGGCCATCCGCGGCAACGTGGARACCGAGATCGCCGGCGAGGACTCGGGCGCGGGCTGCGGCTGCGCCTATCCCGCCGACGTGACCGACGCCGAAGTCGCGCGCTCCAACGAGATCCTGGTGCGGCTTCGCGAGACGGCGCGCGCGTTCCCGGAGGCGCGGGCGGCGCTCGCGGCGCTGCCCATGAACCTCGTGGCGCGGGTGGGCGATACGAGGGTGGGCATCGTGCACGGCGACGCCTCCTCGCTCGCGGGCTGGGGCTTCGCCCACGGCGCCCTCGACGATCCCGCCCACAGCCGCTGGCTGGAGAGCGCCTTCGCCGATTCGCGCGTGGACGTCTTCGCGAGCAGCCACACGTGCCTCCCGGCGCTGCGCGCCTTCGACTTCGGACGCGGCGCGGTGGCGGTGGCCAACAACGGCGCGGCGGGCATGCCCAATTTCGCGGGCGAGCCCTTCGGCGTGGTGACGCGCGTCTCGGTGCGCCCGGCGCGCGACGCGCTCTACGGCACGCGCGTGGCCGGCGCCTTCGTCGACGCGCTCGCCGTGCGCTACGACGCGGCCGCCTGGCAGCGGCGCTTCCTCGCGAGCTGGCCGGAGGGGTCGGCGGCGCACCGCTCCTACTTCCGCCGCATCGCGGAAGGCCCGGCCTTCGCGCGCGAACGCGCCCTGCCGAAGGCGGCATGAGATGAAAGGCGGCCGCCTCGCCCTCCTGGCCTTGATCGCGGCGCTCGTGGCCGCGTATTTCGCCTTCGACCTCGGGCGCTTCCTGTCGCTCGAGTACTTCAAGTCGCAGCAGGCGGCCATCGAGGCGTACGTGCGGGCGAACCCCTTCCAGGCCGCCGCCGCGTACTTCGCCGTCTACGTCGCCGTGACGGGACTGTCGCTTCCCGGGGCGGTGATCCTCACGCTCGCGGGCGGGGCGGTCTTCGGGCTCCTGTGGGGCACGGTGATCATCTCCTTCGCCTCCACGATCGGCGCCACGCTCGCCTTCCTCGCCTCGCGCTTCGTGCTGCGCGACTGGGTGCAGGCGAGGTTCGGCGACAAGTTGAAGCCCGTGAACGAGGGCATCGCCAGGGAGGGCGCCTTCTACCTCTTCGCGCTGCGGCTGGTGCCCGCGTTCCCGTTCTTCGTGATCAACCTCGTGATGGGCCTCACGCCCCTGCGCACGGCCACCTTCTACTGGGTGAGCCAGGTCGGGATGCTCGCGGGCACCCTCGCCTACGTCTACGCCGGCACGCAGCTCGCGCAGGTCACCTCCCTCAAGGGCATCCTCTCCCCCGGCCTGCTGGGGGCCTTCGCGCTCCTGGGCCTCTTTCCCTTCGTCGCCCGGCGCGCGCTCGCGGCGATGAAGGCGCGCCGGGTCTACGCGAGGTGGAAGCGCCCGGCGCACTACGACCGCAACGTGGTGGTCATCGGGGCGGGCTCCGCGGGCCTGGTCACCGCCTACATCGCTGCGGCGGTCAAGGCGAAGGTGACGCTGGTCGAGCGCCACCGCATGGGCGGCGACTGCCTCAACACGGGATGCGTGCCCTCGAAGGCGCTCATCCGCTCGGCGAAGTTCCTCTCGCACGTGCGGCGCGCGAAGGAGTTCGGCATCCGCGAGGCGAGCGCCGACTTCGACTTCGCCGAGGTGATGGAGCGGGTGCGCGGCGTCGTGAGGGTGATCGAGCCGCACGATTCCGTCGAGCGCTACACGGGACTCGGGGTCGAGGTCGTCGCCGGCACGGCGCGGATCGTGGACCCGTGGACCGTGGAGATCGCGAAGGGCGACGGGACCGCCTCCCGCCTCACGACGCGCAACATCGTGATCGCCGCGGGCGCGCGTCCCTTCGTGCCGCCGATCCCGGGGCTCGCGCAGGCCGGCCCGCTCACCTCGGAGAACGTGTGGGAGCTGCGCGCGCTCCCGCGCCGCCTCGTGGTGCTGGGCGGCGGGCCCATCGGCTGCGAGCTGGCGCAGGCCTTCGCGCGCTTCGGCGCGAAGGTGACGCAGGTGGAGATGCTTCCCCGCCTCATGGTGCGCGAGGACCCGGAAGTCTCCGAGCTCGTCCGCCGGCGCTTCGAGGCCGAGGGCGTGGAGGTCCTCGTCGGCCACAAGGCGAAGGAAGTCGTCTTCGAAAGCGGCGAGAAGGTCCTCGTGGCCGAGGGCGCGCAGGGCGAGAGGCGCATTGCCTTCGACGAGATCCTGGTCGCCGTGGGCCGCGTGGCCAACACCGAGGGCTACGGCCTCGAGGAGCTGGGCGTCGCGGTGACCAAGGGCCGCACCGTGGAGGTGAACGAGTTCCTCGAGACGGCCTACCCCAACATCCTCGCGTGCGGCGACGTGGCCGGCCCCTACCAGTTCACGCACACGGCCTCGCACATGGCCTGGTACGCCTCGGTGAACGCGCTCTTCGGCCGCTTCCGGAAGTTCCGCGTCGACTGGTCGGTGGTCCCGTGGGCCACCTTCACGGAGCCGGAGGTGGCGCGCGTGGGCCTCAACGAGTCGGAGGCGAAGGAGAAGGGCATCGCCCACCAGGTTGTCACCTACGGCATCGACGACCTCGACCGCGCCATCGCCGACGGCGAGGCGCACGGCTTCGTGAAGGTGATCGTGAAGCCGGGAACGGACCGCGTCCTGGGCGCCACCGTCGTGGGCGAGCACGCGGGCGACCTCGTCACCGAGTTCGTCTCCGCCATGCGGCACGGCATCGGGCTGAACCGCATCCTCGGCACCATCCACGTCTATCCCACGCTCGCGGAGGCCAACAAGTTCGCGGCCGGCGCGTGGAAGCGCTCGACCGTCACCCACGGCCAGATGGACTTCCTCGCGGCCTTCCACGCCTGGACGCGCGGCGAGGGCGGCCTGGGCGCGGTGCTCGGGCGCCTCGCGGGACTCGCCTCCGACAAGCGGCCTTATCACGACGCCTCCCGCCACTGACGCCATGATCCGACTCCTGCTCGCCGCCATCGCCCTGGTACTCGCCACGGGCGCCCACGCCTTCGACCACTCGCACGCGGCCTGGGACGCGCTCGTGAAGAAGCACGTGAAGCTCCTCGACGGCGGCCGCGCCTCGCAGGTGCGCTACGCGGACTTCGCGAAGGACCGCGCCGCGCTCGCGGCCTACCTGGCGGAAGTCTCGCGCGTGGGCGAGGCGGAGTTCCGCGCCTGGCCCCGGGAGCAGCGGATGGCCTTCCTGGTCAACGCCTACAACGCGTTCACGGTGGAGCTCATCCTCACGAAGTACCCGGACCTCAAGTCGATCCGCGACCTCGGCAACATCCTCTTCAACAGCCCGTGGAAGCGCAGGTTCTTCACGCTCCTCGGCCGCGAGGAGAGCCTCGACGGGATCGAGCACGGGATGCTGAGGAAGCCCGGCGCCTACGACGAGCCGCGCGTGCACTACGCGGTGAACTGCGCCTCCGTCGGCTGCCCGATGCTGCGCGAGGAGGCCTACGTCGCCTCACGCCTCGACGCCCAGCTCGAGGAGCAGGCGCGCCGCTTCCTCTCGGACCGCACGCGCAACCGCTTCGACCCGCGCTCCGGAAAGCTCGAGGTCTCCGAGATCTTCAAGTGGTTCAAGGAGGACTGGACCTCCGGCTACCGCGGCATCGGCACGGCGGGCCCGGTCACCTCGCGCGAGCAGTACTTCGCGCGCTACGCCGACCTCCTCGCCGACTCGCCCGCCGACCGCCGCCTGGTGGCCGAGGGCAAGGCGCCCATCGCCCACCTGGACTACGACTGGTCGCTCAACGACGCCCGCTGATCGCGGTGTCAGACACGGTGTCAGACACCGTGTCTGACACCATAATGTCGGGATGAGCCGGCTTTCGATCATCGTTCCCACGCTCGACGAGGCGGCCGGCATCGCGGCGTGCCTCGAGCGGCTGCGGCCTCTCCGGGACCGCGGCGCCGAGGTGGTCGTGGCCGATGGCGGAAGCGCGGACGGCACCGCGGCGCTCGCCGCCCCCTGGGCCGACCGCGTGGTCACCGCGCCGCGAGGACGCGCGGCCCAGATGAACGCGGGCGCGGCCGCCTCCCGCGGCGACACGCTCCTCTTCCTGCACGCCGACACGCGACTGCCCGACGACGCCGACCGCCTCGTCCTCGAGGGGCTGGCGGCTTCGGGCCGGCCGTGGGGCCGCTTCGACGTCGCGATCGAGGGCCGCCCGGCGATGCTGCGCGTCGTGGCCGCGTGCATGAACGCGCGCTCGCGCCTGACGGGAATCGCCACGGGCGACCAGGCGATCTTCGTCCGCCGGGCCGCGTTCGATTCCGCCGGCGGCTTCCCGGCCATCGCGCTCATGGAGGACATCGCGCTCTCGAAGGCGCTCAAGCGCATCGGGCCGCCGCTTTGCCTGCGCAGCCGCGCGCTGACCTCCGGGCGGCGCTGGGAGCGGCACGGGACGCTCGCCACGATCCTGCTCATGTGGCGGCTGCGGCTCGCCTATTTCCTCGGCGCCGATCCCGCGCGCCTCGCGAAGCGCTACGGCGATGGCCGCGCGTCCTAGCGCCGTGCAGGTGGCGGTGTTCGCCAAGGCGCCCGTGGCCGGGGAGGTGAAGACCCGCCTCGTTCCCCTGCTGGGCGAGGCGGCCGCGGCGGAGCTGCACGCCACGCTCGTTCGCCGTGCCCTCGCCACGGCCCGCGAGGCCGGGGTCGGGCCCGTGTCGCTGTGGTGCGCGCCCGATACCGGCCATCCCTTCTTCGCCGCCTGCGCGGCCGAGTCCGGCGCGGTACTGCAGGAGCAGCGCGGCGGCCACCTCGGCGAGCGCATGGCGCGTGCCTTCGAGCGGCTGCTGGCGAACGGCCCGGCGATCCTGGTGGGCTCCGACTGCCCGTCGCTCGGCGCCGCCGACCTGCGCGCCGCCGCCTCGTCGCTGGCCACCCACGACGCCGTGGTGCAGCCGGCCGAGGACGGCGGATACGTGCTGGTGGGGCTTTCGCGCGCGGTGCCAGGCCTGTTCGAGAGGATCCGATGGGGGGAGGCGAGCGTCATGGTCGACACTCGAATGCGTCTTCGGACCGCCGGCGCGCGCTGGCGCGAGATGCCCCTGCGCTGGGACGTGGACCGCCCCGAGGACTACCGCCGCCTCGTCGTCTCGGGGCTGCTGGCGGAGCGCCCGGCGTGAGCGCGGGCGCGATCCTCGCCGCCGCGCTGCTGGCGTGGGCCGCGCCGCCGGCTGATGCGCAACCGACCCCGTTCTCGCGCTCGGCGCCGGGAGCGACCCTGCCCGCGCCGTGGCGCCCGCTCACGCTGCCGCGCGTGAGCGCGCCCGAGGTGGCGCTCGTGGACGACGGGGGCGTGACCGTCCTGCGTTCGCGCGCGGCCGCGGCCGCCGGCACCGTCGCCCACGATCTCGACATCGACCCCGCGGCGCGCCCGATGCTCGCCTGGCGCTGGAGGGTCGACCGCGTGGTCGCCGGCGCGGACCTCGCCCGCAAGTCCGGCGACGACTTCGCCGCGCGCGTTTACGTCTTCTTCGACGTGCCCGTGGAGGCGCTGCCGTGGACCGCGCGGGCGAAGGCGCTCGTCGCGCGCGCCGTGTGGGGCGAGAAGCTTCCCACCGCGGCGATCTGCTACGTCTGGGACAACCGACACCCGCCGGGTACCGGCGCGTGGAACCCGTACACCGACCGCGTGCGCACCGTGGTGCTGCGAAGCGGCTCGCCCGGCGCCTGGGCGGAGGAGTCCCGCGACCTCGCCGCCGACTTCCGCGCCGCCTTCGGGGCGCAGTGGAGCGGCCCCGTGCCCCGCGTCACCGGCATCGCGATCGGCAACGACACCGACCAGACGGGCGAGACGGTGACGGCGTGGTTCGGGGATTTCCGGCTGGAGGCGCGGCCGTGAAGCGCCTGGTGCTGCTGGGCGGCGGCCACGCGCACGTCCATGTGCTCAAGGCTCTCGGCGACGCGCTCGACCCGGCCGTGAGCGTCACCCTCGTCACGCCCGTCGGGCGCCAGATCTACTCGGGGATGCTGCCGGGCTACGTGGCCGGGCACTACCCGCTGGACGCCTGCGGCATCGACCTCGAGCCGCTCGCGAAGAGGGCGCGGGCGATGATGGTGCGCTCCTCGGCGGCGCTCGTGAACACCTCGATGCGGGAGGTGATCTGCGCCAACGGCGAGGTCGTGGGCTACGACGTGCTCTCGATCGACGTGGGCTCGAGGCCAGCCGCCACCGACGTCCCGGGCGTGGAGGCGCACGCCGTCGCGATGCGGCCCCTGGAGCGCTTCGCGCAGGGCTGGGAGAAGGTGCTGGAACGCGCTCGCCAGGGCGGGATGAACGCCGTGACCGTGGTCGGCGGCGGTGCCGCGGGCGTGGAGCTCGCCTTCGCGATCGAGCAGCGCCTGCGCCAGGAGCCCGGCGCGGGTGCGCCGCACGTGCGCGTGCTCACCGACGCGCGCAGCATCGTCCCCGAGTATCCCGTGGCGGCGCGCGGGCGCCTCCTTCGGCTCGCGCAGCGGCGCAACATCGGCCTGCACCCGACGAGCCCGGTGACCGAGGTGGGCCCCGGCTTCGTGCGCGTGAAGGACGCCATCGAGTTCGCCACCGACGCGACCTTCTGGGTCACCGGCGCGGCCGCACCCGACTTCCTCCGCCATTCCGGCCTCGCGACCGACGAGCGCGGGTTCCTCTCGGTCAACGACTTCATGCAGTCCGTGGGTCACCCCGAGATCTTCGGCGTGGGCGACTGCGCGACCAACGTCGCGAACCCGGTCCCGAAGGCGGGCGTGTTCGCGGTGCGCGCGGGACCGGCGCTCGCGGCCAACCTGCGGGCGGCGCTCAAGGGCGGCCCCCTCGAGCGGCACGTGCCGTCGGCGCGCTTCCTCGCGCTCGTGTCCTGCGGCACGCGCTRCGCGGTGGGGGTSTACGGGCCGSTTTCCTTCGRGGGCCGCTGGGTGTGGCGCTGGAAGGACCGCATCGACCGGCGCTTCGTGGCGCGATACTCGCCGCAGGCGCTGGAGTCCGGGCGCTAGGCCGCCTTCGCCTCGCCCACGGGAGCCTTGCGCGCGCGGATGCGCACGACCTTCACCATGCGGTCGTGCACCTGCAGCACCTCGACGGGATGCCCGGCCACGATGAGGGCGGTGCCCGGCTCCGGGATCTCCTCGAGCGCCTCGAGCACCAGGCCGTTGATCGTCTTGGGCCCCTCGAGCGGGAAGTGGAAGCCCCCCTTGCGGTTGAGCACGCGCAGCGGGCAGGTGCCCTCCGCGATGACCGCGCCGTCGGGCTCGCGGCGCAGGAGGTTGCCGGTCATCGGGTTCTGGCTGGTGAACTCGCCCACGATCTCCTCGAGGATGTCCTGGAGCGTCACCAGGCCCAGGATCTCGCCGTACTCGTCGACCACCAGGCCCACGTGGCGAAGCTGCTCCTGGAAGTTGGTGAGCTGCAGCAGCAGCGGCGTGCCCTCGGGGAGGTAGTAGGGGTCGCGCAGGATCGCGCGGATGCCGTCCTTGTCCAGCGGCTCCCGGCGCGAGGCGTTGAGGAACTTGCGCACGTGCAGGATGCCCACCACCTTGTCCAGCCCGCCCTCGTAGACCACCAGGCGCGTGTGGTGCGCGGTGGAGATGGCGGTGCGGATGTCGTCGATGTCGTCCTCGAGGTCGATGCCCTCGATCTGCCCGCGCGGCGTCATCGTGTCGTCGACCGTCATGTCCTCGAGCTCGAAGAGGTTGAGGAAGATCGACTGGTGCTTCTTCGGGATGTACTTGCCGCCCTCGAGCACGAGGGTGCGCAGCTCCTCCATCGAGAGGTGCTCGCCGCCGTCCGCGCGCGGCTTGATGAACAGGAGCCGCAGCAGCGCCTGCACGAAGAGGTTCACGAACCACACGACCGGGTAGGCGATGCGCAGCAGCGGCGTCAGGACGTACGCCGAGGGCAGGGCGATCGCCTCGGGGTAGGTGGCGCCGATCACCTTGGGCGTGATCTCGCTGAAGACCAGGATGAAGAAGGTGACGGCCGCGGTGGCGATCATGAGGACGTACTCTCCCTGGCCGAAGAGTCGCACGGACATCTCCGCGACCAGGACCGCCGAGGCGGCGTTCACGAGGTTGTTGCCGAGCAGGATCACGCCCAGGAGCCGGTCGGTCTTGTCGAGCAGGTCCTGGGTGAGGCGGGCGGAGCGCCGGCCCTCGCGCACCAGGTGCTTCAGGCGGGCGCGGTTGAGGGCCATCATGCTCGTCTCGGCGATGGAGAAGAAGCCGGCGATGAGCAGCATCACGGCGAGGGCCGCGAATAGCCACGTGAGCGGAATCTGGTCCGACATCGGGGCGGGCCCTCAGCCCCGCTTGAGGATGATCTCGAGGACGAACTTGCTGCCCAGGTACGCGAGCAGGAGCGCGGCGAATCCCCAGAGCGTCCAGTACACGGCGCGCTTTCCCCGCCAGCCGCGGAAGTAGCGGCCCCACAGGAGCGAGCCGAAGATGGCCCAGGAGAGCATCCCGAAGACGGTCTTGTGGGTGAACTGGAACGGGCGCTTGAAGAGCTGCTCGGAGAAGAAGATCCCCGAGACCACGGTGAGCGTGAGCAGCACGAAGGCGGCGAAGAGGATGCGGAAGAGGAGCGCCTCCATCTCCAGCAGCGGCGGCAGGCTCCTCAGGAACGGCGGCATCACGCCGCGGTGCAGCCACTTCTGCTCGGCGAGCATGACCACCGCGTGCATCGTGGCCACGATGAACAGGCTGTAGGCGAGCATCGCGATGGCGAAGTGCAGCGTGAAGAGCGGGTCGCCGCCGTAGTGCACGAGGTAGTGCGACGGCACCAGCGCCTGCAGGATCACGGCCGCGAGCGCCACCGGCGCCCACAGGCCCTGGATGCTCGCCAGCCCCGGCACCGCGAGGCTCGCGAGCCAGTAGATGGCCACGGTGAGCCAGATGATGAGCGAGATCGAGTTGGAGACGCCGAGGTTCAACCCCTCGTCGGCGAGCACGCCCGAGTAGACGAGCATGCCGTGCAGCACCAGCGCCACGGGCAGCAGCACCGCCTCGAGGCGGAAGGCGCCGCCGGGAGCGGGCGAGGCCGCGGGCGCGGCGGCACGGGCGGTCCGCCAGGCGATCGCCGCCAGGGCGAGCCAGCAGGCCGCGGTGCTAAAATAGAGGGCCGAGTCGCTCATTTTCGGGGCGACTGAAGTCTACACCAATTCCCCCGCGGCCCTTCCCATGCTCGACGCACTGACGCAGCGACTTTCCTCCGTCATCAAGACGATGCGCGGCCATGCCCGCCTCACGGAGGACAACGTCTCCGAGGCGCTGCGCGAGGTGCGCATGGCGCTGCTGGAAGCCGACGTGGGCCTGCCGGTGGTCAAGGACTTCGTGGCGCGCGTGAAGGAAAAGGCGCTGGGCCAGGAGGTGATCGGAAGCCTCACGCCCGGCCAGGCGCTCGTGGGCGTGGTCCACGACGAGCTGGTGGCCCTCATGGGCGGCTCGGCCGCCGGCCTCGACCTCGCCACGCAGCCGCCCGCGGTCATCCTGCTCGCGGGCCTGCAGGGCGCGGGCAAGACCACGAGCGCGGGCAAGCTCGCGCGGCTCCTCAAGGGCTCGAAGAAGAAGGTGCTCATGGTCTCGGTGGACATCTACCGCCCCGCGGCCATCGAGCAGCTGAAGACCCTCGCCTCCCAGCTCGCGATCGACCTCTATCCGTCGGAGCCCTCGCAGAAGCCCCTGGAGATCGCCGCCGGCGCGCTCGACTGGGCCCGCAAGCACTACTACGACGTCCTGATCGTCGACACCGCCGGTCGCCTGGCCATCGACGAGGCCATGATGGCCGAGGTGAAGGCGATCCACGGCGCCGTGCGCCCCGTGGAAACGCTCTTCGTCGTCGACTCCATGCAGGGCCAGGACGCGGTGAACGTCGCCAAGGCCTTCTCGGAGGCGCTGCCCCTCACCGGCGTGGTCCTCACCAAGCTCGACGGCGACGCCCGCGGGGGTGCCGCGCTCTCGGTGCGCGCCGTCACGGGCGTGCCCATCAAGTTCGCCGGCGTGTCGGAGAAGATGGACGGCCTCGAGCCCTTCTTCCCCGAGCGCATGGCCTCGCGCATCCTGGGCATGGGCGACATCGTCTCGCTCGTGGAGGAGGCGAGGAAGTCGGTCGACGAGGGCGAGGCGAGGAAGCTCGCCGAGAAGTTCAAGAAGGGCAAGGACTTCGACCTCGACGACTTCAAGGCGCAGATCCAGCAGATGAAGAAGATGGGGGGCGTGTCCGCGCTCATGGACAAGCTGCCCGCCCAGCTCACGCAGGCGGCGTCGAAGTCGCCCGACCTGCAGGAGAAGTCGATCCGGCGCACCGAGGGCATCATCGACTCGATGACGCCCGCGGAGCGGCGCAAGCCCGAGCTCATCAAGGCCTCCCGCAAGCGGCGCATCGCGGCGGGGGCGGGCGTTCCGGTGCAGGAGGTGAACCGCCTCCTCAACCAGTTCGAGCAGATGCAGAAGATGATGAAGATGATGCGCTCGGGCGGGCTCGCCAAGATGATGCGCAACATGAAGGGCATGCTGCCCGGGATGCGTTGAGCGGACGATAGCCCCGGTTCCGCGATAACATAACGCCCAACCATTCCGGAGGCGTTCCCGATGCGTTTCACCGCAATCCTCGCGGCGGCGGCCGCGACCCTTTCCCTGGCGTGCGCGGCGGCCGAGAAGATCGTCGTGGGCCAGTCGGCTCCCCTCACCGGCTCCAACGCCGAGATCGGAAAGGACATCCGCGACGGCGCGGCCGCCTGGTTCCGCCGGGTGAACGAGGCGGGCGGGATCCACGGCCGGACGGTCGAGCTCGTCTCCCTCGACGACAGGAACGACCGCAAGACCGCCGGCGCCAACGCGGTGAAGCTGGTCAACGAGCAAGGCGCCATCGCGCTCTTCGGATTCGCCTCCGCCACGCTCTCGCTCGACGCCATGCCGATCGTGAAGGAGAGGAAGGTGCCCTTCTTCGCGCCCTTCACCGGGGCGGACGCCATCCACCGCCAGAACCCCTTCGTGTTCGTCGTGCGCGCCTCCTACGCCGACGAGCTCGAGAAGATCCTCGAGCACTGGGGCAACCTCGGCGCGGACCGCGTCACCGTGGTGCACTACGACGACGAGATCGGCAACCAGAACTACGCCACCGTCGAGCGGATCATGCAACGCGCGGGCAAGAAGGCCGTGGGCGTGAAGTTGAAGCGCAACGCGAACGTGGACAAGGCCCAGATCGAGGCCATCATCGCGAGCGATCCGCAGGTGGTCGTGGCGACCACCCTCTATGGGGCCACCACGCAGGTCGTGAGGGGCCTCAAGGCGGCCGGCAAGCCCTACAACATCACCTCGCTCTCCTTCGTGGGTCCGAGCCAGCTCGCCAAGGCCGCGGGGCCGGACGCCGCGGGAATCTCCGTGGCCGGCGTCGTCCCGCCGCCGAACAAGGCGGCCGTGCCGGTGGTCAAGGAATGCGGCGAGGCCATCCGCAAGGCCGGCATCCCGGAGCTCAACTACACCAACCTCGAGGCCTGCATCGCCGCCAAGGTGCTCACGGAGGCCATGCGCCGGGCCGGCCGCGACCTCAACCGGGAGAGCCTCTACCGGGCACTCAATGGCCTGGGCAGCCTCGACGTCGGGGGCTACGTGGTGCAGTTCGGCCCCGACCGCCGCCACGGCAACCACTACGTCGAGCTGGCGGTCATCGGCAAGAGCGGCCAGTTCCGCTTCTAGAAGCCTCCCTCCGCGGAGGTCGCGGAGGTCGCGGGGGATTGCGGGGAACGGGTGGCTTGCGTGAAGCCCGGCAATTCCTTATAATTCAATGCTTTTCCCGCTTCCGGGGTCGCCCCCGGGGGCACTTTCAGCAACCGTTACCCGTTTTCAACGGGATGGAGCCATAAATGGTCGTCATCAGGATGGCGCGCGGCGGCGCGAAGAACCGCCCCTTCTACAACATCGTCGTCGCCGATTCGCGCATGCCGCGCGACGGGCGCTTCATCGAGCGCATCGGCTTCTACAACCCCAAGGCCGCCGAGAACGAACCGGGTTTCCGGATCGAGCTCGATCGCGTCGCCCACTGGGTGTCCCGGGGCGCGCAGCCCTCGGACGCGGTGAAGAAGCTGATCAAGCGTGGCAAGGCCCAAATCGCCGCCAAGCCCGAAGCAGCCGCCCAGTAATCCCGCCGGCTCCCCGTACGCGGGGGACGAGTCGCGGTTGGTGGTGATGGGGCGCATCCTCGGCCCCTTCGGCATCCAGGGCTGGATCAAGCTCAAGACCTTCACCGAGGATCCCGACGGCCTCGCGCGGCACCCCCGGTGGTGGCTGCGCACGAAATCGGGATGGCGCTCGGCGGTGCAGCAGGACTTCAAGGTCCGTCCCGCCGCGGTGAGCGCCAAGCTCGAGGGGGTCGACGATCGCAACGCCGCCGAGCTCCTGCGCGGGCTCGACGTGGCGGTGACCCGGGACGATCTCGGGGAAGCCGCGCAGGGCGAGTTCTACTGGGTGGACCTGGTGGGGCTCGAGGTGGTGAACCTGCAGGGCGAGAAGCTCGGGCAGGTCGAGGAATTGCTGCGGACCGGCGGGTCGGACGTGCTGGTCGTGCGCGGCGGCAGGGAGCGCCTCATTCCCTTCGTCGCGGATTTCGTGAAGTCGGTCGACCGGGAGGCGGGGCGCATCACGGTCGAATGGGAAGCGGGGTACGACGTCTGATGATGCGATTCGACGTGGTCACGATCTTCCCGGAGATGTTCGAGGCGGTCACCCGCCACGGCATCACGCGGCGCGCGCTGGAGGAGGGCGGCTTCGACTTCCGGGCGTGGAACCCGCGCGATTTCGTGAGCGACCCGCACCGCACGGTCGACGACAGGCCGTACGGCGGGGGGCCGGGGATGGTGATGCTCCCCGGGCCGCTGGAGGATTGCATCGACGCCGCGGTGGCACGGCAGCGCGCCGCCGGGGTGGAAGGGCCGCAGGTATTGCTTCTCTCGCCGCAGGGCGAGCGTCTTACGGATTCGATCGCGAGGGAGCTCGCGATGGCGCCGGGCCTCGTGCTCATCGCCGGACGCTACGAGGGGGTGGACGAGCGCCTGATCGAGCGCCGGGTGGACCGGGAGATCTCGATCGGCGACTACGTGACCTCGGGCGGGGAGCTCCCCGCGATGGTGGTGATCGACGCCATCGTGAGGCTCCTGCCGGGAAGCCTCAACGACGCCGGAAGCGCGTCGCAGGACTCCTTCTCGGAGGGCTTGCTGGACTGGCCGCACTACACGCGGCCGGAGGAGTGGAAGGGCGAGCGGGTGCCGGAGGTGCTTCTTTCCGGGAACCACGCAGCGATCGCGAGGTGGCGGCGCAAGCAGGCCCTCGCCAGGACATACGCGCGGCGGCCGGACCTGCTGCAGGACCGGACGCTSKCGAAGGAAGACGCGAAGCTCCTCGAGGAGGCGCTTCGCGAGCAGCAGATGCAGGAACAGCAGTAGCGAAAGAAGAAACGCCGCGCACCAGCCCGCCGGGCTGCTCTGCCGGAAGTGGCCCCCCAGGGGCCGGACAGACGAAAGGAAACTTGCATGGATCTCATCCGGAAACTCGAGCAGGAAGAAATCGCGCGCCTCGGGCGCAAGATCCCCGACTTCGCCCCCGGCGACACGGTGATCGTCAAGGTGCAGGTCGTCGAAGGCGACAAGAAGCGCGAGCAGGCCTACGAGGGCGTGGTCATCGCCAAGCGCAACAAGGGCCTGAACTCCTCCTTCATCGTGCGCAAGATCTCCAGCGGCGAGGGCGTGGAGCGCACGTTCCAGACCTACTCGCCCGCCGTGGCCTCCATCGAGATCAAGCGCCGCGGCCAGGTCCGCCGCGCCAAGCTCTACTACCTGCGCGACCGCTCGGGCAAGAGCGCGCGCATCCGCGAGAAGCTCACCGCCGAGCGCGAGGTGCTGCCGCCGG
>PQAI01000264.1 GCA_003105245.1 Betaproteobacteria bacterium | reverse complement strand
CCATCGCGGAAGCCGAGGCGGCCAAGCACGGAGGCCCGTGCCTCGTGTGGGCGCTGTACCTGCGGGCCATGGTGCTCGCGAAGAAGGGCGAGCGCGACGAAGCGATCTCGCGCCTGCAGGAGGCGCGGAGCCGGTTCGAGGACCGCACGCCGCTCCTTCTCGTGGGCCTGGTGCTCGAGTCGCTGGCCGACCTCACCGCGCAGGCGGGCCGGCACGCCGAGGCCTTCTCGCTGCAGAAGGACTATTTCCAGGTGTACGAGCGGCGCCTGGGGATGGGGACGAAGGCGCGCTACTACGCGGTGCAGATCCGCTACGAGCTGAACCGCCTGCGCGACGAGCGCGACCGGGCGCGGGAGGAGGCGCTTCGCGATTCCCTCACCGGCCTCTACAACCGGCGCTATCTCGATTCCGTCCTCGCGGCGCTCATCTCGCTTTTCGGCCGCACGGGGCAGCCGCTCGCGGTGGCGATGCTCGACCTCGACTTCTTCAAGAGCGTGAACGACGAGTTCGGCCACCTCTTCGGCGACGAGGTGCTGCGCGCGGTCGCCCGGGTGCTGACCGAGGGCACGCGCGCGGGCGACGTGGTTTGCCGCTACGGCGGCGAGGAGTTCTGCCTGCTCTTCCCCAACTCCACTGCCGAAGACGCCGTGGGGCGCGTGAACGAGCTCCTGGATGCCACGCGCAAGGCCACCATCAAGATGGGCGACATCTCGAAGAGCGGCATCACCTTCTCCGCCGGCGTTTGCGGCTTTCCCGAGGATGGCGAGACAGCCCAGGCGCTCGTCGATTGCGCCGACCGCATCCTCTACACCGCGAAGAACCAGGGCCGCGGGCGCGTCATGCGCTAGCGCTCTCCCTTCTCCCCGGGGGTCCCCAACTCGTCGGGGCCAACCGATGTCAGAGGGGCCGGGGTGAGGGTGCAATGGGCGTACGATGAATCACCACCCACGAAGGACACGCCAATGGTCACCCCGGTTTTCGATCCCACTACCACTTCCCTCGCGGAAAGGATCTACGCCGATCTCCTGCGCAACGCAGTCTCGGTTTCGGACACGGGCGTCCACGTGGCCACCGACCCGAAGAACATCGCCAAGATGAGCTTCAGCCTCGCCACGTCGTTCCGCGAAGTGGAGCGCGAGCTCAATGCCGAGAACCTGCCGAAGAACCAGGACTTCAAGCTGAACGCTTCGGACATGGCGGCCTGGAGCAAGACCCCCTAGGAGGGTCGCTTCGGCAACCACGAAGCGCCCTCGTGCTGCCATCGCGAGGCTGTGCTGTCCGGCGCGCGGGCCAGCCAGTGGCAGAGGTGCCGGGAGTGACGGGCCTAGAATACGGCCATGCCCGAGCACCTCCTCTTCACCGCCGCCGCCCCCTTCGAAGCCGCCTGCCGCGTGGACCTGCTGCCCGAGGGCCATCGCGCGCGGCGCCTGCACGGGCACAGCTACCTCGCCAAGGTGCGCGCCGCCATTCCGCCCGGCGACGCCGGCTTCCCCGGGAGCGAAGCCTCGGACCTGCACGAGCAGTTGGCCGCCTGTGTCGCGCCCCTCGACTACCGCTTCCTCAACGACCACCTCCCGCACCCCACCGACGAGAACCTCGCGCGCTGGGTGCGCCAGCACCTGGAGGTGGCCGGCATCGACCAGGTGGGGATTCAGAGCACCTCGCACTCTGGCGTGGACCTCGACCGCCGCGAGAACGCCCACATCTGGCGCCGCTACGTGTTCGAGAGCGCCCATCGCCTGCCCAACGTTCCCCGCGGCCACAAGTGCGGCCGCATGCACGGCCACGGGTTCGAGGCGATCCTGCACGCGAACGTGGACCTCGGCGCGCGCGACATCGGCATCGACTACGACCACCTGGACGAGGTGTGGGCGCCGATCCACGGCGAGCTTCACCACGCGTGCCTCAACGACATCGCGGGCCTCGAGAATCCCACGAGCGAGCTGATCGGAAGCTGGATCTGGAACCGCGTGAAGCCGCAGCTTCCGGAACTCTCGTGGGTGACGGTGTACGAGACCGCGAGCGCCGGTGCCAACTTCGACGGCCGCCACTACCGCATCTGGAAGGAGCTCACGCTCGACAGCGCCTTGCGGCTCTCCCGCGCGCCGGAGGGCGATGCGAGGCGGCGCATCCACGGCCACACCTACACGCTGCGGCTGCACCTCACCGCGCCTCTCGATGCGGTGCGCGGCTGGGCGCTCGACTTCGGGGACGTGAAGGAGCTCTTCACGCCTRTCTTCCTGGCGCTCGACCACCAGCCGCTGCACGAGCTGCCGGGCGTGGGGGACAACGACCCGGCGAGCCTCGCGCGCTGGATCCGCGCCCAGGCCGCGCCGAAGCTGCCGCAGCTCGACCGCATCGACCTCTACGAGACGCGCGGCTGCGGCGCCATCCTGTCTTGGGGCGAGGACGGCCCCGCGCTGCCCATCTAGCGCCATGACCTACGCCGTCAAGGAGATCTTCTACACGCTGCAGGGCGAGGGCGCGCAGGCGGGGCGGCCGGCCGTGTTCCTGCGCTTCGCCGGCTGCAACCTGTGGTCGGGGCTGGAGCGAGACCGGGCGAGTGCCGTGTGCAAGTTCTGCGACACGGACTTCGTCGGGACGGATGGGGAAGGCGGAGGCAAGTTCGCGACGGCCGACGAGCTGGCCGATTCGGTGCTCGCGAAGTTTCCTGCAGGCGCTTCGCGGTCGGAACGCTTCGTCGTGTGCACGGGCGGGGAGCCGCTCCTGCAGCTCGACGATGCGCTGGTGGATGCGCTGCACGTGCGGGGCTTCGAGGTGGCGGTGGAGACGAACGGGACGGTGAAGCCGCCGCACGGGATCGACTGGCTGTGCGTGAGCCCGAAGAGCGCGGCGCCGCTCGTGATCACTTCAGGCGATGAACTGAAGCTCGTCTATCCCCAGGCCGACGCGCCGCCGGAGAAGTTCGAGGGGCTGGACTTCCGGACGTTCTCGCTGCAACCGATGGATGGGCCGGAGCGGGAGGCGAACACGAAACGAGCGGTGGAGTACTGCAAGGCCCATCCCAAGTGGCGCCTCAGCCTGCAGACCCACAAGATCCTCGGTATCCCCTGAATCACTCGTCTCCCCTCTCCCTCGGGAGAGGGGAGAGGTGGTGTAATCAGGCTTTCCCGCAATCACTCCTGGACCGCCATGACCCGAACCATCTGGCACCTCCTAGCCCTCTTTAGCCTCGCCGCTGCCACCGCCCTCGCCCAGCCCTACCCGACGAAACCCGTCAAACTCATCGTCCCCTTCCCCCCGGGAGGCGCCGTCGATGTCTACGCCCGCATCGTCCAGCCCGCGCTAGCGGAAAACCTCGGCCAGACCATCGTCATCGAGAACAAGACCGGCGCCAGCGGCATGATCGGTGCCGAGTCGGTCGCGAAAGCGCCAGCCGACGGCTACACCGTCCTCGTCGGCAACGTCGCCACCCTCGCCATGAACGTCGGCATCTACAAGAAGATGCCCTACGATCCGGTGAAGGACCTGGCGCCCGTCATGCGGACGGTGATGGTGAACTACGCGCTGGTGGTGAACGCCGCGGTGCCGGCCAAGGACGTGAAGGAGCTCGTCGCCTACGCCAAGGCGAACCCCGGCAAGCTCTCCTACGGCTCGTCGGGCAGCGGCAGCGCCCAGCACATGGCCGCGGAGCTGTTCAAGGCGGCCACGGGAACGGACATCACGCACGTCCCCTACAAGGGCACCGGCGCGCTCGTGGGCGACCTCGTCGCCGGCCACGTGAGCATGGCCATCGCGGACCAGGCGAGCATGATGCCGCAGGTGAAGGCGGGCAAGCTCCGAGCGCTCGGCGTGGGCGGCCTCAAGCGCTCGCCCGAGTATCCGGACATCCCCACCATCGCCGAGGCGGGCAACCTCCCCGGTTTCGAGGCGGTCGCGTGGCAGGGCATCGCAGTGCCGGTGGCCACTTCCCCGGAGATCGTGAAGCGCCTGCACGAGGCCTTCGCGAAGGCGCAGGACAATCCCGCGATCAGGGAGAAGCTCATCGCCGCGGGGCTCACTCCTGCCGGCGGCACGTCCGACGACTTCGGCCGCTACATCAAGAGCGAAATCGCCAAGTGGTCGAAGGTGGCAAAGGATATCGGGGCGACGGTGGATTGAGGCGGTACCCTCACCCCCGACCCCTCGGCCATTGGTCGGCCCCAACAAGTTGGGGACCCCCGGGGAGAGGGGAGATTCGATCATACCGAAATCAGGTACAATCGAGCCGTTTTTCGGTATGATCAGTCCATGGCCCGAACCAGCGTTGCCGATGCCCTCTTCGGAAAGACGCGCCAGCGCGTCCTCGGTCTTCTGTTCACCGCACCGGACCGGGGGTTCTACCTCCGGGAGATCATCGCGCACGTCGGCGGCGGCTCGAGCCAGGTCCAGACGGAGCTCGCGCGGCTGACCGCGGCTTCGCTCCTCATCCGCGAAAAGCGGGCCAACCAGGTCTGGTACCGCGCGAACCCCGAGGCCTCGGTATTTGCCGAGCTGCGGGGCATCGCCTTGAAGACGGTCGGCATTGCCACTCCGCTCGCGGAAGCGCTTCGGCCGGCAAGCGACGGCATTCGGGCGGCCCTCATCTTCGGGTCCACCGCACGCGGCGAGGACACCGCGAGCAGCGACGTCGACCTCCTGGTCGTGGGTTCCGTCTCGATGGCGGACCTCTCGGAGAGCCTCGACCGGGTCGAGAGCCAGTTGAGGCGTACCATCTCGCCCGTCATCATGGGCAGGGACGAGTTCGCCGAAAGACGCGCACGACATGACCATTTTCTCGAGTCTGTCCTCTCGGGGCCCAGCGTCTTCGTTATAGGGGATCAGGAATCTCTCGATGGCATCTCCCCAGGAACGACTCAGGAATCTCGCCGAAAAAGTCGGCTCTCTCCTCGTTGAGCCGACGGCCCACGAGGAGATCGAACGCCTCTTCGCGGGGGCGGACGAACGCCTGCGGGATGCCGCGAACGACAAGCTCGGCGCTTCGAGCCGATTCACCCTGGCCTACGAGGCCGCCCACGGCTTCGCCCTAGTCTCGCTTCGGTTCCGGGGCTATCGGCCATCGACCCAGGTCAAGGGACACCGGAAGGTGGTGTTCGACGTTCTGGGCGACACGGCGGATGTGCCTTCGGACCTCTCGTCCGCGCTGGCCCGGTACCACGACCGGCGCAATCGGATCACCTATGACGCGATGTTCATCGCGACAGGGGCGGAAGCGGAGGACTTGGTGAGGCTGGTCACTGCCCTTCGGCAACGAGTGGCAGAAGCGCTCGGGCGAAACCAGTTACCGGACTGAGGACTCGATGACCGTCACCCGCCTCGAATGCTGGGTCTTCCGGGTTCCCATCGAGAACCCGGTCAAGACCTCCTTCGGCACGATGACGAGCCGCCCCGCGGTGTTCCTGCGGGCGAGCGCGAAGGACGGCGCATGGGGCTGGGGCGAAGTCTTCTGCAACTTCCCGCAGGTCGGCGCGGAACACCGGGCGAGGTTGGTCGACAGCCTCTTCGCCCCGCTCCTCGAGGGAAGCCCCACGGACGATCCACCGCGCGTGCGCCAGAAGCTCGATTCCCAGGTGCGCCGCCTCGCGATCCAGTGCGGCGAGCCCGGCCCCTTCGCGCAGATCATCGGCGCCATCGACCAGGCGCTGTGGGACATGGCGGGACGGCGCGCGGGCAAGCCCCTGTGGCAGCTCCTCGGCACGGGTCCGGAAGCCGGCAACCGCGTCCAGGTCTACGCGAGCGGCCTCGGCCCCAACGACGTCGCGAAGATGGCGCTCCAGAAGCGCGACGAAGGCTATCGCGTCTTCAAGTTCAAGGTGGGATTCGGCCCGGAGAAGGACCGCGCCAACTTCACGGAGATCCGCGCGGCCCTTGGCAACGACGCGGTCGTCATGGTCGACGCGAACCAGGCCTGGGCTCCCGAGGAGGCCGCGCATCGCATCGCCGAGCTCGCCCCATTCCGTCCCTACTGGGCGGAGGAGCCCATCGCCGCTGACGAGTTCATCCCGGAGTGGCAGGAACTCGCCCGTCGATGTGGAGTGCCTCTCGCCGCCGGCGAGAACCTGCGCGGCCTGGACGAGTTCGCCGACGCGCTCTCCGCGGAGTACCTGTCCTTCATCCAGCCCGACGTCGCCAAGTGGGGCGGAATCTCCGGCTGCCGCGAAGTGGCGCAGCTCGCCAGGCGCCACGGCGCCACCTTCTGCCCGCACTGGCTGGGCGGCGGAATCGGGCTGGCAGCCTCTCTCCACCTTCGCGCGGCGCTGGGGCCGGAGGGCTTCGCCGAAGTTGATGCCAACCCGAATCCGCTGCGAGAGGAAGTGTTCGACCCGAAGCCGGTGGAGGGCTGGGTGACGCTGGGCGATGCAGCGGGGCTRGGCGTGGAGCCGGACCTCAAGCGATTGGAGAAGTACCGAGTCGCGCACTAGGAACCCTCACCCCCGACCCCTCTCCCAGGGGAGAGGGGAGATGTGCCCAGATTACGGATGTGCGCAGGCGCCCGCGGCAGCAAGCTCCCAAGGCAGCGCCTTCCCTTTCTCTGCGCAGGCCTCGATCGCCTCGACGCTTCCCGCTACGTCGAACCCGTGCGCCTTCATCCAGTCGTCGTTGAAGTAGCTGTGCCGGTAGCGCTCCCCGCTGTCGCACAGGATGGTGGCGATGGAGCCCTTCTCGCCGGCCTCGTGCATTCGCCGCGCGAGCTGCAGCGTGGCGACGAAGTTGGTCCCCGTCGATCCCCCGCAGCGCCGCCCCAGCACGTGTTCCAGGTAACGGATCGCCGCGAGAGAAGCCGCATCCGGGATCTTGAGCATCCCGTCCACGATCCCCGGCAGGAACGACTTCTCCACCCGCGGCCGGCCGATCCCCTCGATGAGCGAGTTGCTCGAGATGCGGATCGACGAGTCGCCCTTCGCGAAGGCGTCGAAGAAGACGGAGTTCTCGGGGTCGGCCACGCAGACCTGGGTCGGATGGCACCGGTAGCGGATGAACCGCCCGATGGTCGCCGTGGTGCCGCCCGTGCCCGCACTGCACACCACCCACCGCGGAATGGGATGCGTCTCCCGCTCCATCTGGCTGAACATCGATTCCGCGATGTTGTTGTTGCTGCGCCAGTCGGTCGCGCGCTCGGCGAAAGTGAACTGGTCCATGTAGTGCCCGCCCAGCTCGCGGGCGAGCCGCTCCGACTCCCCGTAGACCGCGAGCGGGTCGTCCACAAGGTGGCACTTGCCGCCGTAGAACTGGATGGCCGTGATCTTCTCGGGCGAGGTGGTGGCCGGCATCACCGCGATGAAGGGCAGGCCCAGCAGGCGCGCGAAGTACGCCTCGGACACCGCCGTCGAGCCCGAGGAGGACTCGACCACCGTGCTCCCCTCGTGCAGCCATCCGTTGCAGAGCGAGTACAGGAACAGGGAACGGGCCAGCCGGTGCTTGAGGCTTCCCGTGGGATGGCTCGACTCGTCCTTCAGGTAGAGGTCCACGCCCGGGCAGGCGGGGAGCTTCACCGGGATGAGGTGCGTGTCGGCCGAGCGGTTGAAGTCCGCCTCGATGCGGCGGACGGCCTGGCGGATCCAGGTGGATTCGGACATTTCAGGAATGGCCGAGGATGGGGTGGGGCTTGTAGGGCGCCTCGAGGGCGGCCATGTCCTCGGGTGAGAGCGCGAGCTCCGTCGCCTTCGCCGCCTCCTCGATCTGCCAGGGCTTGCTCGCCCCCACGATGGGCGCCGTCACTCCCGGCTTGTGCAGCAGCCACGCGTAGGCGAGCGTGGCGTTGGAGACACCCATCGCCTTGGCCCGCGCCGTGAGCGCCTCCACCACGTCGAAGTCGGCGTCCTGGTAGTAGTACTTCTGCGCGAGCTCGTCCGTCCTGGCGCGCGAATCGCCCCCGCCACCCCTGTCCTCCCGCGAGCGGTTGCCGGCGAGAAATCCCCTCGCGAGCGGGCTCCAGGGGGTGATGCCCACGCCCGTGTCGCGGCAGTAGGGGATCATCTCGCGTTCCTCCTCGCGGTAGGCGAGGTTGTAGTGGTTCTGCATGCTCACGAACCTCGCGCCGCCGGCCAGCTCCGCGGCGCGCTGCATCTTGGCGAACTGCCACGTCCACATGCTGGAGGCGCCGAGGTAGCGGACCTTGCCCGCGCGCACCAGCGAATCCAGCGCGTCCATCGTCTCCTCGACGGGCGTGGCGTTGTCGAAGCGGTGGATCTGGTAGAGGTCGATGTAGTCCGTGCCCAGGCGCTTCAGGCTCGCGTCCGCCGCGTCCAGGATGTGCTTGCGCGACAGCCCGCTGATATTGGGGGGCACGTAGGGCTTCGGTCCCGGCGCATTGCCGCCCTGGTAGCCCTTCAAGACCGGGAAGAAGACCTTGGTGGCCACCACCACCTCCTCGCGGCGGGCGAACTCGCGAACCATCCGGCCCGTGATCTCCTCGGAAGTGCCGATGGAATAGAGGTCAGCCGTGTCGAAGAAGTTGACGCCCAGGTCGACCGCCTTGCGCGTCACCTCCCGCGCCGTCGCCTCGTCGCGGATCCACGGCCGCCACTCGCCCGTGCCGAAGGTCATCATGCCGAGCGCGATGCGCGAGACCTTGAGGCCGCTCGCGCCGAGATTCACGTATTTCATCCTGGCCCTCCCTGTGCCGGACGACGTTCGCCGTATGGTAGCTTCCCGGGAAACGGAATTGGGCGGGGAGGCGCATGGACCTGGGAATCACGGGCAGGAAGGCGATCGTCTGCGGAGCGAGCCGCGGGCTCGGCAAGGCGTGCGCCACGCGGCTCGCGGCCGAGGGGGTGAACCTCGTGCTGGTGGCCCGGGACCCCGCCACGCTCGAGGCGACCGCGACGCAGATCCGGGCGTCGAGCCCCGTCACCGTGCAAACCGTGCCCGCGGATCTTTCCGTGGCCGAGGGAAGGCGCACCGTGCTCGCCGCCTGCAGCGACCCCGACATCCTCGTGCACAGCGGCGCCTGGCCGGACGAAAAGCCGGACTTCCGCCAGTGGACGCGCGAGGACTGGATCGAGGCCCTGGACGCCATGATGCTCTCCCCCATCGAGCTCATCACCGGCGTCGTGGAGGGCATGAAGGAGCGCCGCTTCGGGCGCATCGTGTGCATCACCTCGCGCTTCGTGAAGGAGCCGCGCATGGAGCACATGCTCTCCATCAGCCCGCGCCTGGCGCTCGCCGGCTTCATGAACGGCATCGGCCGCGAGAGCGTGCGCTTCAACGTGACCGCCAACGCCATGCTCACGGGCATCTTCGCGACCGACACGCAGTTCGCCTTCGGCCACGAGCTCGCCCGGCGCGCCGGCAAGTCCTTCGACGAGGTCTGGAAGGAGCGCGAGTCCTCCAACGCGGCCGGCCGCTTCGGCAAGCCCGAGGAGATGGCGGCCCTGTGCGCATTCCTGTGCTCGGCGCAGGCGGGCTTCATCACCGCGCAGAACATCCTGATCGACGGGGGCGGCTATCCCGGGGTCTTCTAGGGCCCCGCAAGGGGCGGTATCTTACGCGTTCGAGGTTCCAACCGAGGAGGGGTCATGCTGAAGAGACTGTTGGCCGCGCTGGGGCTGGTGGCGTTGGTGGCGGGGGGCGCGCAGGCCCAGGACTATCCGACCAAGACGATCAAGCTCGTCGCGCCCTTCGCGCCGGGCGGCTCCGTGGACATCGTCGCGCGCATCCTCGCGCAGAAGATGACGGAGGCCTGGGGCCAGAGCGTGGTCGTGGAGAACAAGCCGGGCGCCTCCGGAATGATCGGGGCGGAGATGGTGGTGAAGAGCCCGCCGGACGGCTACACGCTGCTGGTGAACTCCTCCATCCACGTGATCGTGCCCAGCCTCTTCAGCAAGGTGAACTACAGCGCCACCGACGACCTCATCGCCGTGGGGCAGGCCACCGAGGTGCCCATGGTCATGCTCACGGGCGCCGGGAACAAGGCGAAGACGGTGGCGGACGTGATCCAGTGGGCCAAGGACCAGCCGGGGCTCGCCTACGCCAGCGCCGGCAGCGGCTCGTCGGCACACCTCGCGGGCGAGGTGTTCAAGAAGGCCGCGGGCGTGAACCTCACCCACATCCCCTACAAGGGCAGCGGCGCGGCCATGGCGGACGTGATCGGCGGCCAGGTGCCCCTCATGTTCGACGCCCTCACGGCGGCCATGGGCCACATCCAGGGCGGCAAGATGCGCGCGCTCGCCGTCTCCTCGCAGCAGCGCTCGCCCATCCTGCCGGACGTGCCCACGTTCCAGGAGCTCAACATGCCGCAGATGAACCTCTCCACCTGGCACGGCGTGTGGGCGCCCAAGGGCACGCCGCCGGCCATCGTGAAGAAGCTCAACGCGGAGATCGCGCGCATCGTGGCGATGCCGGACGTGCGCGAGAAGATCAAGGGCCTGGGCGGCATCCCCGTGGGCAACACGCCCGAGCAGTTCGACGCCTACCAGCGCGCCGAGCTCGCGAAGTGGAGCACGATCGTCAAGGAGTCCGGCGCCAAGGTCGACTGAGCGCTCCCGCGCCGTGACCGTCCTCGTCCTGGGCGCCGGCGTGATCGGCGTGGCGGCCGCGTGGTTCCTGCGCGCGGCCGGCCACGACGTGCGCGTGGTGGACCGGCGCGAGGCCGCGGCCCTGGAATCGAGCTACGCCAACGCGGGCCAGGTCTCGGCGCACCTGGCGGACCCCTGGTCCAACCCCAGCACGCTCAAGATGCTGCCGCGCTGGCTGCTGCAGGCGGACGCGCCCCTCGTGTGGCGCCCGCGGCTGCGCCGGGACCAGTGGCGCTGGCTCGCGCTCTTCCTGCGCGAGTGCGACCGCGAGCGCTACTCGCGAAACCTCCTGCACCTGGCCGCCTTCGGCTACTACAGCCGGGAGTCCCTGCGGGCCCTCCGGGCGGAGACGGGCCTCCGGTACGATTTCCACCGGGGCGGCATCCTCCTCTTCCACCGCGAGCCGGCGGCCTTCGACCTGGCAGCGGCCGCAGCCCGCAGGCTCGAGGCCCACGGCCTCGTGCGCCGCGTCTGCAGCCCCGCGGAGTGCGCCCGGATCGAGCCCGCGCTCGCCCACATGCAGGATCGAATCGCCGGCGGCATCTTCTCGCCCTACGACGAGACGGGGGACGCGCACCAGTTCGCGCAGGCGCTCGCCCGTCTGGGGGCGGAGCGCGGCATCCGGTTCGATTTCGGCGTCACCGTGAAGCGCCTGGTGCAGGAGGGCGGGCGGGTGGAGGGCGTCGAGGTCGAGCACGCGGACGGCCGCCGCGAGGTGCTGCGCGCGGCCCACACGGTGGTGTGCCTGGGTCCCTTCGCCACTGCGCTCCTCGCGCAGGCAGGAGTGGTCGTGAACATCTACCCCGTGAAGGGCTACTCCATCACGATGCCCATCGCGGACGAGGCGGCCGCGCTTCGCATCGGGATCACCGACGCCGCGGTCAAGGTCGCCTTCTCGCGGCTCGGCAACCGCATCCGCGCCACCAGCACTGCGGAGGTGGCGGACTTCGACCTCTCCATCGATCGCCGCCGCTGCGAGGCCCTCGTGGGCCACGTGCAGCGGCTCTTTCCCGGGGCGGGCGATGCGTCGCGGGCCGTGCACTGGGCGGGGCTGCGGCCCACCACGCCCAGCAACCTCCCGTACATCGGCAAGACGAAGGTGCCGGGGCTCCTCGTCAACGCCGGCCACGGCACCGTGGGCTGGACGCAGGCCTGCGGGTCGGGGCGGGCGCTCGCGGAGATCCTCGCGGGCCGCAGGCCGGAGGTGGACTTCCCCTTCGTGGGCGCGGACTGACTCGCGCCTCAGGCCGTTCCGCGCACGGTGGCACCCACGGCGTGAAGCAGCTCCTCGGGCGTGTCCGGGTTGATGGAGCAGTCCGGGCCCAGCAGGTGGTGGCGGCCGCCCATCTCGGCGAGCGACTTGCGCGTGCGCTCCACGAGGGCCTGCGCCGTCATGGACTTGATCTCCGGCTTCGCGGGAAGCCCCCCCAGCACGGCCTTGCCCGTGCGGCGGTGCACCTCGGTGAGCGACGGGTTTCCCGTCGTGGTGGCCCAGCTGAACACGCTCACCGGGTAGTCGGCGAACTCCTCGAACAGGATCCCCCCGCCGCACATGTGCACGATGTTGAAGGGGAGCGACCCGGCGGCCGAGAGGATTCGCCGGTCGTGCGGGGCCTGGAAGCGGCGGAACTCCCCGGGAATGAGGAGGCTCCTCGTGGCCACGTTGGTCGCGTAGAAGATGCCGTCCACGCCGCGGGCCACCAGCAGTTTCGTGAAGGCTTCCTGGGTCGCGGCGATGGCGTCGAGCCCGCGGTCGAGCTTCGCCGGCTCCTCCCGCGCGAGCTTGAGCACCGCCTCGATGCCGCCGGGCACCATGAACTGCGCCACCATCAGCGGCGCGAACACCGTGGCCACGACGGGCACCTCGGGGCCGACGGCCGCGCGGATGGCGGCCATCGCCTCGAGCTGCTCGGCGAGTGCGCCCTTCGAAGGGTCGGCCGGGGAGAGCGTGGCCAGCTCCGCGGCGCTTCGCACCGGCAGCTTCGTGATCACCGGCCACTCGGCGCGGTCCGGCGGCTGGCGGTACTCGAGCCCCCACATCTCCGCGAAGCACTGGTAGCGCGACTGCGGCTTGAGGAAATCCCAGTCGAACGTGCGGTACAGGCGGAGCGTCTCCTCGACGAGGGCCTTCGCCGAATCCTCGCGCGCGAAGTTGTGCAGCCAGAAGCTGAAGGGGACGCGGTCCACGGGCTCGCCGCGGATCGCCGCCATGACGCGCTCTCTCCTGTTCACGCTCATCCTCCGGCGGAAGTCGCCGCCACGGGCGAGAGGATAACCCGCGCGCGGGGACGGCGGATTCCGGCGGCAAAGGTCTCCCCTCTCCCGCTTGCGGGAGAGGGGCTTGGGGTGAGGGTAGCGGAAGAAGTCGACCTGCTACGCTGTTGACCCTCACCCACCCTTCGATTCGACCGCGAATGCGCGCCTGGGCGCTTCTCCTTGCAGTCCTCCTGCTGCCCGCGACAGCGTGGGCGCAGGGCGGCTACGTCCGCAGCCTCACCGTCCTGCGCGACAAGGGCGCCTACCACTGCGACGCGGTCCTCTTCGCCCCCGTCCCGCAGTCCCTCGCCTTCGACGTGCTCACCGACGTCGACCGGATGGCCGAATGGGTGCCGAATCTTCGGCAGAGCCGGGTTCTCGGCCGTGACGGCAACACCGTCCTCATCGAGCAGGTGGGGCTCGCGCAGTTCGGAATGCTCAGCTTCAACTTCAGCACGGAGCGCCGGCTGGTGCTCAACCGCCCGACGGCCATCGACGCGGTCCAGATCCGGGGCAGCGCCAACCGGTACAACTCCAGCCTCAGGCTCACGCCGGAAACGGGCGGCACGCGCCTCGACTACCATGCGCAGTTCGAGCCGGGGCTGCTCGCGTCCATCGTGGTCTCCAGGGAATTCATGGAGCACGAGATCGCCGAGCAGTTCACGGCGATGATCCAGGAGATGGTGCGGAGAAACGCAATGGGAGGATCCCGATGATCGCCGTGATTTTCGAAGTCACCCCCGACCCCGCCTACCGCGACGCCTACCTGCAGGCCGCCGCGCGCCTCCGCCCGCTCCTCGACAGGATCGACGGCTTCATCTCCGTCGAGCGCTTCGAGAGCCTCGCCAATCCCGGCAAGCTCGTGTCGCTGCAGTACTGGCGCGACGAGAAGGCGCTGGAGGAGTGGCGGAAGCTCCCCGAGCATCGCGCCATGCAGAAGCTGGGGCGGGAGAAGTACTTCCGAGACTACCGCCTGTGCGTGGCGGACGTGACGAGGGACTACGGGATGAAGGAGCGGGACGAAGCGCCCGTGGATTCGAAGGCGGCGAACGGCTGACCCTCATCCCCGACCCTTCTCCAACACGTTCTCTATCCCTTCCCTGAACTTCGTCGCGCCGCCATTGGCGGGATGGCGGACGGCCGCGACGACGGCGATACCCAGCTCCTCCAGCGTCGCCCTCGCCTTCTCGCCCACCGCGACCACGGGCACCTTCGGAAAGAGCGCCAGGAAGGACTTCAGCGCCGGCTGTCCCGCGGTGAACTCGTCGGGCGTGGGCGTGCGGTTGGAGAGCGGCGTCGCCCCGTGCGGGTGCCACGCGAAGGTGTTCCAGTTGACCCACTCGCGCCCCTCGAGCCCCGCCTCCAGCATCTTTCCCCACACGATGGTGGCGGTCGGCTCCGTGAAGCCYCCGGCGCGCACCGACTCGCGRCTCGTGCGCCGCTTGGGGCCGTCGAAGWAGKYSCYGTCGRGCAGSGAGGGCGMKGCGACGAGCTGCCGCTCGCTCGTCATCGCGATGCCGCTGAACTTGGCGCCCTGGTAGCCSGCCGCCTCCGCSACGAGGAGCAATCKCGCRCGSCCGAKCCGCTCGGAAAAGTAGCGGCGAAGCTGGTCGCGGCGGACGGCTGGCGCCTCGGGCCCGAAGTCGTTGGCGCGGTCGAAGTCGGCCCAGGGGTTGAAGACGCGCGGCCTGGAGAAGGCCTGGAGTTCGGAGATGAAGCGGTCGATGGGGGAGTCTGAAGGCATGGGCGAATTATCGCGCATGCATGGTCCTCATCCCCCACCCTTCTCCCAAGGGAGAAGGGAGATTTCTGCTCCCCTCTCCCTTGGGAGAGGGGGCGGGGGTGAGGGAAGGTCTCAGTGCCCCAGGATCTTCGACAGGAAGTCCTTCGTCCGCTCGCTCTTCGGGCGGCTGAAGAACTCCTCGGGCGGGGCCTGCTCCACGATCTGGCCCTGGTCCATGAAGATCACGCGGTTGGCCACGGCCTTCGCGAAGCCCATCTCGTGGGTGACGCAGATCATCGTCATGCCCTGCCCCGCCAGCTCGATCATCACCTC
>PQAI01000263.1 GCA_003105245.1 Betaproteobacteria bacterium | reverse complement strand
GCGGGGACCGCGACCGGCGAAGCCACCTTCGGCGCCCGCTTCCCGTAAGCCGCGCGGATCTCGGCGTCGACGTCGACGCGCCGGTCGACGAGCTTCGCGAACTCGACGCGATCCTCCAGCGGCCCGTCCTTCACCGCCTTGGCGAGCGAGGCGAGATCACCCGCATGGGCGTCGGCCACGGGCTGGATGCGCTCGGCCAGGTCCTTGCGGGCCACGGCGACGATATTGGGATCGCGCCACGCATAACGCAGCGCCTCCGACTTCACGTCCGGCGTGCCCATGCGCCAGGTCTCGAAAAGGTCCGAGTAGGCGGCCGCGTAGTCGCCGGCCTTCAAYGCCTCGCGCCAATCGCGTTGCCGCGGGGTCGCGCATCCGCCGATCGACAGGGCTGCCACCGCCGCCAGCGCGACCGCGATGATCGCGCCGCGGAGAGTTCYCGAAACGAACATGGTCTTTCCTTTCCGGTCCGCGCCTCAGCCTTTCGGCTTGTCGCTCCACAGGACGCCGCCGGTGGCCCAGTCGCTTCGCTTCACGTCGCTGAAGATCACGTCGACGGCGCCGGGGTCGATGCCGAGCACGCGCACGGAGGCCTCGGTGAGCGCCTTCGCATACTCGCGCTTCTGCTCCTGGCTGCGGCCTTCGAAGAGTTGCACGGTGATGAGGGGCATGGCTTCTCCTTCGGGTTCAGGGGTTCGTGAAGAGGGGATCGTCCAGCGAGCGCAGCAGCGCAGGCCATTCGTCGGCGCCCTCGGGCGTGCGGCCATCGCCGATCCACTGCCGGCAGGTACGTTCTGCCACCTCGTCGGAGGCCACGAGCGGCCTCCCTCCGGTGGCTGCCATCGCCGCGAGCTGCACCTGCGCCGCGCGCTCGACGAGCATCATGAGGACGAAGGCCTCGGCCACGGTGCGGCCCACGGTGAGGATGCCGTGGTTCTCCAGGATCAGCCCGTCGAGGTCGCCCAGCGCGGCCACGAGCCTTCGCTGTTCGTCGGCATTGAACGCGAGACCCTCGTAGGCGTGGCGGCCCAGCCGGCGGAAGAGTCGCATCGCAGGCTGCGAGCAGGGCAGCAGGCCTTCGGGAATCGCCGCGAGCGCCTGGCCCCAAAGCGTGTGCAGGTGGAGGACGCAGACGGCGTCGGGGCGCGCCGCGTGGATGCAGCCGTGGATCGCGAAGCCGCTGGGATTCACCGGCGCGCCGCTCCCGTCCACGACGCGCCCTCCCGTGTCCACCATCACGAGGTTCGCCGGCGTGATCTCGGCGAAGCGCAGGCCGAACCGGTTGATGAGGTAACGCCCCGGCATGCCCGGCACGGAGGCGGAAATGTGCGTCCACACCGTGTCGTCCCAGCCGCGGGCGGCCGCCAGGCGGTAGGCGGCCGCGAGGTCTCGGCGGATCTGCGGTTCGGCGAGGGCGTCCATGGGGCTTCGGAGGGTGATTCCCCGGAATCTAGCATGCGGGTCGGCCCCGGGCGATCGGGTAAAATGCACCCTTTTTCCCTGCCCGGATTGAACCTCCGCGACCCAGGACGACGCCATGGCCGAAACCGCCAGGAAGGTCTTCATCCGCACCTTCGGGTGCCAGATGAACGAGTACGACTCCGACAGGATGGCCGACGTGCTGGCCGCCGCCGAAGGCTTCGAGAAGACCGAAAACGTCGACGAAGCCGACCTCATCCTCTTCAACACCTGCTCCGTGCGCGAGAAGGCGCAGGAGAAGGTCTTCGCCGACCTCGGGCGCCTGAGGCCCCTGAAGCGCGCGAAGCCGGACCTCCTCATCGGCGTCGGCGGCTGCGTGGCGAGCCAGGAGGGGGAGGCGATCGTGCGCCGCGCGCCCTTCGTGGACGTGGTATTCGGCCCGCAGACGCTGCACCGCCTTCCCGAGCTCCTCGAGGGGCGGCGCCGCACCGGCGAGCCGCAAGTGGACATCTCGTTTCCCGAGATCGAGAAGTTCGACCACCTGCCGCCCGCGCGCGTGGAGGGCGCGAGCGCCTTCGTGTCGATCATGGAAGGCTGCAGCAAGTACTGCAGCTTCTGCGTGGTGCCCTACACGCGCGGCGAGGAGGTCTCGCGGCCCTTCGAGGACGTGATGCGCGAGGTGCGCGACCTCGCGGCCAGGGGCGTGAAGGAGGTGACGCTCCTCGGGCAGAACGTGAACGCCTACGTGGGCGAGCTTCCCGACGGCGAGGCGGCCGACTTCGCGCTGCTCCTCGCGCACGTCTGCCGCGTGGAGGGCATCGAGCGGCTTCGCTACACGACCTCGCATCCGCTGGAATTCACCCAGCGCCTCATCGACGCCTACGCGAAGCTGCCGAAGCTCGTCTCGCAGCTGCACCTGCCGGTGCAGTCCGGCTCCGATCGCGTGCTGGCGGCCATGAAGCGCAACTACACGGCGATGGARTACAAGTCGATCGTCCGGCGCCTTCGTGTCGCGCGGCCCGATATCTCGCTCTCCACCGACTTCATCGTGGGCTTCCCCGGCGAGACGGAGGCCGACTTCGCGCTGACGATGAAGCTCGTCGAGGACGTACGCTTCGACGGCGCCTTCAGCTTCGTCTACAGCCCGCGTCCCGGGACGCCGGCGGCGGAGCTGCCCGACGACACGCCCCGCGAGGTGAAGATCGGGCGGCTGCAGCGGCTGCAGGCGCGCCTGCAGGAGCTCTCGGAGGAATATTCGCGCGCCATGGTCGGCACGCGCCAGCGCGTGCTGGTCGAGGGGCCCTCGAGGAAGGATCCCGACGAGCTCGCCGCCCGCACCGGCAACAACCGCGTGGTGAACTTCGCCGGGCACCCGCGCCTCATCGGGCAGTACGTGGAGGTCGACATCGTCCAGGCCTTTCCGCACAGCCTGCGCGGCGCCGTCGCCACGGCCGCCGCCGCATCGTGACATTTCGTGACATGAACCCCCYGTCCGCATGCTACTTTCCTGCGCTTCGCGGACGCGCACTCCGAGGAGCCCCATGAACAAGCTCTACCCGCTTTCCGTCGCCACATTCACCGCCCTCGCCTTCGCCGTGGGAGCCTCGGCCCAGCCCGCGCCCAACGGCAGCGCGCCCGCCGCCGCCGGGGCGCCCGCCGCGGCCCCCGCCGCGCCC
>PQAI01000262.1 GCA_003105245.1 Betaproteobacteria bacterium | reverse complement strand
CAACGCCCGGACCAAGCTGGACGACTCCCCGCTCGACGCGCGCAAGTTCGGCATCAAGGCGGGCAAGCACGCCGCCTGGGCGGCCTTCGCCTTCTGGACCGGCTTCACCTTCGTGGGCTACTTCACGCCCATCAAGGTGCTGGGCAGCTCGGTGCTCTCCTTCTCGCTGGGGCCCTGGGAGACCTTCTGGATCTTCTTCTACGGCTTCGCCACCTACGGCAACGCCGGCTGGATGCGCGAGCAGGTCTGCAAGTACATGTGCCCCTACGCCCGCTTCCAGGGCGCGATGTTCGACCAGGACACCCTCGTCATCGCCTACGACCGCAGCCGCGGCGATCCGCGCGGCGCCCGCGGCAAGAAGGCCGACCCGAAGTCCCTGGGCTTGGGGGACTGCGTCGACTGCAACATCTGCGTTCAGGTCTGTCCGACCGGCATCGACATCCGCGACGGCCTGCAGTACGAGTGCATCGGCTGCGCCGCCTGCATCGACGGCTGCGACCAGGTGATGGAGAAGATGGGCTACCCGAAGGGACTCATCCGCTACTCCACCGAGCACGCGATGCAGGAGCACGCGGGGCTCGCGGGCATCGTCCGGCGCTTCGTCCGGCCCCGCACCCTCGTCTACACCGCGATCCTCGCGACGGTGGTCGTGGCGGGATCGGTGGCGTTGTGGATGCGCGTGCCCCTCAAGGTCGACGTGATCCGTGACCGCGGCGCGATGGTGCGCGAGGTCGAGGACGGCGAGCTCGAAAATGTCTACCGCCTGCAGGTGATGAACGCCACGGAATCGGCGCACCGCTACCGCATCACCGTCGAGGGGCTGCCCGGGGTGCGCGTGGCCTCCGAGCCCGTCATCGAGATGGCGCCCGCCTCGACCCGCGCCTTCCCCGTGCGCATCCGCCTGCCGGGCGGCGCGGCGAAGGGCGGTTCCCAGAAGATCGTCATCACCGTGACCGCCGAGGACGGCAGCGGACTGCAGGTGCACGAGAAGGCCGTCTTCCTCTCGCCGCGCCGGGACGCGAATTGAGCGCCATGACCGCCGAGCGCCCCGCGCAAGCGCGCAAGCCCTGGTACCGGGAGCCCTGGCCGTGGCTGCTCATGGCGGGGCCGGCGATCGTCGTGGTCGCGGGCGTGACCACGGCGGTGATCGCCTTCCGCGGCGCCGACGGGCTGGTAGCCGACGATTACTACAAGCAGGGCCTGGGCATCAACCGCGACATCGCGCGCGACCAGGCGGCCAGCAGCCTGGGCATCGGCGGCGAGATCCGCATCGCGCCGGGCTCGGCCCGGGTCACGCTGCGCGCGGCCGGCTCGCTGCCCGACCGGGTCACGCTGCGTCTCGCGCACCCGTCGCGCGCGGCCGAGGACAGGGTGCTCTACCCCGCGCGCCAGCCCGACGGCGCCTGGGAGGCGCCGCTTCCGTCCCTGCCGGCCGGCCGCTGGCTCGCCATCGTCGAGACGGCCCAGTGGCGCGTCTCGGCAAGCATCGACACAAGAGCCGCGCAGGCGGCGGAGCTCTCCCCCGGCGTGCGATAGCGCCGGGAGGAAGGGCCATCACAGGGAGAAACCACCATGCTCACGCAACGCATCGCCTGGATCCTCTGGCCCGCGTTCCTCGTGGCCTGCGGGATGGAGTTCGTCTTCTTCTCGCTCTTCGACCCCGAGGACCTGAGCCTCTTCGGCCAGCCTCTCGAGGCGAGCCGGATGACGATCTACTCGGTGGGGTTCTTCGTGTTCTGGCTCATGGGCGCCGCCTCGAGCTACCTCACCTGCTTCCTGCAGCGCTCCCCGTGGGAGGTCAATCGCTGCCCCCTGCCCGCCACCGAGCGCCCCGAGGGCTGCCCGAAGCGCGAAGGCCCCTGCTGCGAATAGAAAGGGGACGGGTCCGCTTCGGACCCGTCCCCCTCCTGGTGCATCCCCGCCCTACAGGACCTTCACCACGTCCACGAGGCTCGGGTCGTCCTCGATCGGGAAAGGCTCGAAGCCCAGCCGTTCCATGAGCTCCAGCATCGAGTCGTTGGAGGCCAGCACGAGCCCGCGCAGGCGCTCGATGCCGGCGAAGCGCGCGTGCGTCATCAGCCGGCCCATGAGCTTTGTGGCGAGGCCCTTGCGCTGCGCGCGGTCCGCGATGACGATGGCGAATTCCGCGCTCACCGGGTTGGGGTCGCGGACGTAGCGGGCGACCCCGATGATCGACTCGCGCCCCTCTTCCCGGCTCGTGGCGATGAGGGCCATCTCGCGGTCGTAGTCGATCTGCGTGAAGCGGGCGATCATCTCCGGGGTCACGTGCCGCACGATGGACAGGAAGCGCAGGTAGCGCGACTCGTCGGAGAGCTCGGTGATGAACTCCGTCTCCATCTCCGCGTCCTCGGGGCGGATCGGCCGGATGGTCACCTCCGTGCCGTCGCGCAGGCGCTCGACCGCCTCCAGCGCCACGGGGTAGGGATGGATCGCCAGGTGCGAATAGCGGCTGTCGAGGTGCCGGCGCGAAGGATCGATCACCACGCGCGCGTCCAGGGCGACCGCGTCGGCCGGGTCGAGCAGCAGCGGATTGATGTCCATCTCCGCCACCCACGGCAGGGCGCAGACGAGATCCGACACGCGCAGCAGCACGTCGATGAGCGCGTCGCGGTTGGCGGCCGGCACGTTGCGGTACGCGCCCAGCAGGCGCGCGGCCCGCGTGCGGTCGATGAGGTCGCCCGCCAGCCGCACGTTGAGGGGCGGCAGGCCAACCGCGCTGTCGCGAAGGAGCTCCACCGCCACGCCGCCGGAGCCGAAGCTGATGGCGGGCCCGAAGGCGGGATCGGTCAGCACGCCGATCAGGAGCTCCCGGCCGTCGCGGCGCGCCACCATCGACTGCACGAGGACGCCCGYGACCTTCGCCTCGGGGCGCATGCGGTGCACGGTCGCGATGATGTCGTCGAACTGGAARCCGACGTCGCGCGCGTCCCGGATGTCGAGGCGAACGCCGTTCACGTCGGACTTGTGGGTGATGTCGGGCGAGAGGATCTTCATCACCACYGGATAGCCGATGGTCTCCGCGGCGCGGACCGCCTCCTCGTGCGTGGTGGCCACGACGAACGGCGGCACCGGCACGCCGAAGGCGGCCAGGAGCGACTTCGCCTCCACCTCGTTGAGCAGCGTGCGTCCCTCGGCCACGGCCGCCTGGAAGATCTCCTCGGCGCGAACGATGTCGTGCTCCGCCGTCGTCGACCGCGGCGGCGGCGACTCGAGGAGCAGCTTCTGGTTCTTCACGTGCGTGGCGAGCGCCGCGAAGGCCTGCACGGCGACCTCTCCCGAGCGGTAGGCGGGGATCCCCGCCTCCTCCACGCGGCGGCGCGTCGGCACGACGCTGATCTCGCCGAGCCAGGCCGTGAGGAAGGGCTTCGACACCTCCTTGGCCACGGGCAGGATCCCGTCGGCGATCGACTCCACGCTCGCGATGCCCGTCGGGCAGTAGGCGGTGAGCACCGCGTCGACGTTCGGGTCCGCGGCGACGATCCGGGTGGCCTTCGCGAAGCGCTCGCCATCCGCGTCGCCGATCACGTCCACGGGGTTGGCGTGCGACCAGTGCGCGGGAAGGACGGCGTCGAGCTTCGCGATGGTTTCAGGAGCGAGCTTCGCCAGCTGCACGTTCTCCGAGCTGCACGCGTCCGCGGCCAGCACGCCCGGTCCCCCGCCGTTGGTGACCACCGCCAGCCGGTCGCCGTAGGGCTTGCGCCGCGACGACAGCGCGCGCGCGGCGGCGAAGAGGTCCTGCGCGCTGTGCACGCGCACCACGCCGCAGCGGGCGAGGACCGCGTCGAAGACCGCGTCGTTGCCGACCAGGGCGCCGGTGTGCGAGCGCGCGGCCTGCGACCCGGAGGCGTAGCGGCCGACCTTGAGCACGATCACGGGCTTGGCGCGGGCGATCGCGCGCAGGCTGCTGATGAAGGTGCGCCCGTCGTGGATGCCCTCGACGTAGAGCAGCACGCTCTCCGTCTTCGGATCGAAGAGCAGGTAGTCGAGCACGTCGCCGAAGTCGATGTCGGCCGCGCCCCCGAGGGAGACCACGCTGGACAGCCCCACCTTCGTGCTGGCCGCCCAGTCGACGAGGGCCGTGCAGATGGCGCCCGACTGCGACACCAGGGCGATGCTCCCCGGCTCGCAGGCGGTGCGGCAGAACGAGGCGTTGAGCCCCACCGACGGACGCAGGATCCCGATGCAGTTGGGCCCGAGGATGCGCACGTCGGCCTCGCGCGCGGCCTCGATCACGCGCGCCTCCATCGCCTTGCCGGCCTCCCCCGTCTCGGCGAAGCCGGCCGACAGCACGATGGCAGCCGGGATGCCCGCCCGGCCCGCCTGCGCGATCACCCCGGCCACGGCGGGCGCGGGCGCGGCCACGACGGCCAGGTCGACGGGTTCCGGCAGGGCCTCCAGCGACGGCACGCAGGGCACGCCGTCGAGTTCCGCGTAGCGCGGGTTCACGAGGTGGATGGGCCCGCGGAACCCGCCCTTCCGCAGGTTGGCGAGGACCACCTGCCCCAGCGAGTTCGGGCGCGTGCTCGCGCCCACGAGCGCCACGGAAGCCGGCGAGAGAAGCGGGTGCAGGGGGTGGATGTGCTTCGAGATCCCCGGGGCGGCGGGAACGGCGGCCGCGTCGGGAATGCGGAAGCGGCTGGCCGCCAGCCGGTTCCTGAACTTGGTTCCCACGAAGGCCGGTCAGCCCGCGAAGCGCGCGGGGCCTGCGCGCCTTTCCGCCACGTCCTGGCAGCGCACGCAGCGCGAGGCCGAGGGCTGGGCCTCGAGGCGCGCGAAGCCGATGGACTCGCCGCAATCCTCGCAGAGCCCGTAGTCGCCCTGCGCCAGCCGCCGCTCCGCGGCGACGATCGCGAGGAGCGCCGCCCGCACCTGCCCTGCGCCGGCCACGTCGCGCTCGAATTCGGCTTCCGCCAGGGCGCCATCGCCGGTGAGCCCCAGGTCGCGGAAGAGCTCCGCGTCCTCGGTGCTCATCTCGCCGGAGGCGCGGCGAACGCCGTCGAGCGCCTCGCGCTTCAGGCGCGCGAGCGCCTCGGCGAGGGCCTGCCTCTGCCGGCCGTCCAGCCCGTTCATGGCGCCCTTGTCAGCCATCAGCGAACGACGAGCACCGGCACGCCCGTGCGCGCGAGCACCTTCTGCGTCTCGCTGCCGAGCAGCAGCGCCTCGAAGCCCTTGCGTCCGTGCGAGGCCATCACGATCAGGTCGGCCTTCTGCTTCTTCGCGGCGGCGAGGATCTCGTCGGCCGGCGAGTCGCCGAAGAGGTGCAGCGTCTCTGCCTCGACGCCCTCCTTGAGGGCGGCCGCCGTGTCCTTGGCGAACACCTTGTCGGCCGCGGCCTTGCAGTCGCGCTTGTAGTCCTTCTCCGACGGCCAGTCGATCATGACCCCGTCGGGGTAGTACGGCGTGCGGTAGTCGGGCGTCACGTGCACGAGCGTCAGCAGCGCGTCCATGCCCTTGGCGAGCGAGGCGGCGGTCTTCACTGCGTGGGCGGAACGCTTGGATCCGTCGGTGGCGCAGAGGATGCGTTTGTACATGGCGTTCTCCTCTGGGTGGGGATGACAGGTGACTTCCTGCAGGTCCATGCTACCCCGTGCCCCCGTCCCCCGGTTGACCGGGATCAAGCGGGGGGGCGCGACCGCCGGCGCCTCAGGTCGAGCTCTGCGCCTGGGCCATCACGCGCTTCAGGCCGCCGATGTCCAGGATGCGGACGTGCTTCTGGTGGACCTCGATGAGGTTGTCCTCCTGGAAGCGCGAGAAGAGCCGGCTCACGGTCTCGAGCTTCATGCCGAGGTAGCTGCCGATCTCGTCGCGCGTCATGCGCAGCACGAACTCCGAGGCGGAGAAGCCGCGCGCGGTGAGGCGCTGCGAGAGGTTCACGAGGAAGGCGGCCAGCCGCTCCTCGGCGCGCATCGAGCCCAGGAGCATCATCACGCCCTGGTCGCGCACGATCTCGCGCGAGAGGACCTTGTGGAAGTGGCGCTGCAGCGGCTCGAAGTGGCGCGACAGGTCCTCCACGCGCGCGAAGGGCATGACGCAGACCTCGCTGTCCTCGAGCGCCGTGAGCGTGCAGGTGTGGCGGTCGCCGCCGATCCCGTCCATGCCCAGCAGCTCGCCGGCCATGTAGAACCCGGTGACCTGCTCCCGGCCGTCGCCGCTCGTGAGCGTGCTCTTGAAGAAGCCGTAGCGCACCGCGTAGAGCGCCGAGAAGGGCTCTCCCCCGTAGAAGAGACTGTCCCCGCGGCGCACCTTGCGGCGGGTGGAAACGAGGTTGTCCAGCGTCTGCAGCTCGTCGGCGGAAAGGCCCACCGGGAGGCACAGCTCCCGCAGGTTGCACTGCGAGCACGCGGTGCGCAGTCGGGTCAGCGTGGCGAGGGCCGGCTCGGTCATAATGGCGCATTGTAGACGGCACCAAAGCGCCCGGCGAGCCTTGATCCTTGTCAAGCCCGGTGCACGCCATTGACGGAAGATGCGATCCATGCTTTCAGCAGCCACCCCGACCGCCCCCGCTCCCGCGCCCGCCCCCCGCCCGGAATCGCTCCCGGCCCAGATCGACCTCGACCTGGTCCAGCGCTTCGACAAGCTGGGGCCCCGCTACACCAGCTACCCGACGGCCGACCGCTTCGTCGAGGCCTACGACGAGCAGTCGTTCCGCCAGGCCATGCGCACGCGGCTGATCGGGGCCGTCCGCCAGCCGCTGTCGCTCTACGTCCACCTGCCGTTCTGCAACACCATTTGCTTCTATTGTGGCTGCAACAAGGTGGTGACGCGCGACAAGTCGCGCGCCGCGCGCTACCTGCACTACCTCTCCAAGGACGTGCAGATTCAGGCCGAGCTCGCCGGCGACGACCGGCGGGTGCGCCAGATGCACTGGGGCGGAGGCACGCCCACGTTCCTGTCGGACCACGAGATGCGCGTGGTGTGGGACCTGCTGCGTTCCCACTTCGACTTCCAGCCCGACGGCGAGTACGCGATCGAGATCGACCCGCGCTCCTGCTCCCCGGAGACGGTGCGCCTGCTCTCGGAGCTGGGCCTGAACCGCGCGAGCTTCGGCGTGCAGGACTTCGACCCCGCCGTGCAGCGCGCGGTGAACCGCATCCAGCCCTACGAGCTCACGCGGGACGTGTTCAACGCCGCGCGCGCCTGCGGCTTCAAGTCGCTCAACATCGACCTCATCTACGGCCTGCCCAAGCAGAGCGTCTCGAGCTTCGCCGACACGGTCGAGCGCGTTCTCGAGCTTCGCCCGGACCGCATCGCGCTCTACAGCTACGCCCACCTCCCGCAGAGGTTCAAGCCGCAGCGGCGCATCCTCGACGTGGACCTGCCGAGCGCCGCCGAGAAGCTCTCCATCCTCGCGCGCGCCATCGACCTGTTCAACCGCGCCGGCTACATCTACATCGGGATGGACCACTTCGCGCTTCCCGACGACGAGCTCGCCCGCGCGCAGCGCTCCGGCACCCTCACGCGCAACTTCCAGGGCTACACCGTGGGCCCGGACGGCGACATGCTCTCCTTCGGCGTCTCCGCGATCGCCAAGGTGGGCCCCACCTACAGCCAGAACGCGCGCGAGCTGCCCGCGTACTACGACTCCCTGGAGCAGGGGCGCCTTCCCATCATCCGGGGACTGGAGCTCACGGCCGACGACCTCCTGCGCCGCGCGATCATCGTGGCGCTGATGTGCCAGTTCTGCGTCTCCATCGAGTCCGTGGAGGCCGCGCACCTGGTGAAGTTCGACGAGTACTTCGCCTACGAGATCGAGGCGCTCAAGGAGTTCGAGGAGCTCGGCCTGGTCGAGCGCGAGCCGGGCTGGATCGCGGTCACGCCCAAGGGCCGCTTCTTCGTGCGGGCGATCTCCGCCGTCTTCGACAAGTACCTCCGCGCGGACAAGGCGCGCGTCGCCTACTCGCGCATCATCTGACCGGCGGCCCGCGGGAGCCCCCGGTGACCGCCTCCCTCGCCCTCGCGGCGGCGCTCCTCGCCTTCGCCGGCATCGCCCATTGCGCCGCCATGTGCGGCGGCTTCGTGGCCAGCGCGTTCGCGCCCGGCCCGGAAGGCCGGCCGCGGCTTCCCGCGCCCCTCGCGGCCCTGGCCCTTCACGGCGGCCGGCTGGCCTCCTACGCGACCGCCGGAGCCCTCGCCGGCGCCCTGGGCGCCACCCCGGCGCTGCTCCTCGGGTCGGCCCGCTTCCAGGCGGTACTCTTCTCGCTGGGCGCCCTGGCGCTCGCCGTGACCGGCCTTCGCATCGCGGGAGTGCGCCTCGTCCGACCGGCCTCCGCAGCATGGGCGGAGCCGCTTTGGCGGCGCGCCACGGGACTCGCCCGCGGGCTCGCGCGGACGGATTCGCTTCCACACCGGCTCGGCCTCGGGGTCCTCTGGGGCTGGGCGCCCTGCGCCCTGGTCTACTCGGCCCTGCCGCTCGCGCTCGTGAGCGGCTCCGCGCCGCGGGGCGCGGCCGTCATGCTCGCCTTCGGCGCGGGGACCCTTCCGGCCCTGCTGGGCGCCGGGTGGCTCGCCGGCAAGGGGATCGCCCTGGCACCGGGGCCCGTGGCCCGGCGGGTGGCGGGGGGCGCGCTGGTCGTCCTCGCCGTGGCGGGCATCCTGCAGGCCTTCGGCGTGGCCGATACGGCCCTGGGGGCCTTCTGCGTGCCCGCCGCGCACTGACCTACTTGGCGCTGAATCCGTTGTCGCCCCGCGAGCGGCGGGCGTGGACCTTCTCGGTCACCACGCCGTCGCGGCCCACCATGACGGAGAAGTCCACCGTGTAGTCCCAGCTGTCGCGGATGACGTAGTCCCAGGCGGTCGCCTGCTTGTTGGGGAAGTCCTGCTTGCGCCATGGCGGACCCACGAGGCGCTCGACCTCCCCGGCCGTGGTCTGGCCCGCGGAGATGCGGCCGAACTGCGCCTCGCTGAGGACCTGGTCCACGCGGATCAGCCGACCGTCGGCGGCGACGAAGGCCATGTAGGTCTGCAGACCCTCGGGGCCGCGCGGGAAGGCGAGCTGGCGCGAGCCGTCGGCGTTGGCGTAGGTCGCCGCGGGATCGCCGAGCACCTGGCGCACGTCGGCCTCGGTGGACCTTCCCGGCTCGAGGCGGGCCAGCCCCACCGCGGCGCAGCCGGCGAGCAGGGCGGCGCCGAGGACGGCGGCCGGGATCGGGATGCGTAGTTCCATGGGTCACCTATCGGCTGAGGGGCTCTCGCCCTTATGATGCTCCAATCCGCCCCGGGTTCCGGAGCGCCCGCTTTCCGCTTCCCACCGCGATCATCCCCACGCCCATGAGCGACGCACTCAACTACCTCGTCAAGGCCCGCCCCGAGGCCATCGGTCCGTACCTCGCCTTCCTCAAGGAAGCCGGCCGGCACCTCGACCCCAAGACGCGCAACCTCATCTCGGTCATCACCAAGGTCCACGCCCAGACCCGCAACGGCTTCAAGCAGTACCTCGGCCGCGCGCTTCGCGAGGGCGCTTCGCCCGACGAGATCCTGGACGCCCTGCTCATGGCCTTCCCCGCGCTGGGGCTGGCGAAGATCATCTGGGCAGTGAACATCATCCTCGAGATGAATATTCCCGGATTCGACCCGGAACGGCTGGGCGGAAAGGCGAAGCCCGAGTGGCACGACGTGGCCGCGCTCGCCGACCTGCCGGCCGACGGCGTGAAGCGCCTGGAGGTGGGCGATCGCGGGCTCTTCGTCTACCGCGCCGCCGCCGAGATCCGCGTCTACGACAGCCGCTGCCCGCACCAGGTGACCAACATTCCCGAGCTCGCGCTCAAGGGCCGCACGCTCACCTGCCCCAAGCACGAGTGGGCCTTCGACCTCGCCACCGGCAACTGCATCGCCAAGGGCACCAGCCCCCTCAACCGCCTCGAGCACCGCCTCACCGGCGGCCGCCTCGAGGTGCTCTGGTAGGCGCCGGCCCGCCCATGAAGCTCTGCATCGTGTCCGACAGCCACGATCGCGCCGACCCGCTCGCGCGCGCCGTGCATGCGGCGAAGGCACTCGGCGCCCAGGCGGTCATCCACTGTGGCGACCTCATCGGCGCCCAGACCGTGAAGCCCGCCCTCGCGGCCGGCCTCCCGGTGCACGCCATCCACGGCAACAACCTGGGCGACGCGCAGGCGATGCACTACCAGTCACGCATGAGCGGCGGCCTGCTCCAGTACCACGGCGCCGAGGCCCGGCTCGAGCTCGCCGGCCGGCGCATCATCGTGACCCACTACGACCACCTCGGGTACGCGCTCGCCTGCACGGGCGAGTGGGACCTGGTGTGCTGCGGCCATTCGCACCGCGCGGAGGCCCGGCAGGTGGCCGACGTGAAGGCAGGCTCCACCTGGCTCGTCAACCCCGGCACGGTGGCGGGCCTCTCCGGCCCGGCCACCTGGGTCCTGGGCGACCTCGGGGACATGCGATTCGAGGTCCATACGATCCCTTTATAGGCCCATCACCCGATTCTTTCCACGCCCCCGGGATCGCCCTCCATAATTGTCTTCTTTCGGTGACGCGCACGAACGACAAGCAGGGAGGAAAAGGATGTTCACCAGCAATGCCTTCGCGGCGGTTTCGGGAAATCTGCCCGCCGGCTTCATGCAGTGGTACGTGGGGCTGATGATCCTGGCGGTCATCGTCGGCACGCTCCTGGACGTCGCCCACAAGGGCAGCGCGACCTACTTCTTCGCCAACTGGCGCAAGACGAAGGGCAAGGGCGCCCCGGTCGACGTCGCCTCGATCGCGGTCAAGACCGTCGTGGTGGACGTCCTCGCCTCGGGGGAATTCTGCAACCAGCGGCGCCGCGTCGCCCACCTGCTGACCATGTACGGGTTCATCCTGTACCTCGTCACCACCATCCTGATGGTCTACGCCTACCCGACGGCCGCCACGCCCACGCCGGCCCTGGTGGCGCAGCTCTGGTGGCTCGGCGGCGCGATGGCGCTGGCCGGGGGCTACTGGTTCTGGTTCTTCATCCGCGTCGACGTCGCGGCCGAGGGCGGCACGCCGCTTCGCTTGATGCGCGCCGACCTCTTCATCCTCTCGCTCCTCGCCAGCGTGACGCTCGGCCTCGTCTGGGCCTGGCTGCAGGCGAGCGCAAGCGCGGCCTCCGGCGTGGTCTTCGGCCTGTACCTCCTGGCCACGACGGTGCTGTTCGGCGGGGTGTACTGGTCCAAGTTCGCGCACATGTTCTTCAAGCCCGCGGCGGCCTTCGAGAAGCGGGTCGCCGAGGCCAACGGCACGAACATGAACCTGCCGACGCAGTCCCGGGACGATCCCGCCCAGCGGGAGCGGCACTCGATGGAGCTGCTGAAGGACGCCCCCATGGACATGGGGCTCGGCATCAAGCGCGAAGCCCCGCGCCACTACTAGAAGCCAACCCGCGCCTTCCCGCGGAACGGAACCAAGGAGCCAGCTTATGCCTACCTTCGTGTACATGACGAGGTGCGACGGATGCGGACACTGCGTCGACATCTGTCCCTCGGACATCATGCACATCGACAAGACCTACCGGCGCGCCTACAACATCGAGCCGAACATGTGCTGGGAGTGCTACTCCTGCGTGAAGGCCTGCCCGCAGCACGCGATCGACGTGCGCGGCTACGCCGACTTCGCCCCCCTGGGCCACAGCGTGCGCGTCCACCGCGACGAGCAGAAGGGCACGATCGCCTGGCGGATCAAGTTCCGCAACGGCACGGAGAAGAACTTCCTCTCCCCCATCACCACCAAGCCCTGGGGACAGGCGATCCCCAAGCTCGCGGAGGTCCCCGGCCCCGGCAAGGAGATGCGCGAAGGCGAGCTGCTGTACAACGAACCGAAGTACATCCGCTTGGATGAAGGCGGCCTGCGCTCGCTGAAGGACGCGGGCCTCAAGTTGAAGAAAGGCGTGTACTACTAATGGCCTACGAAACCATCATCGAAGACGGCATCGACGTCCTGGTCGTCGGTGCGGGACTTGGCGGCACGGGTGCCGCCTGGGAGGCGAGATTCTGGGGGCAGGACAAGAAGATCGTCATCGCCGAGAAGGCCAACATCGACCGCTCCGGCGCGGTCGCCCAGGGCCTGTACGCGATCAACTGCTACATGGGCACGCGCTGGGGCGAGAACAACCCCGAGGACCACGTCCGCTACGCCCGCATCGACCTGATGGGCATGGTGCGCGAGGACCTGCTTTTCGACATGGCGCGCCACGTCGACTCCGCCGTCCACCAGTTCGAGGAGTGGGGCCTGCCGATCATGAAGGACCCGAAGACCGGGCGCTACCTGCGCGAAGGGCGCTGGCAGATCATGATCCACGGCGAGTCCTACAAGCCCATCGTGGCCGAGGCCGCCAAGAAGTCGGCGGACAAGGTCTTCAACCGCATCTGCGTCACCCACCTGCTGATGGACGACGCCAAGCCGAACCGCGTCGCCGGCGCGGTCGGGTTCAACGTCCGCACGGGCAACTACCACGTCTTCAAGTCCAAGACCGTTATCTGCGGCGCGGGCGGGGCTTCCAACATCTTCAAGCCGCGCTCCGTGGGCGAGGGTTCCGGCCGCACGTGGTACGCGCCCTGGTCTTCCGGTTCGGCCTACGGCCTGCTGATCAATGCCGGCGCCAAGATGACGCAGATGGAGAACCGCATCGTGCTGGCGCGGTTCAAGGACGGCTACGGCCCGGTCGGCGCCTACTTCCTGCACCTGAAGACCTACACGCAGAACGGCCTGGGCGAGGAGTACGAGTCCAAGTGGTTCCCCGAACTGCAGAAGATGGTCGGCAAGGAATACCTCGACCCGGAAGCCTCTCACCTGACGCACCGGCCGATCCCGACCTGCCTGCGCAACCACGCGCTGATCAGCGAGATCAACGCCGGCCGCGGCCCCATCCACATGATCACCATGCGCGCCTTCCAGGATCCGCACCTGGAGGAGGTCGGCTGGGAGAACTTCCTCGGCATGACCGTCGGCCAGGCGGTCCTGTGGGCCGCCACCGACGTGGATCCCAAGAACGAGAACCCCGAGCTCACCACCTCCGAGCCCTACGTCATGGGCTCGCACGCGACGGGTTCCGGCGCCTGGTGCTCCGGCCCCGAGGACCTCTCCCCGCCCGAGTACTTCTGGGGCTACAACCGCATGACGACCGTCGAGGGCCTGTTCGGCGCCGGCGACGCGGTCGGCGGCACGCCGCACGCGTTCTCGTCGGGGTCGTTCACCGAGGGGCGGCTGGCCGCGAAGGCCGCCTGCAAGTACATCGACGACGGGAAGGCCGAGGGCATCGTCGTGTCCGACGAGCAGATCAACCGCCGCAAGGAGGAGATCTACAAGCCCCTGGAGCACTACCGGATCTACCGCAACGAGATCGTGGCGGGCGACGTCAACCCGCACTACATCAATCCCAAGCAGGGCCTGGACCGCCTGCAGAAGCTGATGGACGAATACTGCGGCGGCGTGACGGTCAACTACATGACCAACGAGAAGCTCCTGCACATCGGCCTCAAGAAGATGCGGATCCTCGAGGAGGACCTCGAGAGCCTGGCCGCCAAGGACATCCACGAGCTGCTGCGCGCCTGGGAGCTGAAGCACCGCCACCGCGCCGCCGAGTGCGTCACGCACCACACGCTCTTCCGCAAGGAGACCCGCTGGCCCGGCTACTACTACCGGGGCGACGCCATGAAGGTGGACGACGCGAACTGGCACGTGCTGACGGTTTCGCGCCGCGACCCGAAGACCGGCGAATACACCATGGAGAAGGCGCCGTGCTATCACCTGGTGGCGGACGAGAAGTAGCGGCCCCGCCGGGCCCCGCCGCGGGCGTCCCCCCCGCTCCCGGGGAGCCGCCCGTGAACATCGTCGACAAGACCGACGAGGAGATCCTCGCCATGGCGAAGCCGCTGTGGCGAGACCTGGTCAAGTACTCGAACGAAGGCAAGTACGGGGAGTTCGCCAGGAACTTCTCCAGCGCGCTCGCGCTCGCCATGAACCAGGTCGTCGCGGGCCACCAGTTCGCCAACAGCGAGCTGGCGAGGAACCTCTCCGAGGACGCCGACCCGCTCGGCATCATCCGCCGGGGCGAGCACGTGACGGTCGTCTACCGGCAGCGCAGCACCAAGAAGCCCGGCGAGTGGCTTGGCCGCCTGGTCCTCGGCTACGAGGACGGGAAGGTCAGGATCTTCGGCGCGTCCATCTTCTGAACGATCGCCGGGACCCCACGTGCGCGAAGCCATCCGGGACGGCAAGTTCGTCGAGCTGACCTACAAGGTGACCGACCGGAAGACGGGGCACGTCCTCACCCGGGTCGAGTTCCCGCTGGGCTATGTCCACGGGCACAACGAGATCCTGGCCCCCTCGGTCCACGCGCAGCTCGAGGGCAGGTCCGCCGGCGACGTCATCGAGGTGGCGATCGACGGCAGCCAGATCTTCGGCCCGCGGGACGAGTCGCTGGTCTTCACCGATTTCATCGAGAACGTCCCGGAGGAGTACCGGCAGGTCGGCACCTCCATCCTCATGGAGAACGACCGGGGCGAGACCCGCAGCTTCCTCGTCACGCAGGTGGATGACGAGAAGCTCACGGTCGACGGCAACAATCCGCTCAGCGGCAGGCAGGTCGTCTTCGTCCTCGAGATCCTGGCCGTGCGCGACGCGACGGACGAGGAGACGAAGGCCGGTGGGGCGATTCCCGCCGCGGGCGCCGGCGTCGACCCGGCGCGCCTGAGGCCCGTCGGCTGATTTTCCAGAACATTCCCCACATCACCCGCGAGAAAGGTGCCTCATGAGCGATCACAAACCGCCGCCCGCCAAGGTTCCCGACGGTCACACGCGTTTCCTGACGACGCGCCAGATGCCCCCGAACGAGAAGGGGTTCGTCGGCTACGAGACCATCTGGGAGCCGTTCCAGAAGGAAGCCGAGTACCAGACGCCGAAGAAGCCGTAGGCGCAATGCCGCAGCCCGGACGAGCAGGGCCTGGAGGATCGACATGAAAGTCAGCCAGTACATGACCCGGCCGGTCGTGACGGTCGGGCCGGATACCGAGTTCCACCGGGCCTTCGACCTGATGCGCAGCCGGCGAATCCACCATTTGCCGGTCGTCGAGGGCGATCGCGTGATCGGCATGATCGCCGAGCGTGACGTGCTGCTCGCCGCCGCGAACTACGGATCGGCCGAGGTGCCCGTCGGCGAGATCATGCGGGGCGGCCCTCCCGTCTGCGTCCCGGCGAGCGCCCAGCTGAAGGAGGCTGCCCGGCTGCTCGTGGCACACCATATCGGCAGCCTCCCCGTCCTGGACGCCGGCAGGACCCTGGTCGGCATCATCACGGAAACCGACATATTCAAGATCGCCGCCGGGATGCTGAACGCCCGGCCGGAAAAGAAGAAGCCGACGAAGAAGGCCGCAGGAAAGACTCCCGCAAGGACCGGCAGGAAGGCGGTGAAGGCGACCGCCTCGGGCAAGCGCAAGACGGCGCGCAAGCCCGCCGCGAAGAAGGGCGCGAAGAGGAAGTAGCGGCATCGACCCGGCCGAGAAGCCCGGGATGGCGAGCATCGTCGCGGCTGAGCGCGCGGGGAGGATCCGGCTTTGGGTACGCTGACACCGAAACTGCGCGCCATCGGCGTGCCGGTCAACGACTACTATGTCGAGGAGTTCGTCGACATCCCGAAGTTCCGCTACAACAAGATCCCGCTCCAGACGGTCACCAAGGACAAGGACGGCTTCCGCCTGAAGCTGGACGAGAAGGACCACCCGGAATACTTCATCGCGAGGAAGGACGTCTCCCCGCCCAACTCGGGCGGCAACACGACGAACGTCTTCCTGAGCCTCGTGGCGCTCTATTCCGCGATGCAGGTCGACATCCAGTTCAAGATCATCCTGCCCGAGGACCGCGCGTCGATCGCCCAGCAGGAAATCGACGCCCACGTCTTCAACGACGTGAACATCGTCCAGGTGCACACGCCCATCTGGGGCCCGCGCGAGTGCTACAACGGCAATGCGCACGGGCGGACGTACCTGCTCGTCTCGCCGCACCCGCCGATCGACACGCTGGATGCCGAGATCAAGACGAGGTTCAGGAGGGCGGACAACATCCCCATCATCACGCCGGGATACCTGAACAGCTACCTGGGGCCGCAGGTCATCGTGCCCACGGGCATCGGCTTCGACACGATCAAGCCGCGCGTCGGCAACAACGACGTCATCGTCTGCCTGAACGACGACGAGCTGATCGAGAAGTTCGGCACGCAGATCTTCCCCGACGAGATGTCGAACGAGGTCCTGCTGAACATCACGGAGCGCTTCACCAAGAACCACAACCCGCACATGGATCCCAGCATGACCTTCGCGCTGGGCTTCTCGAACGGCGGGTCACTGACGTGCTACCAGTACCAGAACAAGCAGTACCTGATTCACCTTCCCCTGGACGCGCAGGAGTCCACGAGGATCGCGGAGACGTTCGACGACCCGCTGGTCGACGCCGCGTTCAACGGCAAGTACCAGGTCGGGCGCGGGGATGCGCGCATCGCCGGGCACATGTTCTACCCCTACTTCGTGGATGTCCTGGACGACGGCCTGTCGGCCGCGTTCGCCGCTTCCGAGATGGGCGCGGCCCTGTCGGCGCTGATGCACCATTCCAAGAAGTCCAACATCACGACATTCAACCCGGACGCGCTGAACAAGCTGGTCGTGAGGTGCATCGACAAGGTCGAGCGCGGGGAGTCAAAGGGCGTGAACCTGACCTCCGCGGGTTAGCGGGTCAGCGGGTCGGCCGGGCAACCCGGGCGCCTGGCCCGCGACGCAGCCCTCCCTCTCGGCATGCCCGTTTTTATGCTTGAATAAGCCCCTCTAATAGGGGATAGGGCGATGGCGGATCGGCGGCTCCAGGTGTTCCACGCGGTCGCGAAGCACCTCTCGTTCACGAAGGCGGGGGAAGCCCTCTGCATGACCCAGCCGGCCGTGACCTTCCAGGTCCGCCAGCTGGAAGAGCACTTCAACACCCGGCTCTTCGACCGCACCCATGGCCGCATCTCCCTCACGCCCGCGGGGGCCGTCGCGTTCGCGCATGCCGAGAGGATCCTGGCGCTGACGGCGGAGCTCGAGTCGGCCCTGAGGGACATGGGCGGCCAGGTCGCGGGCCCCCTGCTCATCGGCGCGAGCACCACGATCGCGGACTTCCTGCTGCCGCAGATCCTCGGGGAATTCAAGGCGGCCCACCCGGGCGTGGTGCCCAGCCTCTTCGTGGGCAATTCCGAGACGGTCCAGGAGCGCGTGCGCGAGCGGGCCCTGGACATCGGGTTCATCGAGGGCGATTCGTACCTTCCGGCCCTCGCGGGAGAGCGGCTGTGCAGCGACGAGCTGCAGGTCGTCTGCGCCCCCGGACATCCCTTGTCGGCACGCCGGTCGGTGCCGGCCGCCGCCCTCGTCGAGCACGCCTATCTCTCGCGGGAACAGGGCTCCGGCACGCGCGAGGTGATCGACCATTACCTGGAGAGGGCCGGGATCGAGCCCGGAGCGCTTCACGTGGTGATGGAGGCGAGCAGCCCGGAGGCCCTCAAGGGACTGGTGGCGGCCGGCATGGGGATCGCGATCGTGCCGCGCGTCTCCGTCGAGAAGGAAGTGCGGCTGGGCCTGCTCGCGCGCATTCCCCTCTCGCCGCCGCTCACGCGGCAGCTGACGGCGGTCTATCCCCGGGAGCGCATCCAGTCGGGACTCGTGGGGGCCTTCGTGCAGTTCGCCAAGCGCAGGCTGGACGCCCCTCCGGGGAGGGAGGCGGAGGCCGAGGGACTCGCGCTCAGCGCGCAGAGTGACCCGTGAGCTTCACCTCGACCCTGTCCTTCGCCTCGATCGTCGCGTAGTACTCCCGCAGGATCTCCAGGACCTCCGGGCGGCTGAACTCCGCGGGCACGTCCGCGCCCTCCGAAAGCCACTTGCGAAGCTTGGTCCCCGAGACGAGCAGCCGGTCGGCGTCGCCGTGCGGGCAGGTGCGCGCCGAGGCCATGCCGCCACACTTGTAGCACCAGAACGTCCAGTCGATCTTGAGCGGCTTGGTCTCCAGGGCATCGTGCGGGATCTGGTCGAAGATGTGGTGCGCGTCGAAGGGGCCGTAGTAGCTCCCCACCCCCGCGTGGTCGCGCCCGACGATCTGGTGCGAGCAGCCGTAGTTCTGGCGGAAGAGCGCGTGCAGCAGCGCCTCGCGCGGGCCGGCGTAGCGCATGTCGAGCGGGTAGCCGGCCTGCACCACGGTCTTGCCGAGGAAGTACTTCTCGGTGAGCACGCCGATCGCCTTCGTGCGCACGTCGGCCGGGATGTCCCCGGGCTTGAGGTTGCCCAGCAGGGAGTGGATGAGGACCCCGTCGCAGACCTCGATGGCCACCTTGGCCAGGTACTCGTGCGAGCGGTGCATGGGGTTTCGCGTCTGGAAGGCCGCCACCCGCGACCACCCGAGCCGCTCGAACTCCGCGCGGGTCTCGGCAGGCGTCATGAAGAGCGCGCCGTACTTCGCCTTGAAGCCGCCGTCGGAGAGCACCTTCACGGGGCCGGCTAGGTTCACCTCGCCCTGGGCCATCACCATCTGCACGCCGGGATGCTCGGCTTCCGTCGTCCGGAACACGCTGGCGCACTCGTGCGCCTTGTCGATCGCGTACTTCTCGGTGACGAGCATCGTGGCGAGGATCGAGCCGTCGTCCGGGTCGAGGAGCGCCAGCTCGCCCCCGACGGCGATCGCGCCGGCCTCCGCCTCGCCGGCGGAAAGCGTGATGGGGATGGGCCAGAAGAGCCCGGAGGCCGTGCGCATGCCGTCGCAGACGCCCTGCCAGTCCGCGTGCGTCATGAAGCCCTCCAGGGGCGTGAAGCCCCCGATGCCCATCATGATGAGGTCGCCCTTCTCGCGCGAGCTCACCGTGAGCCGCGGGAGCTTCTTCGCGCGGGAGAGCTCGGCCGCGAGGGCGGCGCCCTCGAGCGCGAGCGGTCGCAGCGGCCCGCCGCCATGGGGATTCACGAGCGCCATGTCATTTCCTCCTGTGGTCTCTGCCGATCTTCAATCGCCGATGTCGCCGCGGCACTAGGCCACGGCCTGGTAGTAGAGGTTCTGCGGGTGGTTCGCCTCGGCGAAGAAGAACCACCGCTCCGCCATGAGTCCCGCCATCTGGATCGCGATGGCCGCGGCCAGCAGCGCGTGCGAGCCGTTGCCGAGGTGCCCCGCGAGCAGCGCCGCGGGCACGACGAAGGCGGCCGCGAGGAAGATCCACTTCACCGAGCGCACGAGCGAGGCCGCCTGGCCGTGGAAGAACTCGTGCGTGTTGAACGAGCCCGCCGTGAAGCCCTGCGAGATCTGCCGGATCGCGGGGTGGCGCACCCCGATGGCGGTCTGCAGCGTGCTCACGGGGCGCAGCCGGGCGTTGCGCACCAGGGAGGCCCCGCGCGAGGCCGCGCCCAGGGCCGTGAACACGAGCGCCCAGCCGGCGAAGAAGGTCGCCTCGCCGGGAGCGAGCACGGTGGCGAGCGCCGCGGCGGCGGTGAATCCCGAGGCGGTGCCGAGCAGGATGTAGTTGGCGACCGTGAGGGGGCTGTGCCACTCGCGCAGGAACTTCAGGCACGCGTAGATCATGCCGGTGCACACGAAGAGCGCGAAGGCGAGCGCGGCGCCGACGGCGCCGATGGCCATGCTCGCGTCGATCGCCACGCCCCCCGGCAGCCGCGCGAGGACGGGATTGAGGCCGGCCAGGTGCGCGGCCGCGTACAGGAAGACCGCTCCCATGAGCGCCGGGAGCACGATCACCTCGCGCGACAGCCACGAGGTGCGCCACATCGCCGCGGAGCGCCACGCGCGCTCCGGCCGGCCCAGGTGGAAGAAGGAGGCCACGAGCCCGGCCAGGAGGAGCGCCAGGGAGACCGCCGCGGCCGGCCCGTACAGGCCCCGGGAGCCTCCCGGGGAGAGCACGCCGAACAGCGCGTAGGTCTGGTGCGTGACCATCGCGAGGAACAGGCCCTGACCGGCGCCGAGCAGGGTGGTGAGCAGGATGACGGAGAGGGCCGGTCGCATGCGGTGGGGCGCCTACCAGGTGACGGCGTCGTCCAGCGTGGGCTCGCCCTTGGCGGGGCGGGGCAGCTGGCGATCGACCTTGAGGGGGTTGTCGGCGCGCTCGAGCTCGTCGGCGTGGATGTGCACGCGGGTCTTTCGGCGCGGCAGGTARTGGTTGGCCGGATGCGTTCCCCACTCCGGCATCAGGGCGTAGCCGCCCTCCTCGCGGATGGCGCGCGAGACCTCGCTCGCGGGATCGTGGATGTCGCCGAAGAGGCGCGCCGAGGTCGGGCAGGCCATCACGCAGGCRGGCTTGCGTTCCTGCGCCGGGAGCGAGGCGTCGTAGATGCGGTCGACGCACAGGGTGCACTTCTTCATCACCCGGTTCTGGTCGTCGAGCTCGCGCGCGCCGTACGGGCAGGCCCACGAGCAGTACTTGCAGCCGATGCACTTGTCGTAGTCGACGAGGACGATCCCGTCCTCCTTGCGCTTGTAGGAGGCGCCGGTCGGGCACACGGGGACGCAGGGCGGGTCCTCGCAGTGCAGGCACGACTTCGGGAAGTGCACCGTCTCGGTCGCGGGGTAGCAGCCCACCTCGAAGGTCTGCACCCGGTTGAAGAACGTCCCGCGGTAGTGCTCTCCGTAGGCCTGGGTGTCCGGAAGCGGTCCCGCGACGCCGGAGGTGTTCCACTCCTTGCAGCTCGTGACGCACGCATGGCAGCCCACGCACACGTTCAGGTCGATGACGAGCGCGAGTTGCGTCATGGCATCCGGCTCGCGCTCGCATGCATGGGGAAACCTTCCGGGAAAGCCCTTTGCGGGGACTGCCTATTACCGCAGTTTGGCGCTCGGGCTGTCTATTGCCGGAAAGGGGGGGGTGACCCTACCCGTTTGGGGGATTCGCGCCGGAACAGGCGCCCCGTTTTCTCGTAGAATTGTCCCTGGACCGACAGACGGAGACCCCACGCAAGGGCTCCGCGCCGGCGCCACTGGAGGAGTACCACCGCTTGACCCGCAAACCGACCCCGATCCGCCCCGAAAGGGGATGTCTCCAGCCCCCGGCGGGGCCGGAGCCGCGCGGCCGCGCCCGCGCGGCCTGCGGGCTCGTGCCGAGCGAGGCGCTCGACGCCCTGCTCGAGCGCGGCCTGAAGGCCATCGTGGCCCTTTCGGGGGCCCGCGGCGGCGCGATACGCCTGGCTCCCCCGGACGGGGGCGGGGGCACGCTGAGGCTCGCCTGCTCGGTGGGCCTGCCCCCCGAGATCCTCGCCCGCGAGAACCTGGTCGACGACGACTGCGGGATGTGCGGGGCGGCCCTGCGCACCGACGACGTCCAGGTCCACGACGCCCACCTCGCGTGCGCCCGTCGCATGGGGGTCTTCGCGACCGGTCCCGACACCGGGCCGATGCTCGCCGTGCCCCTGCATTGCCGGGGCAGCGCCATCGGCGTCTTCAACCTCTTCTTCGGCCAGTCGGCCCGGCTGCCGTCCGACATCATGGGCCTCGTGGGCCCGGTCTCCGAGATGCTCGACCTCGTGCTCGACAACGCGCTCCTCGAGCAGGAGCGGCTGCACTCGTCGCTGTCGGCCGAGCGCCAGATGTTCGCGAGCGAGATCCACGACTCGCTCGCCCAGGGGCTCGCGTTCATGCGCATGCGCATGAGCCTGCTGCAGGACGCCATCCGCGCCGGCAACGGGGCGCAGTCGCTCAAGTACTTCCGCGACATCCAGGAGTCGCTGGGCGAGGCCCACGCGGGCCTGCGCGAGCTCATCACCCATTTCCGCCAGCCGGTCGACCGGCAGGGCCTCGTGCACGCCCTCGAGAACACCGCGCGCACCTTCCGCGACCGCACCGGCGTGGCGCTTCGCATCGAGAACCGGGCCCGCGACCTGAAGCTCCCGGCGGAGCAGGAGGCGCAGGTCTACCAGATCGTGCGCGAGGCGCTGGCCAACGTGATCAAGCACGCCGGGGCCAGCAACGCCCGGGTGGTGCTCGAGCGCACGCCGAAATCCTTCCGGGTGAGCGTCGAGGACGACGGCTCCGGGGCGGCGATCGCCCGCCGCCGCGCGGGCGCCGCGGGCGACGACCATTACGGCCTGGCGATCATGCGCGAGCGCGCCCGCCGCATCGGCGGCCGGCTTCGCATCGTGAGCGCCCCCGGCAAGGGCACCCAGGTCCGGCTCTCCATTCCCCAGGCTCCCGGCACCCCCGACTGATCCATGAGCGAGAACCCGATCCGCGTCGTGTTGATCGACGACCACGGCCTGTGCCGCCGGGGGCTGGCGGAGCTGCTCGAGCACCGGGCGGGCATCCGCGTGGTGGGCGCCACCGGCGAGCCCGACGCGGCGCTGCGCCTGCTGCGCGAGCTCAAGCCCGACCTGATGATCATGGACCTGCGCATGCCCGCCATGCACGGCTTCTCGCTGCTCAAGCGCGTGCGCGAGGAAGGCATGGAGACGCCGGTGGTGATCCTCACGATGTGCGACTCGCACGACGACCTCGCCAACGCCATGCGCGCGGGGGTGCGGGGCTACCTGCTCAAGGACATGGACCCGGACGACGTGGTCGACTCCATCAAGCGCGCCGTGAAGGGCGAGCTCGTGGTGGCGCCGGCCATGGCCACCAAGCTCACCCACCTGCTCGGCGCCCAGTCCGGCCGCGAGGAGGGACGCGCCCTCACCGAGCGCGAGCTCGAGATCCTGGGCTACATCGCCCAGGGCATGAGCAACAAGGGCATCGCCAAGGCGCTCGACATCAGCCACGACACCGTGAAGCTGCACGTGCGCCACATCCTCGCCAAGCTGAACCTGAGCTCGCGCGTCGAGGCCGCGGTCTACGCCGTCGGCCGCAAGTTCTCCGGCTCCGCGCACTAGGGACTACGCGGTCCCCTGCCCTTCCCGGCCCGCGCCGGCCCCGGCGGCCTGGTGCGCCTCGAACCACTGCAGGCGGTCGCGCAGCCGGACCACCTCGCCCACGATGATGAGCGTGGGGGGCTTCAGCCCCGCCTCGTGCGCGCGCTCCGCGAGCGTGGCGAGGTCGGCGCACACGACGCGCTGCGAGGCGGTGGTGGCCTGCTGCACCATGGCGGCCGGCGTCGACGGCGCCAGGCCGTGCGAGACGAGCTCGCGGCAGAGCTCGTCGAGGTTCTGGAAGCCCATGTAGATCACCACGGTCTGGCGCGGCCGCACGATGGCCGCCCAGTCGACGTTGAGCGCCCCGTCCTGCGTGTTGCCGGTGACGAAGACGCACGACTGCGCGTGGTCGCGGTGGGTGAGGGGGATGCCGGCGTAGGAGGCCGCCCCGAGGGCGGCGGTGATCCCCGGCACCACCTCGAAGCGCACGCCGCTCGCGCCGAGGGTCTCGATCTCCTCGCCGCCGCGGCCGAAGACGAAGGGATCGCCCGCCTTGAGCCGCAGGACGCGCCGACCCATGTGGGCGAGGCTCACGAGCAGCTCGTTGATGGCCTCCTGGCGCATGGCGTGGTCGGCGCGCTTCTTGCCGACGTAGATGCGCTCCGCCGTCGCGGGCACGAGCGCCATGATCTCGTCGGAGACGAGGTTGTCGTAGAGGACGACCTCGGCCTCGCGGATGAGGCGCAGCGCCTTGACCGTGAGCAGGTCCGGATCGCCCGGCCCCGTCCCCACGAGGAAGACCTCGCCGCGGCCGCTCACGACCCGCCTTCCGTGCCCGCCGGCGTGAAGATGAAGCGGAAGTCGCCCGGCTCCATCTCCACGAAGTCGAGGACGACGCCCTCGAGGAGTTCGCGGCTGCGTGCCGCGACGACGACGTGGACGCCCTCCAGCTCGACCGTCGTGTCCCCGGGGCGCGACTGGTCGAAGCCCATGCCGTACTCCACGCTACCGTCCGCCGCGAGCTGCGCCGCGACGCGCAGCACGGGCGCCTGCATTCCCGACTCGGCGGCGGACTGGCGGATCCTCTCCGCGGCCACCTTCGTGATCTCGATCATCCTTTCCTTTCCTCCCGCGCGTGTCGTTCAGGCGGACGCGGCGGCGGCCGCCCGCACGGCCTTGCGGCCCGCGACGTGGGCGAGGAATCGCCTCACCCAGTCGTTGCCCCCCGCCGACCGCTGGTGCGCGTAGGTCGCCAGCACGTTGCGGTGCACGATGCCGTCGCGCCGGCCGTCGGTGCCGGCCCCCCGCTCCACGCGGAACGCGTAGCGCAGGCCCGGGTCGGCGTGGGCGAGCGTCGAGTAGTGGAACTCGTGGGCGCGCACGACGGTGCCCTCCCCCGTGCCCCAGGGATGGTCGCCCGTCTCCACGAGACGGACGTAGCCCTTGCCCACGGGCTTCGCGTGCATGACCACGTCGGCCGGCAGCGCCCCGACCATTTCCCAGGTCCGCCCCCGCCACGAGAGCGAGCGCGCCAGGTACATGAGGCCTCCGCACTCCGCGTAGACGGGCAGCCCGGCCTCGATCGCGTCGCGCAGGCTCGCGCGGAACTCGCCATTGGCCGCGAGCTCCTCGCCCAGCACCTCGGGAAAGCCTCCCCCGATGAAGAGGCCGTCCACCTCGGGAAGGCGGCGGTCGCGAAGCGTGTCCACGGCCACGAGCTCGGCCCCGCCGGCGCGGAACGCGTCGATGTCGTCGGGGTAGTAGAAGCCGAAGGCGCGGTCGCGCGCGATGCCGATGCGAAGCCGCGACGGCGGCGCTGGCGGCCCGGGCGGCGCAGGGGCCACCGGCGCGGCGGTGCGGGCGATCGCCAGGATCGCGTCGACGTCCACGCCGGCGCAGACCGCCTCGCGCATCGCCGCGATCCGCGCCATCGCGTCGCCCGCCTCGAAGGCGGGCACCAGGCCCAGGTGGCGCTCGACCACGCCCAGGCGGGGATCCTCGCCGATCGCGCCGAGCACGGGAATGCGCGTGTAGCGCTCGATGGCGGCGCGCAGCTTCCCCTCGTGGCGCGCGCCGGAGACGCGGTTGAGGATCACGCCGGCCACGCGGATCGTCGGATCGAAGGTCGCCAGCCCGTGCAGCAGCGCCGCGGCCCCGCGCGCCATGCCGCGGGAATTCAGGACGAGGACGACGGGCAGCTGCAGCTTCCTCGCGAGCGCGGCATTGCTGTCCGAGCCCTCCAGGTCGAGCCCGTCGTGCAGGCCGAGGTTTCCCTCCACCACGGCGACGTCGACCCCGGCCGAGTGCATCGCCCAGTGGGAAGCCACCTCGGCGTCGCCCTGGAGGTGCAGGTCGAGGTTGCGGCAGGTGCGCCCTGCCGCGAGGCCCAGCCACTGCGGGTCGATGTAGTCGGGACCCTTCTTGAAGGGCTGCACCACGAGCCCGCGTCCCGCGAGCTCCGCGACGAGACCGGTGGCGACCGTCGTCTTTCCCGACGAGCGCCAGGCCGCGGAGATGAGGAGCCCGCTCATGGGCAGCGTGGGGGCGYGGCTACTTGGCCGGCGCGGCCGCGGGCATCGCGACCTTCGGYGGCGCGAGKATGGGCAGMACSCGCGCGCCCGCGAGSCCGATGAGGAACGAGGCCGAKAGCCCGCCCAGCCCCAGCAGGAACTCCGGCAGGCTCGGCGCGTAGCCGTCGACGCGGCCGTCGTGGAAGCTGCTCGAGGCCTCGTAGCCCGGGAAGATCTCGAGCGGCCACGCCTGGCCGCCGATGATGAAGACGTACAGGAACGCGAGCGCCCCCAGCGAGACGAGGACCGAGGCGGCGGCAGTCGCGCGCGGACCCGAGAGCCGCGGGTGGAAGAGCAGCAGCAGCGGCACGGCGGTTCCCAGCCCGACGTAGCCGGCCCAGAAGAGCGCCGGATAGGGCGCGCCCGAGACGAGGATGAAGCGCTCGAACGCCGCCTGCCTGGCCCAGTAGAGGTTCGTCATGTGGTGCACGACGACGAAGTAGAGGGCGGCGATCACGAAGATCCCCAGCAGCCGGCGCACGCGGGCGTGGAGCGCCTCGTCCCACGCCTCCTGCCCCGCCAGCCGCGCGAGCCCGCACTGCGCGAGGTAGAAGGCGGCCAGCCCCCAGGCGAGCGAGAGCGCGATGAAGAGCGGCGCGATCACGCCCGACGCGTAGGCCTGGCGCGAGACGAGGAAGCCGAAGATCGAGCCCGTCCCCGTGGTGAGGATGATCCGCCAGGCGAAAGCCGCGAGCCCCACGGGCTTGGAGAGCGCCCCCATGCGCCGCTCCAGGAGCGACCAGAGGTAGAGGGCGCAGATCGCGAAGAGCCCGTTGTAGAGGATCATGTTCCACGCGAAGATCGAGCGGAAGTTGTAGTGCGTGGCCGCCACGACGAGGCGCTCGGGCCGGCCGAGGTCCAGCACCAGCACCATGAGGCCGCCGGCCAGCAGCGCCACCGTGGTGAGCACCGAGAGGGGTGCCAGCGGCTTGTAGGCCGTCTCGCCGAAGACCGACCCCACCGAGGCCACGTTGAGCGCCCCCGAGGCCGCCACGATGAGGAAGATCGCGAACACGTGCGGCAGGCCCCAGACGACCTGGTTGTTCATGCCGGTCACGGCGTGGCCGTGCTCCTCCATGTAGTGCGCGGCGCCGAGGGCCACGGCGAGCACGAGGGAGCCTGCGGCGAGGAGCACCCAGAACGCGCGCCGGGCGGAGGACGGGGAGGCGAGAGCGCTCATCCCGAGATCCCCTGGTAGCGCACGCCGTTGTCGGTGCGAAGGTCGGCGCGCAGCTGCGCCGTGGCGACCTCGCGGATGCGCTTCGCGATCTCGCTCTGCGGGTCGTTCAGGTCGCCGAAGAGGATGGCACCGTGGCCGGCGGCCGCGCAGGCCTCGACGCACGACGGCGTGCCGCCCCGGTCGACCTTGTGCACGCAGAGCGTGCAGCTCTCCACGCAGCCCTTGCCGCGCGGCACGTCGGGCTTCTGGCCCGTGGTCGGCTCGTGCACGAAGCTGCGGGCCTTGTACGGGCAGGCCATCATGCAGTAGCGGCAGCCGATGCAGGTGTGGCGGTCGACGAGCACGATGCCGTCGGCGCGCTTGAAGGAGGCGCCCGTCGGGCAGACGTCGACGCAGGGCGGCTCGGCGCAGTGCTGGCACATGACGGGCACCGAGAGCGCCTTGCCGGTGCGCAGGTCCTTGAGGTCGACCTTGCGGATCCACTGCGAGTCGGTGGAGCGCGTCGTGCCCGGCAGGCCGTTTTCGCGGTTGCAGGCGTCCACGCACTCGCGGCAGCCGCTGGCGCACTTCGTCGTGTCGATGAGCATGCCCCAGCGCACGCTGGCGCTCGCGGGCTCGGCGGGGCCCCGTGGTCGCGAAGCGCCGTCCGAAACGCCGGCATTGGCGTAGTCGTAGAGGAAGACGCCCGGCGCGATCATGGCGCCGGCGAAGGCGGCGGCCGAGCCGAGGAATTCGCGCCGGCGCTTGTCGACGGGATTCATCGCGCGGCTCCGGGAAGGGAGGCTGCCGCGGTCGCCGCCGGGGCGATCCGCGCGGTGGAGGCGTGGCAGTCGAAGCAGTCGAGCTTGACCGCGGCGAACGCGTGGCAGCCCTGGCAGAAGTGCCTGTCGGAGCCCAGCACGCGCCCGTCGGCCTTGTTCGCGTGGCAGTCGACGCAGGCCGAGAGGCTGTGCTTCACGCCGCGGATGCCGCGGCGCACGGTGTCGTCGCGGTCGTGCTTGAGGAAATCCATGTGCGAGCGGCGCATCACCTTCGGGTCCTCGACGCACGGGCCGGCGCGCGCGGGGTCCAGCGACGGGCCCGCGGCGAGCGCGGCCAGTCCCGCCGCGCTCCCCGCCAGGAGGAGTGCGGCGACGAGCGCGCCGCGAACCAGTCCCGCCGCCTTCATCGCCGGCCCCTACTCCCCGAGGCCCATCTGGATGTAGCCCGTGGGGCACACGTCGCGGCAGATGTGGCAGCCGATGCACTTGTCGTAGTCGGTGTCCACGTAGCGGCCGGTCGTGCTCTGGTTCTTCTTCACCTTGAACACGGCCGTCTGCGGGCAGTAGACCACGCAGTTGTCGCACTCGAAGCACAGGCCGCAGCTCATGCAGCGCTTGGCCTCCGCGATGGCCTGGGCCTCGTTGAGGGCGCCCAGGCGCTCCTCGAAGTTGCCGAGCGCCGTCTCCTTGGTGAGCGTGATGAAGTTGCGCTTGACCCGCGGCGTGAAGCCGAAGTGGCCGAGGAAGAGCTCCTTGTGCGTGATGATGTGGCGGTCGGAGCGGTTGTCGTAGTTGTGCACCGCCGCCTTGGAGTCGCAGGTGCCCCACATCGGCTCCTTGGCCCTCTCGACCTCGAGGCCCCTCTCGTGCATCTTGCGCACCAGGTCGAACTGGTGGACGTCGATCTTCGGGCGCTTCTCCGGCTCCTCGCCGTTCAGGAAGCGGTCGATGCCGTCGGCGGCGATCGAGCCGTGGCCGATGGCCGTGGTGAGCAGGTGCGGGCGCAGCACGTCGCCGCCCGCGAAGACACCGTCCTTGCCGGCCACGCGGTAGTTGCGGTCGGCCGTCACGCCGCCCTTGCCGTTGTTGAACTCCTCCAGGCCCGTGAAGTCCACGGCCTGGCCGATGGCCGAGACGATGAGGTCGGCGGGGATGTCCTGCTCGGTGCCGGGCTTCATGTCGATCTTCAGCTGTCCGCCCACGAACTTGGCCTCGCACTGCGCCACGCGCAGCGCCGTGGCGCGCCCGTCCGGGCCCTTCACGATGCCCACGGGGGCCCAGCCGCCCCGGATGTCGATCCCCTCGGCCGCGGCCTGCTCGATCTCGTGCTTGTTGGCCTGCATCTTGTCGACGCCGAAGACGGAGGTGAGCGTCACCTCGGCGCCCTGCGCGACGGAGACGTGCGCGACGTCGTGGGCCATGTAGCCGGCGATGGCCTGCTCGAAGTCCGTGGGCTTGGCGTTCTCGATATGCCCGAGGCGGCGGGCGACCGTGGCCACGTCGATGGAGGTGTCGCCGCCACCGACCACGACCACGCGCTTGCCGACGTGGCGCAGGCGCCCGTCGTTGAAGGCCTTCAGGAAGGAAGTGGCGGTCACCACGTTGGGCGCCTGGGAGTCGGCCAGCGGCAGCGGCCGGCCGCCCTGCGCGCCCATGCCGAGGAACACCGCGTCGAACTGCTTGCGGATCTCCTCCATGGTGACGTCGGTGCCGATCCGGCACTTCAGGCGCGTCTCGACGCCGAGGTCGAGGATGCGCTGGATCTCGGCGTCCAGGCTGTCGCGCGGGGTGCGGAAGCCCGGGATGCCGTAGCGCATCATGCCGCCGAGGTGCTCGTGCTCGTCAAAGACCGTGACCGAATGGCCCTTCAGCGCCAGCTGGTAGGCGCACGACAGGCCGGCCGGGCCGCCGCCGATCACGGCGACCTTCTTGCCGGTCTGCTTCTCGGGCTTCCTGTACGCGAGCTTGTTGGCGTTGGCGTAGTCGCCGAGGAAGTGCTCGACGGAGTTGATGCCGACGTGGTCCTCGACCTCGTTGCGGTTGCACCCCGTCTCGCAGGGCGCGGGGCAGACGCGGCCCATCACCGACGGGAAGGGGTTGGCCTCCGTGAGGCGGCGCCAGGCGTACTCCTGCCACGGCACGCCCTGCGGCGGCTTCTCCGTCTGGCGCACGATCTGCAGCCAGCCTCGGATGTCCTCGCCGGACGGGCAGCTGCCCTGGCACGGCGGGGTGGACTGGATGTAGGTCGGGCACTTGTGCGTCCAGGAGGACTGGAAGATCACCTCCTGCCAGCGGTCGGGCGTGTGGTCGCCGTCCTTGTAGCGTCGGAAGGTGAGGGCTTGGGTTTCCTGGGGATTGGCGGCCACGGGTTCCTCTGTGTCGTAGTGTGTTTTGACCGGGGGTTGCCTACTGCTTCGCGCCGAGGCGGATGGCGGTGCTCACGAGCTGGTGGACGCCGCCCACCATGCTGCGGTTGAAACCGTAATAGGGCAGGACCTTGGTGAACTGCGCCTTGCAGATGGCGCAGATGGTCGCCATGAAGTTGACGCCGTGGCGGTCGACGACCTCGCGCAGCGACTCCATGCGCGGCAGCGCGCCCTTGACGCGCAGGTCGAGGATCTCGTCGGTGAGGAGCCCCCCGCCACCGCCGCAGCAGAACGTGGCCTCGTGGGTGGTGCCGGGCCGCATCTCCACGTACTTGTTGGCCACGGCCCGCACGAGCGCGCGCGGGATCTCGAACTGCCCGCCGGGCTCGTCGCCCATGCGCGAGGCGCGCGCCACGTTGCAGGAGTCGTGGAAGGTGATCACGCGGTGGTCGTTGGCTTCCTTGTCGAGCACCAGCGCGCCCTTCTGCACCAGGTCCCAGGTGAGCTCGCAGATGTGCGTGGGCTGCTTGTGGCGGTGGTCGAGCTGCGACTGCAGCATGCGCGCGAAGGGATCGTCGGCGCCCGCGCCGATGCCCGCCAGCGTGTTCCAGAAGCTGTACGCCACGCGCCAGGCGTGCCCGCACTCGCCCACCACGATGCGCTTCACGCCCAGCTCGAGGGCGGCCTCGCGGATGCGCAGGGCGATGTTGCGCATCTGCTCGTAGTTGCCGATGAAGAGGCCGAAGTTCCCGGCCTCCGAGGCGTGCGAGGACAGCGTCCAGGAGATGCCGGCGGCGTGGAAGACCTTGGCGTAGCCGATGAGGCTGTCGACGTGCGGCTCGGCGAAGAAGTCGGCCGAGGGCGTGACGAGCAGCACCTCCGCGCCCTTCACGTCGAGGGGGAACTTCACGTCGGCGCCGGTCTCCTCCTTCGTGTCCTCCTCGAGGCCCAGGAGCGTGTCCTCGAGCGCGGGGCCCGGAAGCCCCAGGTTGTTGCCGATCCTGTGGACCTTGCCGATGATCTCGTTCGTGTACTTCTGGCCGTAGCCCACGCTGTCCAGGATCTCCTTGGCGGCCATGGTCACCTCGGCCGTGTCGATCCCGTAGGGGCAGAAGACGGAGCAGCGGCGGCACTCGGAGCACTGGTTGTAGTACTTGTACCAGTCGTCGAGCACCTCCTTCGTGAGCTCGCGGGCACCCACGAGCTTSGGRAAGAGCTTGCCGGGCAGCGTGAAGTGGCGGCGGTAGACGCCGCGCATGAGCTCCTGGCGGGCCACCGGCATGTTCTTGGGGTCGCCGGTGCCCAGGAAATAGTGGCACTTGTCGGTGCAGGCCCCGCAGTGCACGCAGGCGTCGAGGTAGACGCGCAGGCCCCGGTACTTGCCCACGAGCTCGCCCATCTTCGCGATGGCCTTGTCGTGCCAGTCGTCGACGAGCTTCGCCGGGAAGCCGATGGCCTCCTGCATCTTCTCGGTGGCGACGTAGGGCACGGAGCCCGCCATCGCGTCCGGCTGGATCGCCGGCGGGACCGGGTACTCGCGAAGCTTCGGGGCGGTGACGTCGGCCATGGCGTTACTTCGCGTCCAGGCGCGCGGCCCACTCGGCCAGGTGTCGGCGCTCGCGCGGATCGTCGGCCTGGTTGCGCCCCGGGCTGAAGAAGAGGCCGGGCGCGTGCAGGAGCTTCGAGAACGGGAAGACGAGCATGAGGGCGGCCACCAGCCCCAGGTGCACGGCGAGGACCGGGTCCGCCGGCAGCTCGCGGACCTGGAAGGTCATGAGCCCGAGGAAGAACGTCTTCACCGCCACCACGTCGGTGTGCGCGAGGTACTTCATGGCGAGCCCGCTCGCGGCGATCGCCACGAGGAGCGCCAGCATCAGGTGGTCCGACGGCGTGGAGATGTAGCGCACGCGGTCGACCAGGAAGCGGCGCGCCCAGAGGCCGGCGAGCCCCGCCAGCATGGCGAACCCGGCGTACACACCGAAGGGCTGCACGAAGGCGACCCAGGCCCACACCGGCTCGGTGAAGTAGCGCAGGTGCCGCAGCAGGACGAGCGCCATCGCGGCGTGGAAGACCCAGCCGAAGAGCCAGGTCCAGAGCGTCGCCTTGAACAGGCTCTCGAACAGGACCACCTCGCGCGCCAGGCGCAGCGCCACGCCGCCGCGCGTCGTCGGCGCGGGCGTGGTGGGGATCTTCAGCGGCGCGGGCGTGCCGGCGTACTGGCGGATGCGCACCGCCAGCCCGGCGACCAGCACCGCGGCGGCGAGGTAGAAGAGCCCTGCGAAGAAGGCGGCCATGGGGAACCCGGGTCCGGGCGCGGACGATGCCCGCGCCCGGAAGCGGGGATCAGACGCAGCCCGTGGGCTTGGGAAGGCCCGCGATCTTGCACGCCTGCTTCGCGGGTCCGTAGGGGAAAAGCTCGTAGAGGTACTGGTTGCTGCCCTTCTCGGGCCCGAGCTTCTTGCCGATGGCCTTGGTGAGCACGCGCACCGCCGGGGCGATCTGGTACTCGTTGTAGTACTCGCGCAGGAAGTTGACGACCTCCCAGTGGTTCGTGGTCATGTCGATCTTCTCGGCCTTGGCGATCTCGCCGGCGAGCTCCTCGTTCCAGTCGCTGAGGTTGACCAGGTAGCCCTCCTCGTCGACTTCGAAGGTCTTGCCGCCCGCATCGATGGTGCCCATTCGTTTCTCCTTTCGCGTTTCGCGTTTTCGCTTCTGGCTTCGTTGGTGCCGGGGTCCGCGCTACAGCCAGGACTGCACGCGGGGGTTCTGGGTGACGAGGTCGACGAATCCCTTGTAGTCGACCTGGACGACGCCGTCCGCGACGGCGCCGGCGCGCGCCCTCGCCTCGAGGTCGGGGGTGAGGACGTAGACCTTGACGCCGCCGCCGAGCGCCTTCGCCACCTGCGCGCCGGCCGCGTGGCCCTTCGTGGCCGCGTAGACGGCGTCCTCGATGAGGAGGACGCAGTGGCCGGGACGGGCGTGCGCGAGGCAGCTCGCGAGCGTCGAGCGCTCGCCGGGGGACTTGTTGACGATGTGGAGCATTTTCTCGGGTCCTGTCTTCAGAAGCTGATCATCACGTCCATCTCGTCCATCAGCGCCGCCATCTCGGCAGCGCCCAGGACCTGCACGTCGACCAGGAGGTCCGCCTCCGTGAGGCCGCGCGCCTCGAGCGACTCGCGCTCCACGTAGAGCTTCTCGATGTCGTAGCCCTCGAGCGCCCGGTAGGTCGGCGAGAAGTTCTTGGTCTCGATCCCCTTGGGGTTCTGGCCCTTGGCGAGCTGGTAGACCCCGTCGTCCAGGAAGGCGAGGCCCACGTCCTGGTCGAAGGCGGCGCTGATGAGCACCACCTCCAGGCCTTCCAGCGCGTAGACGCTGCCGTAGGGCGCCTTGCGGTTGACGAACAGGAACTTCTTGACGGTGCCGGCTTCGTCCATGCCTCAGTCTCCGAATACGACGAGCCGATCCGACTGGATGGCCGATTCCACGAGCTGGCCCAGGCCCGAGATGCGGAATCCCTGGGCCAGGTTCTGCTCCACGATGCCGCGGCGCAGTGCCGCCGCCACGCACACCACGAGGTCCACGCCGTGCTCCTCGGCGAGCTTGGTCCAGCGCGCCACCACGTTGCGGTCGTCCTGCGGCGGCTCGGTGAGCTTGGTCGCGTTGTTGACCCCGTCGTGGTAGAAGAACACGCGCTCGATCTGGTGGCCGGACTCGATCGCGGCCTTGCAGAAGAGGTACGCGCTGTCGCTCGACTGGTGCTGGTACGGCCCCTCGTTGACCATCACTCCGATCTTCACGAACTGCTCCTGTCGTCTATCCGTTGTCCGTCCGTTCCCAGGCCGGGCCTAGAAGCGGATGTGCGCCGAGGCGTTGAGGTTGGAACGCGAGCCACGCCAATCGTCGATGAGGTACTTCGTGAAGGGCAGGCCGGTCTTCTCGAAGAAGCGCGGCCAGCCGATGCGCTCGACCCAGTCCGAGAGGCGCTCCCAGGGGCGCGCGTCGGCCTTGTAGGTGTAGAGGATCTTCTTCACGATCTCGGAGACCTCCGGCCAGCGCGGCGGGTTGTTGGGCAGGCCCGAGGCGACCATCTTCATGAACGTGGGCTTGCCGCGCGCGTTGGAGTTCTTGCCGCCGACCCAGATGGCGAACTTGGAGAACTCCGGGTCGTTGATCTGCATCGGCGGGCAGGGCGGGTAGCACGCGCCGCAGCAGATGCACTTCTTCTCGTCGACTTCCAGCGAGGGCTTGCCGTTCACCAGCGCGGGGCGGATGGCCGCCACCGGGCAGCGGGCCACCACGGCGGGGCGCTCGCAGACGTTGGCCACGAGGTCGTGGTTGATCTTGGGCGGCTTGGTGTGCTGGATGATGATCGCGATGTCGGCCTGGCCGCCGCAGTTGATCTCGCAGCACGAGGTCGAGAGGTGGACGCGGTTGGGCATCTCCTCCTTGATGAACTCCTCGTGCAGCTCGTCCATCAGCGCCTTCACCGCGCCCGAGGCGTCGGTGCCCGGGATGTCGCAGTGCAGCCAGCCCTGGGTGTGGGCGATCATCGTCACCGAGTTGCCGGTGCCGCCGACGGGGAATCCTTCCTTGTTGAGCGCCTCGATGAGCGGGGCGACCTTCTTCTCCTCGGACACCATGAACTCGATGTTCGAGCGGATGGTGAAGCGCACGTGCCCCTCGGCGAACTTGTCGGCGATGTCGCAGAGCTTGCGGATGGTGTAGACGTCCATCTGGCGCTGCGTGCCGGCGCGCACGCTCCACACCTCGTCGCCCGAGTGGGAGACGTGGTGCAGCACGCCCGGCCGCGGACGGTCGTGGTACTTCCAGTTGCCGTAGTTCTTGATGAGCTTGGGGTGCAGGTACTGCTTGTTGTCGGGCACGCCCGACTCGATCGCGCGGCGCGGGGTGGCGGTAGCGGTGGCCATGTCAGTGACTCCGGGTTCGGTCTTCGGCGGGTTCGGGGGACGTCGCTCAGGCGGCCTGCTTCTTGGCCTTGATCTTCGCGACCTCTTCGTCCCACCCGTCGGTGCGGACGTAGGGGTTCATGCGCGGCTGGGAGACCATGTTGGGGTCGATGTCGAGTCCCACGCCCTCCAGGAAGTTCACCAGGCCGATGCGCTCGATCGTCTCCCCGACGCGCTCGTGCTCCAGCGCGTTCTCGGCGAAGAAGTCGACGATGCGCTTGCCGAGGTCCACGAGCTGCTCGCGGTCCTCGTCCGTCTCGAGCTTCATGAAGGGCACGACCACGGTGCCCATCAGGTCGCCGATCTTGAGCGTGCGCTTGCCGCCCACCAGGATCGTGGCGCCCTTGTCCTTGCCGGGGGCCAGCGCGCCGGTCATCACGTTGATGCAGTGCATGCAGCGCACGCAGTCGCGGTTCTCGATGCAGATGGCCTTGTCGTCGGAAACCTTCACCGACGAGATCGTCGGGCCGGCGGGGATCTTGGACGCGTCGACCAGCTGGATCGCCTTGGTCGGGCAGCGGCTCACGACGTCGTTCACGAGGTCGTTCACGCCGTGCTTGGCGAAGTACTTGCGGGCGAGCGCCTCGTCGGTGCGGATGTTGTCGCGCCAGGTGCCGATGATGGCCATGTCCGAGCGCTGGATCGAGTTCATGCAGTCGTTCGGGCAGCCCGAGAACTTGAACTTGAACTTGTAGGGCAGCGACGGGCGGTGGATGTCGTCGGTGAAGTTGTTGAGGACGGTGCGGTGCGCGGCCGCCTCGTCGTAGCACGACTGCTCGCAGCGCGCCGCGCCCACGCAGGACATCGAGGTGCGCACGGCGGGGCCGGCCCCGCCCAGGTCGAAGCCGAGCTCGTTGATCTCGTCGAAGGCGTCCTGCACCTTGTCCGAGCGCACGCCCTGGAACATGATGTCGCCGCTCTGGCCGTGGAAGGCGATGAGACCGGAGGCGTGGCGCTCCCAGGTGTCGCAGAACTTGCGCAGGATGTCCGTGTTGTAGTGCATGCCGGGAGGCGGCATGACGCGCAGCGTGTGGAACTCGGCCGCGTCGGGGAACTGGGGCTTGCCCTCGCCGTCCTTGAGCTCGGTGAAGCGGGGGATGATGCCGCCGCCGTAGCCGAAGACGCTGACGGTGCCGCCCTTCCAGTAGCCCTTCTTGGTCTTGTAGGACGTCTCGAGCTGGCCGAGCAGGTCGACCATCATGTCGTTGTCCTTGGCCAGGCGCTTCAGGCCCGTCACGAAGCTCGGCCAGGGGCCGGTCTCCAGCTCGTCGAGCATGGGCGTCGAGTGCATTTTCTTTGCCATTGCGGCCTCCTCGCGTTGCGTTTGGTCGTCTGGGTTTCCCGGGAGGGGACCCTTCCCAAGGTCGAGCGATGCTACGGTGCCCCCCGGGGCTTCGCTATCACCCCGTCGGTCAAGGGTAATCTCCGAAGGGGGGGTTGCGGATTACCCTTTTGGGGTATGTCGCGCGTCCTTCGCCCGGGGAATAGACGACCGGCCCGCGGGACGGCATAAAGTATCCCCTCGCGTCGTGGCAGTATTCACGCCGCCACTCCCACCCAGGTCCCCGCCCATGAGCCCTTCCGCCCCCCTCGCCTCGCTCACCGTCCCCCTGGGCGGCCAGCAGATCGAGATGCACCCCATCGCCTTCGAGGCGGGCGGCATGCCGCTGCTGCGCGTGCGCATCCGGGAGGGCCGCCGCTTCACCGTGTTCGACATCGACCCGGGCACGGCCACCGCCTGGGGCGAAGCCCTGCAGGCCTGGGGACGATCCCCCGCCGGGAGCCCGCCATGAACGCCACCGCCAACACCCTCGGGCCGGGCTGCGGCCCCGCCTCCGCGCAGCTGACCGAAATGGTCGACGTGGCCTTCGGGCTGGCCGGCGAGAGCCTGCCGCGCGACTACGAGCTGCCCCTCTTCCGCGAGATCGCGCGCATCCTGCCCTGGGTGCTCAAGACGCCGCGCGCCGGCATCCTGCCGATGAAGGGCCCGCGCTCGCCCGAGGGCGGCGTCATGATCACGCACCGCTCCCGCCTGGTGATCCGCCTGCCGCGCGACCGGGTCTGCTCCGCCAGCGCCCTCGAGCGCGAGGAGCTGCGGGTCGGCAGCGTCACGCTGAAGGTCGGCGAGGGTTCCTTCCGCAAGCACCTGGGGGCTCCCACCCTCTATTCCCCCCGCGTGACCACGGGCGAGGCCGACGAGGTGCGATTCCTCGCCGTCCTCGAGGAGGAGATCGCCGCCCTGGGCGTGCGCGGCCGCCTCATCTGCGGGCGCCGCGTCGAGGTCCAGCTGGAGGAAGGGCGTGCACCCGCCTTCCCCGTCGCGGTGCACGACCTGCGCGAGCCGGACTCCCTGCTGCTGCAGCGCGCCGGCCTGGGCCGCGGCCAGGCGGTGGGCTGCGGGCTGCTCGTGCCGCACAAGACGATCGTCGCGGCCGAATAGCCGCGCCGGCGCGCCCCATGACCTATTCCCTGACGAGCGAGCCGGCCGCCATGGTCGACCTCACCGGGCTCACCTGCCCCGGGCCGATCCTGGGCGCCCGCGAGATCCTCGAGGGCCTGCGCGACGGCCAGGTGCTGCTCCTCCTGTCCGATTGCCCCGGAACCCGCGACGACCTCTTCTCCTGGGCGCGGCAGACGAACAACGAGGTGATCCACACCGAGCCGCGCGATCGCGGCGCCACCGGCTACTACGTGCGCAAGGGCCGCAGCGGCACCGTGGCCGCTCACGTGCGCCTCGACATGCGCGGGGTGTCCTGCCCCGGGCCGATCCTGGAGGCGCGCCAGCTCCTCAAGGGAATGAAGTCGGGCGAGGTCCTGAAGCTCGTGAGCGATTGCCCGGGCGTGCGCGACGACGTCGCCGGCTGGGCCGAGGCCACCCACCTGGAGCTCGTGTCCGCCTCGGGCGCGGGCAACGGCGCCTACGAGTTCTACCTGCGCAAGCTGTGAGCACCTCAAGTCGTACTCCGCTTCGGGTCAAGAGCACCTGGTTCAAGGCCGGTCGGACGCACGCGCCCGGGGAGGTCGCGGCCTCCCTCGCCTTCATCGCCTGGCGCGTCGCCCAGAACATGCTGAAGAGCATGCGCAAGGCCGGGTTCGACATCGACCCCGGGCCGCAGTACTTCGACTTCCTGGCCGAAGCGCTGGCCTTCGCGATCCAGGTCGCCTGGCGGCTCGTCTACGCGCGCTACGACGACGCGGGGCGGGTGGCCTTCATGACCACGCTCGCCAACCGGGCCGGCGAGGAGCTCGCCGAGAACCGCGCGCGGCTGCTGGGCGAGACGGACCCCGCCGCCATCAAGGCCGCGTTCATCGAGCTGCTGAACCGCCGCACGGAGGAATACGCGGAGTTCGGCCACGGCCCCGAGGGACCGGACTTCGCCTTCCTGCGCTACTTCGCGACGTCCGTGGCCGAGCTCATGCCGGAGAAGGACAAGCGCTGGACCTGGGACCAGGTCATCGCGATCGAGGGCCCCGAGGCGGCATCCACCCTCGCCAAGAGCGTGGCGGGGCTCTTCGACGAGGCGCCGCGGCGCAAGCGGCGCCCGGCCCAGACCGAGGGCTGAGGCGATGGGCGCGACCGACGCCGGCCTCGCACGCAACCCCTTCGCGCCCGGCAACGACGAGGCCTACGCCCGCTGGCGCGACCGCAAGCTCGCCGCACGCGCGCGCTCCGCCGCCGACCTCCTGGTGGAGGTCCGCGACCCGCGCGCCCTCACGGCCGCGGAGAAGGCCGAGATCGTGCGCCGCTGCCGGCGCGACAACATGGCCGTCTACGCGAGCACGGTGACCGGCGAGGACAAGTCCGTGCCGCGGCGACTGGGCGCGCAGCTGGGGCTCGCCACGCTCGACACCAACTTCCTCGCCGACGAGGACGGCATCACGAGCATCGCGGTGACCGGCGCCAAGGCCTCGGCGGGGTTCATCCCGTACACGACCCACCGCATCCGCTGGCACACCGACGGCTACTACAACCCGCCGGAACTGCGCATCCGCGCGATGCTGCTGCACTGCGTGCGCGACGCCGCCTCCGGGGGCGACACGGCCGTCCTGGACCACGAGCTCGCCTACCTGCTGCTGCGCGAGGACGATCCCGCGCTCGCCTGGGCCCTGATGCAGCCCGACGCGCTCGCGATCCCGGCGCGGGTCGACGAGGAGGGGGTCGCGCGTCCCGCGGCCGTGGGGCCGGTCTTCTCGGTCGAGCCCGGCACCGGAGACCTGCACATGCGCTACACCGCGCGCACGCGCAGCGTGGCCTGGAAGGACGATCCCGCCACGGCGGCCGCGGCGGCGCGCCTGCTGGCGCTCCTGGACGGCGATTCCGGGTGCGTGCTGCGCACGCGCCTCCTGCCGGGCATGGGACTCGTGTGCAACAACGTGCTGCACGAGCGGAGCGCCTTCGTGGACGATCCGGCGCGGCCCCGCCTGCTCTACCGCGCGCGCTACGTCGAACGCATCGCGGGCACCGAGGGCGCCTGGGCCGTAAACGAAACGGCCGGCGTGTAGCCGGCCGTTCGCGGTCCTGCAGCCGGGGGTCGGCCTACCAGCGCTTGCCCCAGGCGATGCCCAGCGAGTTCTGGTACATCGAGATCGTCTCGCTGCCCATGACCGGCGCCGGCGCCAGCCCGTTGAAGAGCGAAGCTCCGGTCACGGAGTTCTTCTTCGCGTGCACGAACGAGCCCGAGATCTCCGAGCTCTTGTCGATCGCGTAGGTGAAGCCCAGCGTGTAATGGTCCTTCACCACGCCCGGCGCCAGGATGTTGAAGGTCACGTCGCGCGCGAGGATGGGGTTGTCGGACTTGCTGTAACCGGCGCGCAGGGTGAGCTCGGGGCTCGCCTGGTACTCGGCACCGAACTTCCACACGTCCACGTCCTGCCAGCCGAAGCCCGGGCCGTTGTCGGCGCCCAGCGGGGCCTGGTTGGTGCTGGGGTTGCCCACGGAGGCGATCTCGCTGTAGTTGATGCGCTTGTAGTCGACGCCGACCATCCAGTTGCCGGCGGGCTTGAACGACACGCCGAAGCCGTAGTGCTCGGGCATGTCGAAGGCGCCGCCCTCGGCGAAGAGGCCCTTGTACTCGTCGAACTTGCCCATGTTCACCTTCGAGCCGTAGATCGCGCCGACGTTGACGGGCCCGATCTTGCCCATGTACCCGATCTTCACGCCGAAGCCGGTGGCGTTGCTGTAGCCGAGGTTGCTGACGTTCTCGGGCGCCTGCGAGAGCATCGCGAAGAGCTGCACGCCCTGGACGCGGAAGCGCTGGTAGGCGAGCAGCGGCGACACGCCGATGGCGTGGTTGGGGGAGAACTGCCAGGCGATGGTCGGCGCGACGATGAGCTGCATGAGGTCCACGCCCAGGCGGCCGTTGCCGCACAGGCCGTTGGCCGAGGACGGCCCGCCCAGGGGCGCGCAGTTGATCTGGCCGCCCTCGTAGTCGGTGTTCATGCCGCCGTTGCCGTACACGGTCACGCCCAGCGTGACGTCCTTGTTGTAGCGCGTGTTGTAGCCGAATTCCGGGATCGCGAAGAGCGTGCTGTCGCTGTCGACCGCGAAGTCGATCATGCCCTGCATGCTTCCCTCGCGCTTGGCGTAGCGGTGCGGGCTGAAGAGGTCGAGGCCCGCGTCCACGCGGTTGCCGACGAAGAACATGCTGGCGGGGTTGTTGGCGCCGCCCATGGAATCGGAGGCCGTGGCGATCGAGACGCCCCCCATCCCTTTCGACTTGATGCCGTAGCCGTCCGAGAAGTAGCCGTCCGTCGCGAAGGCCGCGAACGGCAGGRCGACGGCGCCCGCGAGGAGCGCGCCGCGGACCGCGGTGGTGATCGTTTTCATGGTTGTGGTGATCTCCGAGTGGGGTTGGGGARAGAGAAGCCTGGGGGCGTCAGACGAAGAGGCAGATGTCGGTGTTGCCGGCGAACTCGAAGAACGTGGAGGCGCCRCCGTACTCGATGCCGTCGATGAAGTCCTCGCGCTTGAAGTCGAAGAGGTCCACCGTCATCTCGCAGCCGATGAACTTGACCCCCGACTCCAGGCAGGCGGTGCGCAGGTCCTCGATGGAGGCCACGCCCTTCGCCTTGATCTTCTGCTTCATCATCATCGTGGCCATGGACTCCATTCCCGGCAGCGCCGAGACGAGCACGGGCATGGGCACGGGCATCGGCATGGCGGGATTCGCCAGCGGGCTGATCTTCACCCCGGACAGGTCCTTGCGCAGCAGCGTCAGGCCGTAGAACGTGAAGAAGATCTGGACCTCGTAGTCCAGGGCCGCGGCCGTGGAGGCGAGGATGAAGGGCGGGTACGCCATGTCGAGCGTGCCCTTGGTGGCGATGATCGCCAGTCTTTTCTGGGCCATCGCGCCGCCTACTTCTTCTTCAGGAAGAAGACGTACTCCTTGCCCTCGGGCTGCGAGGACAGGAGCTCGTTGCCCGTCTGCTTCGCGAAGGCTTCCATGTCCTTCACGCTGCCGGCGTCGGTGGAGATCACCTTGAGCACCTGGCCGGCGGTGAGCTCGCCCAGGGCCTTCTTGGTCTTGAGGATCGGCAGCGGGCAGTTGAGCCCGCGCGCGTCCAGTTCCTTGTTGAAATCCATGCTCGTCTCCTTCGTGTGACCAGACAGTCTGGCGCGGAATGTCCCGCCTTTCCCTGCGGGTTTCGCACTTTCGCGGCGTGCGCCAGTCAGTGACTATACCCGCGTAGGGTAATTCGCCCCCCCCCAAATGGGTAGTGACGCATATCAACGGCCGCTTATTTAATGCCGGTGGGCCAAAGTCCTACGCTAAACTGCCTTTCGGCGCCTCGTTCGGCGCGATTCCGGCCGGAGAACGATCGTGTCCCATCGGCTGTCGCTTTCCCGAGCGGCCCAACTCGTCGGCGTGCACCGGAGCACGCTGCAGAAGATGGTGGCCGACGGCCGCCTCGCCACCGACGAGGGGATGGTGGGCGTCGAGGAGCTCAGGCGCGCCTTCCCCCTGGCCGACCTCGGGGGCGCGGGCGCCGTCGAGTGGGTCAACCGAATCAAGGAGGAGGCCTTTGGCCGCCGTGTCCGCGAACGCATGCTCCCTTCCCAGGAAGTCCTCGCCCAGCGGCTCTTCGCGCAGGGCCAGGAGCTGGCCGAGATGCG